>CALYAX010000006.1 GCA_944393665.1 uncultured Alphaproteobacteria bacterium
AGCTATAAAGGAGATACCATTATACAAAAATGTATTCTCACAGAAAATACAATGGAAGCGGTTACTTTAAAATGCGAAGAATTTGATCCTGATAATCGCAGATTTATACTTATTTATCGTTTTGTTCTCCGGCCTGAAAATAAAGATTACGGAGGAATGCTGGTGAATATGCTATATAGATCCCCTGATGAACTCGAAGAGTTTACTTCTCAAGAATCCTTAATTATCCCGGAAGGAACTAATAATCCAGCTTTTTGATTTTGCGCAATGTTTCAATCGCCCACTGATTTCTTTCTTTGCCAACATCTTTGCGATGAACCTGTTTTTGAATATTTTCCAAATCCCGCTCAGATATAGCCTTATGCAACTCAGGCCATCTATCAGCCTCAACGTTACCGGTATTATATTTGATGTCAATGAGCACATTCTGCATCTCAGCCGGAAATTTATCAAAATCCTTAAAAGTTTTTCTGAGATAATCCAAGTCCTTGTTAAGATGTTCCTCATATAACCGATGAATCTCATTTTCAGGAATCCGCAAGGAAGTTTTATCTTTGTACATCGTAGCGTTAAAATTCCCATTCTGCATATTCTTTAATTCCTGATAATAACGCTCAATGTCTTCTTTGCTAACGGACTGGCCGTTTTTATCTTTCCACTCTATTGAATTAAATTTTTCCGGATTATCAACATTGCTGCCTAATCCGACTGTTATACAACCTTTATGGTCTTTATAAGGAAATTCAACGGAACGTTCGTGTCCTTTAATTACCGGATACATTCGGTCACGAATCTCTTTGTTCGGATCTGTTTGGGCAGACGGATTATCTTGTTGCCCGTTTTTCTTCTCAATGATTTCATTTATCTTGTTTTCGGTCTCCCCATCCGGTTTCATCACTCCGTCTACCTTTAACCCTTCGTCTTCCTGAAAATTCCGAATGCCGTCAAACATTTGATTGTCAGTAAAATTTGTCATTCCCCATTCGGGCTCTTTATAATATCCTAAATCTTTGAGTCTGTTTTTCACTGATAAAACATCAATTGGCTCAATATCAAATGTGTGTTCTGAAACTTCTTTATTAAGCTTTAAAAAACTATACATTAGATTTTTCCTTTCTTTTAAAAATAAAAAACCGCTTTTTCTAAGCGGCAAAAAAAAACACCCGGATACAAATATCCCGGTGATGCGTATGTTTATAACTAATTTTTCATTTAAAGTCAACCATATTCTGGCTTCCTCAATTTTAATCTACGAAAAGTACCAATAAAAAACCTTATTGATAAAAAGAACAAGCAGGCTATATTGAAAAAAATCAGGAGGCTGTTCATGAAAAACTTTATAAACATTTTGCTGGTACTGGCAATTGCGGCTTGCACTTTCAGGACGGAAGAACAAAATTTTGTTAATCCGATTTTCTACAAAGATATGGTTCCTTTATCGACCGGAACCTGGTATATGCATATAATGCCTACCAAACTGGTTTCAAGCTATAAAGGAGATACTAATATACAAAAATGCACTCTCACGGAAAATACAATGGCCGCAGTTACTTTAAGGTGTGAAGGTCCTAATCCCGATAACCGCGGATATATACTCATTTACCGTTTTGTTCTCCGGCCTGAAAACAAAGATTACGGAGGAATGCTGGTTGAGATGTTTTTTAATGCGCCAGATGAACCGGAAGAATTTACTTCGCAAATTTCTTACATTATCCCGGAATGAGTGTGATTCTATTTTTTCGATGGTGTTTAAACCGCTGCAATATCTATTGCACCATCTAAAAAAGCACCCTCAGGGGTGCTGTGATGGTTCTGGCTCCGTAAGTTTTGCGTTCCCCGCAAAACTAACTGCGCTGCGGTCAAAGATATTTTTGCTCCCGGCGGTTGCTGTCGCTGCCCTGGGTCGCTGTAATATCTATTGCACCATCTAAAAAAGCACCCCTGAGGGTGCTTTTTTAGATGGTGCCGGTTAAGGGATTTGAACCCCCGACCCACGCATTACGAATGCGTTGCTCTACCAACTGAGCTAAACCGGCAACAGGCCTAAATTAGCGTTTTGATTTGCAATTTGCAACAGTTTTTTGCATCTTTGCAAAATAAAATCGATTTTAGGCGAGTTTATTAACAATATTCATAAAATCCTGGCCGCGTTCCATAAAGTTTTTATAATAGCCGAAACTGGGTGCAGTTGGCGAAAACAAGACCAGATCGCCTCCGGCGGCCTTAACCTCATAGTAGGCCCTGGTTACCGCTTCCTGCAATGTTTCTGCCTCAATCAATTTAAAATCCCCGCGGGTTACATGTTCTCGAATTGCATCAGCAATCTGTCTGCCGCACTGAAATAAAGTAACAGCCACTTTAACCTTGGGATTATTCTGAATATGTTTGGCATAATCGGTGTAGTCCTGCTTGTTTTCAATCCCGCCGGAAATAATCGCCATATTATTGTCAAAACTGGAAATGGCGCTGATGGCCGCTTCCGGCGCTGTCGAAATACTGTCATTAATAAACAAAACTCCCCCGACGCGGCCAACCTTTTGCAGGCGGTGAGGCAGGGGTTCAACCGTTTTAACCGCTTCCAGCGCTTTTTCAATATCCAGGCCCAGATATTTGACAATACTCATAACACCGGCCAGATTATCCAGATTATGAATACCGCAAATTTGGAGATCATTAATATTCAGCAAAAGTTTATCCTGATAAAAAAACTCGCGGCCTTCGGCATGAAATCCCTCTTTAATGTCATAGTAAGCTACATTTTTTAAGCCTTTGGCATAATTTTTAAGCTGAAGATTCCGGTCATTAATAAAACATATATCGCCGGATTTCTGACAGGCGACCAAATGGAGCTTGTCCCTGCAATACTGGTCATGTCCGCCGTGCCAATCGGTATGAACCGAAAAAAGGTTGGTAAACATGGCAACATGGGGCGAAGCTGTCAAATCGCTGGCCTGGTAGCTTGAAAATTCACCGACAATATAGTCATAATCTTCATCCAAAAGATCAACCAGCGCTTTGCCGATATTTCCGCCCAGAGCGACCTTGCAGCCGGCTTTCAGCATAATATGAAACAACATGCTGACGCTCATGCTCTTGCCTTTGGAACCGCTAATGCCGATGATTGTGGTTTTGGGATGATTGGTGCGCATCTCATTCAAAAACAGATCCGAGCTGGAGGTTATTTTAATCCCCTTCTCGCGGGCAACGGTAATTTCAGGCTTATAAATACTAACGCCGGGCGAGCGGATAATAATATCGGCCTTATCAAGGATATTCTGAAAAGCGGCGGCACCATCGGCATCGTTATATACCAAAATCTGCTTAGGAATACGGTGTTTTTCCAAATAAGCTTTTACGGCCGTTCCCTCTGTTCCCATTCCCCAAATGGCAACAACTTTATTTTTCAAATTACTTAGAAGCATTTTTTCCTCTCTTTAGTGCATAGAACTGACTCTGGGTCTCCTGAGCGACCTCGCTGCCGCGGTGGACAACCATCTGGGGGAACGGAATTTCTATTCCCTCTTCACTGAAACGGCGGTTGATTTCAAACCTGATTTCGCTGCCGATTGTCAAACCGCTGGTGACGTCGGCAATATAGGCCCTAACCTCAAAATCGAGGCTGCTGGCACCGAAATCTTTGAAAATGACATAAGGAGCCGGTTTTTTCAGAACCCGTTTGTTTGCGGTTGCCACCTCCAGCAAAATATCGCGCACTTTTTCAACATCGGATCCGTAGGCAACGCCGACACCGACTTCCACCCTGCCCCATTTGTCATCATGCGTTAAATTGGTGACCACAGAGGACAGCAGGTCTGAGTTTGGAATAATGATACTGGCCCGTTTCCAGGTTTCCAGTTCGGTGGAACGGATATTAATCTGTTTGACAATTCCCTCCTCACCGTTAACGACAATCCAGTCGCCGACCTTAATCGGCCGTTCAAAAAGCAGAATAATGCCGGACACAAAATTGCTGACCACATTTTGCAAACCAAGACCGACACCGAATGACAAAGCACCGGCGATAAGAGCGAAATTTGTCAGGCTGCCGCCCATAATCGCAATGGCCAGCAACGCCGCTACGACATAACCTATGGATCCGAAACCGGAAGCCAGAGAATGTTTGATCCCCTCGTCAATATCCATACGGGCGAGCACATTGTTCTCCAGCCGGCGGCGCAGGGCCTTGATAACGGCGATGGTTACAAAAAATGCCACAAAGCCGAGGATAATCGAAATCAGCGAGATTTTGACGCCGCCGATGGTAAATCCGGTAAAGAGTTTGTAAATCATATTTTCCAGGACATCTGTCGGAACGCCCCATAATGCCAGCAAACCGAAAATGCCGACCAAAATAAACAACGGGTCGATAATCAAAGATGACCAGAAGTCCAGTTTGGCAATAAGTTTGCGGCGCAGACGAAAAGTTTTGACCCAAAAACGCAGCAGCAGCAACCGGTGAACTGCCTCGTAAAAAATCCGCCGCAGACCAAACAAGGTGCCGATTAATATAACCGAGAAAATAAAGCGGTTAAAGATAAAGACCGACAGGTAAGGATAACCGACCAGGGCCATTATAAATGTGCCGATCGCAAACAGAGAAATCAGCAGCGTTATCCGGATACCGTTACTGAGGTCGCCCTCGCCTTCGTCATCTTCGCCGGAAGTTTCTTCGCTGATGGCCTCTCCATCGGGAACCAGATCGGTGGTTTCCGGCGTTTCGGGCTCGCTGTCCCACATCAGGCGCTTGGTAATCAGGATAATACTGAAGGCCTTGGCGGCGGATGATAAAGCTGTCAGATAAGAAATCAGTTCCAACGGATAATTCAGTTTGGTGGCAACAAAAACAAAAAATGACGTCAGCCCGATCAGGGCAATGCTGTAATAAAAAGCCGAGGTAACGCTGGCAGCTTTCTCATCAGACAGATTAACCAAACGCCAGTTACTGTGCCGGGGAGCAAAGATAACCCGGGATGCGGCACGAGCCAGCACCACAACCAGCAAAACGTACAGGAAAATGTTAATAATCATGCCGAGATTGCTTTTGACAAGCACGGCAGAACTTAAATTCCAGGCCAAAACCGAAGCGATAATCAGGGCGGGGATAACACCGTAGGCTACGGCCACAAAAATGGCGGCAAACACTTTCTTGCCGTAGCGGGGATGCTCAATATCCTTACGATATCCGAAACGGCGCATAATGAACAACCGCAAATACAATCCCAGCCAGGATACAAAAAAGATAATCAGCGCTACCGGGATAATTTTTGACTTGACCTGAGTTCTTTCGGTTTCATTAAGACCGTCATACCAGTCCACCGGGGATTTGATTATATCAAAGAAAAAACTGACAAATTCTTTGGTCTCCCCGTATAATTCAACAGGATAAACCAGCGGGGTTCCGCGGATCAGCAGATTGCCGAGCAGCTCGCGGTTGCGCAGATTGAAAATAGCCAGATCCAGCTCGTCAATCTTGGTCAGCAGGATATCAACTTCGGCAATACGCCCTTTTTCATTGGAAAGCTCTTTGTTAAACTCCTTGCGTTTTTGGGCAATGATATCAACTTCCTTACTGCCGTCAGCCGGTTCTGCCCCCAGGGCCTCAATCCGTTTTTCAACAAAACGGAGATCGCGCTCGATGCTTTTTTTGGTATCCGCCAGCTGGCTGCGGATAGAATTGATATATTCCACATCGCTGGACAAATCGCCTGAGGTGACCGTCCCTTTTTTGAGCGATGTTTCAATCTTGCCGAGCTTTTTGCTGATGTCGGTATAATTCAGGTCGGGGCTGAGCTCGGTTACACTGCTTTTTTGGGCATAAGCGGGGGATATCCCGGAAAGACCCAGCAATATAACGAGGAAAACATAAGCAAGTCGGCGCATCATGAAACTCCGGTAAGAGGTTTTAGTTTGAAGTCAGCAGTTCAGCGACGGCAAGAGCATTTTTAGCCACGCCGGCGCGGAGATTATCGGCCACACACCACAGGCTGATGCCGTTGTCAACCGAGGTATCCTGACGCAGGCGGCTGACGTAAATGCCGTCTTCGCCCTGAACATCGTTAATAGTGACATAACCGCCGTCGGTATGTTTGTCAAAAACGACCACGCCGGGTACTTTTTCAATCAGCTTGCGGGCATCTTCCACATCAATATCTTTGGCGCATTCCACGTTGATATACTGGCCGCAGCCGATAAACGCCGCGACAACGGCACAATTGGCATGGACCTTGACATCGCCGCCCAAAACAGCTTTGGTTTCGGCGTTGAATGCCCATTCGCAGGAGGTTTCATCGCCGATAAATTCGCCAACCTGGGGAATAACGTTAAAAGCGATTTGTTTATGAAAGATATTCTGGTCGTCGGCCAGGGTATCATTCATAAAAATTTTGCGGGTCTGGTTAAACAGCTCGTCCATGGCCTCTTTGCCGTAAACCGAAGCCGAAGTGTAATTGGAAACGACAATCCGTTTAATCTGATACTCGCGGTGAACATTCTGCAGCGGAATCAGCATCTGGGTCACATCTGCGGAAGGAACGGCAGCCAGACCGCGTTTGGCCCCGGCCAGGCGGTCATCATTAAAACCGGCAATAACCACCGGCACATCGGGCTGGCCGAAAAAAGCATTGGAGCAGTCAACAACTTTTACCCCTTTGGCAAGCGCATGGGGCACATATTTTTTGGAAACTTCAGCCGAAGAAGCAAAAACAGCGACGCTAATCCCCTTGAAGTCATATCCGTCAAGGCTGACGACGTCGAGTTCGTCCTCCTCGCCGTAAGAAACCATATTGCCGAGTGCCGAGCGCGGCTCCAGGGCAACGACGTTTTCAGGTTTGACGCCTTGTTCGGACAAATAGGAAAGCACCTCGCGGCCAACAGACTCTGTCACACCGATAACGGCATATTTTTTCATGATTATTTCCTTATGCTAATTATTTCAAACATTTATGAAATAATAGCATTTGCGCAGAAATAAATACAAGCGTTAACGCAGAGTTAGTCACAAAATCCGGCGGCACCGGAGAGGCCGGGACAGGCGGAGGAAGCAGACCGGGCCGGCGTGGGCGGAGGAACCAGACTGATCCGGCGTGGCCGGCTTGGTTTGGCGATTTTAACCGCGGCAGAGCCGGGTTGTACGGCGGCAGCGCAAAGACTGGAGGGGGGGATCTCCTGAAGGGCTTAGCTGACGGCGGCAATCAGCTGGTCAAGGCTGACGCGCGACTGTTCGCCGGTTGCCATATTTTTAAGGGTATAGTCCCCGGCGGCAGCCTCTTCTTCGCCGATGATGGCTAAAAACGGAATTTTAATTTTGTTGGCGTATTCCATTTTCTTTTTGAATTTGCAATTGCGGCGGAAAATGTCGGCCGGAATATTATGGCTGCGCAAAGCACCAGCCAGTTTCAGGGCCTGCGGGGCATAGTCCGGACTCTGCATTAAAACCAGCACGCGGTTGGGCGTGGGTCCGGCAATTTCCAGCAGTCCGGCATTTTTAAGCTGGTCAAACAACCGGGTCAAACCGATGGAAATGCCGACGCCGGGAAATTTCTTGTCCATAAAGACGCTGGACAGATTATCATAACGCCCGCCGGAGCAAACCGACCCAAATTCGGGGTGCGCATCAAAAAAGGTTTCATAAACCGTTCCAGTATAATAATCCAGCCCGCGGGTAATGCTGAGGTCAATCTGTACATTGTCCGGGCTGACACCAAGCTCCACGGCCTGATTAATCACGGTTTCGAGTTCCGATAAGCCGGCATTGAAATTATCATTATCAACGCCGAGAGCTTTTAACTGCGCCAAAATTGCGGCATTATCGCCGTTGGTTTTAATAAACGCGAGCAGTTGGTTATTGACGCCGGCGGGCAGCCCCATCTCCTCAAGCTCGCCCAAAAATGCCGCTTCGGGAATTTTTTTGATTTTATCGACCAGGCGCAGGACATCGACGGTTTTATCGGCAATATTCAGGCTCTCCAAAAAGCCCGACAGCAGTTTGCGGTTATTGATGTAAATTTTGAATGCCGGCAGTTTAAGCTCGTTAAACACACGGTAAATCACCGCCAAAACCTCAGCGTCATAAGCAATATCCAGCTCATCGCGGTCGATAATATCAATATCGCACTGATAGAACTCGCGAAAACGGCCTTTTTGCGGGCGTTCGCCGCGGTAAACCTTGCCGATTTGATAACGTTTGAACGGAAAAGTCAGGTCATTGTTATACAGTGCCACATATTTGGCGAGCGGCACAGTGAGGTCAAAACGCATTGCCAGGTCAGTGTCGCCTTTGGTAAACTCGTAAATTTGTTTTTCGGTATCGCCGCCGGATTTGGACAACAGCACCTCGGCCAGTTCCAGCACGGGCGTATCCAGCGGGGCAAAACCAAACAGCTCGTAAGTATGGCGGATGGCGGATTTCATTTGTTCCATTACAATTTGTTCCTGGGGCAAAAGTTCCATAAATCCGGGGAGCGTACGAGCGGTCATTGTCTTTCTCACTTATAAAATTAATAAAACGTTTAATATTATTTATATAATGTTTCATATTATTTATATAATGTTTAACATTATTCATAAAACGAATAAAACTGCAAGGATTTATTCCAAATTAAAATAAAAAAAACTCCCCGGTGGACTACTGCCGGGGAGTTCTTTTGTGATAGTCCAAGTCCGGGTTAGTTCTTTTGTTTTTCAATCATGGTTTCAAGCATGAAGATAACCGTCAGATAGATATCCTTGTTGATGGTAATGTCGCTGTTTTCGATTGCGTCCACTACCTCAACCGTGAGGCCGGATTGTTCGGCGGTTTCTTCCTTTGTCCAACCTAATTTTGAACGCAGTCCGTGGATTTCCGCGCCCATTTCATAGCAAAGTTCGTAGCCGACATCGTGCCATAAATCTATCAAACGTCCGAGTAATTTAGAACTCATCAGAGTTTCTCCTTTCTTGTTTTTATCACGAAAACTGCAAGAAAAAACCGCCCTGAAAAAGGCGGCCGGGTGTGAAAAGCGTCATCCCAATACTCATGACCCCGGCTGTCCTTACGGAACAGCCCACCCGACCATCAGGATAAAATGATAATCGGCGGAATCAAGCTGGCTTTTGGATATAAAAAGCCAGGACGGCGCCGCCGAAGCATAAAGACGGCGCCGTGTATTGGGACTGACAAGTAAACAGCTTTTCAGGGCTCGACCTACTTGCAGCGATTAACAAGACTGTTTTGATTATAAAGCCAAACCAAAGCATGTCAAGGCTGATGTGAAATGTTTTGTTGTCTTGGGCCAAACCCCGCGGCGCTAGAAACCACGTCTGAGTGACACAAAAAAACCACCTCAAGCGGGAAACTTAAAGGTGGAGGGGCTTCGAACCTACCAGACGTAGACTAGATTATTCAACCTCCTCGCCCGGGGGGCAAGGAGCCTTATCTCTCTAGACCCCTCCGGGGAGGAAATCTAGGTCTTACATCTGGGAATGTTCGAAATTCCACCAATGAGTTTAGACCGCGCTCATCAGCAAGAATGATAGTATATTAGAAAAATTAAATAGGCAAGAGTTTTTTTACACAATTTTTGGTAGCGGCTGACAGGAGGCTCCGGTTTGTCTTGTAACACTCGCTCAATGCGCTGCCGCTTTTCGCTCATTAACAAGACTACACCGCAACGGCCTCGCAGCTCCGCCGGAGCCGCTCCTCACGCCGCGC
This sequence comes from uncultured Alphaproteobacteria bacterium, assembly GCA_944393665.1. Lineage (GTDB taxonomy): Bacteria > Pseudomonadota > Alphaproteobacteria > RF32 > CAG-239 > CAZU01. Next base: position 9,689 of record CALYAX010000006.1, read on the forward strand.
CCTGGACGCGGTGTTCCACCGCGAGGGGTGACGGTTGGGGGAGCGGCCGCAACCACGGGCGGGCGCGCGAGGGAGAAGTTTGAGGAGCACTCGCAGGGTGACGGGTTCCGGTCATGCCTCGGCACATAATCGCTACACCGTCATGCCTCAGGCGCAGCCCGTCAAGGCATCTGATGACAGCCCCCTTGACGCGGTGTACCACCGCGAGGGGTGACAGGATAAAAAAGGAGTGCCGCGAGGGGTGACGGGAGAGAACGCGCGTGATGGGTAATGGGATAATGGGTGTGCCGCGGTGGGTAACGGGGTGAAAAATATCACCTTTTTCCAGAATATATTATTGAATTCTTTTTTAGAATAAGTTTAGATAGAGAAAAGGAGTTCTCATGGAAAGACTATTTAAACTTTCGATCAAGGCGGCTGTTTTCGCTGCCGGGCTGATTCTGCTACCGGTGTTGAGTTCGCGGCTCATAATCATTTATCTGCCGGAACTTGACTATGACATGCTGGTTAAGATGTCCCGTCTGATGTTTTTGATTGTCTATATACTCCTGCCGCTGTTATTCAAAATTGTTTTTTTGAAACGGCTGCCAAAATTTCTTACCTTTTTCGGGTTATATCTGGGGCTGGTCAGCCTCGGTATCCTTTACGGCATTGCCAATTAAACACGGCAAAACCCCGGGCAAAAGCTCCGGGGTTTTGTTGTTATCCGGCACCAAATTCCGGCTTAGTTGTTTTCTCCGGCCTTAGCCTCTTCACGCGCTTTTGCAGCAGCGGTCAGATCGTCGGCAATACGAGCCGAACGGCCGCGCAGGGCACGCAGGAAGTACAGTTTGGCGCGGCGGATTTTACCAATACGCGAAACTTCGATTTTGGCTACATTCGGAGAATACAGCGGGAACACACGCTCAACGCCTTCACCGAAAGAAATCTTGCGAACGGTGAAAGAAGAGTTGAGGCCGTCATTCTTGCGGGCAATGCATACCCCCTCATAGATCTGAATACGCTCGCGGTCACCTTCTTTAACTTTGGTGTGAACTTTCAAGGTATCGCCAGGTTTGAAGTTCGGGAGGTTTTTGCCCTCGGTGAGCTTCTCCATCTGCTCTTTTTCTAAATTTTCAATAATGTTCATCAGTTTTACCCTTTTTCAAATGTTTATAATCTTCTATACCTAAACCCGTTTGGAATCAAGATATTTTTTCCATAAGTCGGGCCGGTTTTGTTCAGTTACTGCTTTTGCCTGTTCCAATCTCCAGGCGGCAATATTTTTATGATGTCCGCTCAACAGCACCTCGGGAACATTTTTGCCGCGCCATTCCGCCGGGCGGGTGTACTGCGGATGTTCCAACAGGATTTGTTCAAAGCTCTCATCGCTCATTGAGGCGGAATTTCCCAACACGCCGGGCAGCAGGCGGATTATGGCATCAAGCATAATCTGCGCGGCCTGTTCGCCGCCGGTGAGAATATAATCGCCAATGCTGATATCCTCGGCGCGGTATTCATCAAGAACCCGCTGGTCGATCCCCTCAAAGCGGCTGCAGATAATTGTCAGCTCCTCTTCCCGGGAAAGTTCCTTTACCAAGTCCTGCGTCAGAGGTTTGCCGCGGGGTGACATATTCAGCAGCCGTCCGCCTTTATAATTAGCGTCAAGCGCCGCTCCCAGCACATCGGGGCGCATAATCATTCCGGCGCCGCCGCCGCAGGGCGTGTCATCGACCGAGCCATGCTTGTCAAAAGCATAATCGCGGATATTGACGGCCTCACAGGACCAGAGTCCCTGTTCCAGAGCTTTTCCGGTTAAAGACGCTCCCAAAAAACCCGGAAAAAGTTCCGGAAATATGGTCAGCACCTTAACTTTCAAGGCTGGATTCCCCGTCTTCCTCTGTTGCAAAATTCAGCATTTCGACAATAATAAAACCATCTTTAATATTTACCGTCGGAACATATTGCTTACTGAAGGGCAGCATTTCCAGCCGTCCGTTATCGTTCATTTTGATTTCCAGCAAATCGCCGGCACCAAAATTATAAATCGCATTAACGGTGGCAATATCGGCTCCGGAAGTGGTTTTACAGGCCAGGCCGATTAAGTCGGCATGATAAAATTCTTCTTCCGGCAGCTCCGGCAGCAGCGCCCGCGGCGCATACAATCCGGTGCCAATCAGGGTTTCGGCAAGGTTGCGGTCATCGCAGCCCTTGATTTTCACCCGCAATAAGTCCTTGGAACGGCCGACGACCTTTAAGCTGAACTTTTTATCTCCGGCTTCATTTTCAAGAGCGCCGTATTTATCAATGTCCTTATCAACGGCGGTAAAGCTTTTCACTTTGACTTCGCCCTTGATTCCGTGGACGCCGACAATGGCTCCCAAACAAATCCGTTCACTCTGGTTCATGCTTTTGGTCCTTCAGCAGTTAACCTTTATTATTCAGCAGAAGCTTCTTCAGCAGCAGGGGCTTCAGCGGCGGCAGGAACGTCCTGTGCGGCAGGAGCTTCCTGTGCGGCTTTGGCAGCCTCAGCGGCAGCGGCGGCTTTTTCGGCCCGTTCTTTCAAGCGCTCCTGAGCCTTGGCTTTGGGAGCAGATTTCTGCGGCTGATTACGCAAAACCGGAGCTTTTACCAAACCCAGATTCGACAACATTTTCTGCAGGCGCTCGGTGGGTTCGGCACCCTGAGAGAGCCAATATTTGACGCGCTCTTCATTAATTACAAAACGCTCGGCATGATCCTGAGGGAGCATGGGGTTATAAGAACCCAGTCTTTCAATGAAACGGCCGTCGCGGGGTGCGCGCTGATCTGCGGCAACAACACGGTAAAACGGACGCTTTTTAGAACCACCACGAGACAGTCTGATACGTACTGACATTTATTTTCCTTTCTAAAGTTACTAAATCTTGCCGCTTTTAGACGGCATTCTTTTTCCGCCGTCTTAAAACGGAAACCTTCCACCCATCCCGCCGGGCAAATTCATGCCTTTGGGAAGATTTTTCAACAGCGAAGGGTTCATCATGTTTTTCATGCCGCCCTTCCCCATTTTCTTCATCATGGAGGCCATCTGCTCATAAGACTTGAGCAGTTTGTTGACCTCATGAACTTCTACGCCCGCGCCCGCGGCAATGCGTTTTTTGCGCGAGGCTTTAATCACATCGGGGTTTCTCCGCTCCGCTTTGGTCATGGAGAGGATAATCGCCTCCTGTTTTTTAATCAGACCGTCGCCGACACCGGACGCCTCAATCTGACTTTTGAATTTAGACAGGCCGGGAATCATTCCGATAATATTCCCCAGCGAGCCTATTTTCTGAACCTGTTTCAGCTGGCTTAACATATCATTTAAGTCAAACCGGCCTTTCATCATTTTGGCAGCAAGTTTTTCCGTTTCTTCCCGGTCAACGTTTTCAATCGCTTTTTCGACCAGAGAAACGACATCGCCCTGCCCTAAAATCCGCCCGGCCAGACGGTCGGGGTGATATTCTTCAAACTCATCAAGCTTTTCGCCGGTGCCCAAAAACTTGATCGGCACGCCGGCGACCATTTTCATCGACAAAGCCGCGCCGGCCCGCGATGAGCCGTCAATCCGGGTCAGCACCAGGCCGGTGACGCCGACCTGTTCGGAAAAGGCCCTGGCGACGGTACAGGCGTCCTGTCCGGACAAAGCATCTGCCACCAGCAGAACCTCTGCGGGAGCGGCAATTTTTTTAACTTCAACCACTTCTTCCATCAGCTGTTGGTCGATATGCAAACGGCCCGCCGAATCGAGAATAACAATATCAAATCCGCCTTTTTTAGCATAATCCAGCGCCCGGCGGGTGATGGCGGCAGGCTTTTCACCGTTGATAACCGGCAACGCGTGGCCCTTAATCTGTGCGGCCAGCTGGGACAGCTGCTCCTGCGCGGCGGGGCGATAAATATCGAGCGAAGCCAATAAAACTTTTTTATGATTTTTTTCTGCCAGCCGCTTGGCAATTTTGGCCGCGGAAGTCGTTTTACCGGAGCCCTGCAGGCCGACCATAAGAATACTCAGCGGCGCCGGGGCATTTAAATTAAGCGGGACAGCCTCGGTGCCGAGAACTTTAACCAGTTCATCATGGACAATCTTAATGACCATCTGCCCGGGCTGAACGGAGCGGACGACCTTTTCGCCGATGGCCTGTTCCCTGACCTGATTAATAAACTCTTTGACGACCGGAAGCGCAACATCGGCTTCAAGCAGGGCAACGCGGATTTCGCGCAGGGCCGAATTAATATCATCCTCGGTCAGCACGCCGCGCGAGGTGATTTTATTAAAGACTGCCGCCAGTTTATCGCTCAAAGCTTCAAACACTGCTTTTCCTTTACTTTTTACGGGTCAGGTTATTTCCAAATTTAAAACCATTTCGCGCCAGTGTGCGAACCCTCGCTGACTGGCGGCACTCCTTGGAGTGTTATAAATTTTCGGTCGTCATATGAAAATTTACCTTAATTGAGCAGGTTTATATAAGTATTTTTATAAAGAGTCAAGCCTAAAAAAACAGAAAAGCCCGCCGGGAAGCGGACTTTTCAAAATTTTATAATAATCTGCCGGCATCCGGCAAATTTTGCAGCTGCTGCCAGCCTTCAGGAATCTGAGCCTGATGCTTCAGGATAATCTCATCCACCTTCTTTTCATTTATTTCAGACAGAGTATCATTATCAACTGCAAAATAATGACGTTCTCCGGAATAGCCACTTTTTCGCGTTTCCAATATTCCAAATTCGGCTTTGACTGCGTCAAACATCCAAACACCAATGGAAACTCTTGTAATTTTTCCGGTTTTGCTATCGACTAACTCGGCATTATTCAAATCGACATAGGTGCTCACTTTGTCATCTTTGCCGATGAGAAGATAATCGTCCAAAAGATAAAAGCACTCTTTTTTATTGTAAGGACGGCGCAAAAAGATATCATGCGGCAACATCTGGTCCTGACAGCGCATGAAAATATTTTCATGTCCCGAACCAACATTAAAATAGCATTTAATAAATTCATTTTTCTTATGTGCCCCCAGGCGGCGCTGAATCAATTTTCCATAATGAGTCCGAAACTCAATCAAACAATTGTTCTCATCCAAAAACAAACCGCTGAGGGGAAATTCTGCATTTTCCATAATTATATTTTTTATTTTGTAAATAATTTTAACTGTAATTCTTTTATTAGCCAAACCCGACGCTTTTGTCAAAACAAAAAATTTCCGCCGGGGATTTTAATTCCCTAAACAGGGTTTATTTATAAGACGGTGTTAATTTAGCGGAGTTGTTTAAGATGAAAGTGGTGATTATCGGCGGCGGAACGGCTGGAATTGGCGTGGCAACCGGATTGCGGCGGCAGGATGAAAATGCCGAAATTGTTGTTTTGGAAAAAAGCGACGAATTTGCCGTCGCCCGTCCGGGACTGACGGATTATCTGAGCGGAAAAATCACCGATGCCGAACAACTGCAAGGCGCCACCATTGAACAAATGGCGGAAATCTTTAAGATTGCCGTCAAACCCGGGCATGAAGTTGTTAATCTGGACCGCAAAAAGAAACAACTGATTATTGAAGGGCATGAACCGGAAACTTATGATAAGCTGGTTCTGGCTACGGGAGCCCTGACGCTGCGGCCGGATATTCCGGGAATTTTGGGAGACAATATTTTCACCATTAGTAATTTTCGTTCAGTACAGAAAATCCGCGATTATTATCTGGGTACCGGCGCGCAAAAAGTCCTGATTCTCGGCGGCGGAGAAATCGGTATCGCCACGGCGGAAGCCTGCCAGAAACTGGGGGCCAAAGTTACGGTTATTGAGGCGCAAAGCCATATTCTGCCTTATTTTGATGAAGATATGACGGCTTTGCTGCAAAACCATCTGCGTGACAGCGGTATCAAACTTTTTACCAATACGCTGGTTACCCGCTTTGACGAAGACACCGCGGATTTGGATAACGGGAGTACGATTGATTATGATCTGGCGATTATTTGCACCGGGGTTAAGCCTGATGTCAAACTCCCGGTGATGGCTGATCTGGATCTGGGGGTCAGCGGCGGTCTTTGGGTTAACTCCTTTTTACAGACCAATGATAAAGATATTTATGCCTGCGGCGATAATATTGAAGTTGTCAGCCTGGTAACCGGAGAAGCTTTCCGCTGGCCCAGCGCTGCCCTTTCCCTCAAAGAAGCGCGGGTTGTTGCTGCAAACCTGGCCGGAAAAAATCGTGAATTTTCGCCGATTGCAGGCACTTCTTTAGTACGGGCTGCCGGATATTATGCGGTTCTTTGCGGGGCCAGCGAACATGATCTGCAAAGCCTGGGTATCGGCTACCGCTGTGTTCATCTGTTGCAAAAAGACCATGACTGCTATCTCCCCGGCGGCAACCAGATGATTTTAAAACTGCTGTTTACGCCGGAAGGTAAAATTCTCGGAGCGCAGGGCATCGGCAAAAGCGGGATTGATAAACGGATAGATGTTATTGCGGAGATTATCCGCAAAGGCGGAACCTATCTCGATTTGCTTGAGGCAGAAATAGCCTACGGACCGGAAGACGCGGCGGCCAAAGATGCCGTTAACAATTTGGGGGCGCTTGCTGCCGGCGTGGTTAACGGCGAAACACGTTATGTTTATATCAATACTTTGGATTGGTGCAAAGTCGGCAACGAGATTATGCTGATCGATACACGGTCACCCCAGCTTTTCAAGGCCGGGCATATTGCCCATGCTGTTAATATTCCTCTCAAAACCCTGCGCGACAATTTGGGTTCCATCCCGCGCGACCGTCAGGTTGTGCTTTACTGCGGACACGGTTACGGCGCCTACAATGCCTATTGTCTTCTCAACCAGCGCGGTTATGACAATGTATATCTTTTGAGCGGATCGATGGATTTGTACATGGAGATTATGCTGAACGAGATATATAACGAGCACGCGGCAGAATCCATGGAAGAAGTGTGGAACCGCCTGCAATATGCCAATGACGATGATATAACAGTCCAATAGGAAAAAATTGGCGGCCCTTGAAAAAAACGCTTGCAAGTTAGATTGTTTTAGGTTATTAAGGTGATGTTTTCAAATGGTCCCATCGTCTAGTGGCCTAGGACATCGCCCTCTCACGGCGAGAACAGGAGTTCGAGTCTCCTTGGGATCACCAATTGCAACACCTTCCGATTTGGAGGGTGTTTTTTTATTTAAAGACTGCACCCAATCGAACGGTTTTCTAAGGTCATACGAAAATTTCTGACCGTCTAATTTAAAGTTCGCAAGTACAATATTTAAAATCGCCCTTTTTGTTTCAACTTGCGAACTCGAGAAGATATCATAGGCATTGCTTCCCAAAGACAACACCGTTCCCAGAGCAATAGAAAACCGCTCGTCGGCTTGAGTTAAGGAACTCATCTCATCTTCAAGTTTGTACTGTTCTTCTTTGAGAACGGAACTAATCTCGTTATATTCATCTGCAGATATCCTCTGTTTAGCGTAATCAAGTCTGATATTCTTCAGTCCGTTAACACATTCATCATATTTTTTACGTGCTTTGGCGAGCTGTCTGCGTTGAAATTCACTTTGATTGTCAATAATCCTCTCCATATCAGCCCTAATATAGTGCATAATTTCTTCATCAAGATGTAAATTTTTCAAAGTCGTTTTAACTTGGGCTAGTGCAACATCTTCATTGAGCGGCTTTGTTTTGCAATTACCTTTATAATGTGAACAACGAAGATAGGTGTATTTCTCTTTTTTTATGTAAGATGTTATGGTGCATCCACAACTGCATTGTATCAGTCCACGAAAGACAAAAGGTCTAGAACCATATTTAAACTGCCGAGCTTTAGCCTTTCCTTTGCCTTTTAATATTCTCTGGCAGTTTTCAAATGTCCTTTCAGTTATCAGCCTTTCATAGATATGAGGCCTTTCTTTATTTCTAAAAACGGCAATACCGTGATAAAATTTACAATTTAGAATTCTGTAAACTGCACTTGTATTTATTGGGGCGGTATTACTCCTGTTCATAAATCCCCATTCTTTGCATTTTTGAGTTATCTCACTTATTGAGTAAAGTCCAGTTTCGTAGTATTCAAACAATTTTTTAACCAATGGCGCCCTTTCTTCATCAATTATTACATTTGCTCTACCGTCAGGCATTCTGATATTGTTGTAACCTAGTGGAGCTTTACTCATACAATATCCCTTATCTGCTTGGCACTCCATATTCTCAGTTACATTATCACGCACGCTTAACGCATAGCTTTGTGCCATAACGATATTTATCCCAAGACGGGTTAAGTCATTGCTTTTAGAATCTTTATCTAGGATTAGATTTTCTCTAATAAAATGTAGTTCAAGCCTACCTTGTTGCCTAAGCTCATCAATCATTGTGTAGTTTTTAAAATTTCTGAAAATGCGGTCTGTGGTTATACAAACAAGAGCAACACAAAACCTCTGCTTTTTTATGAAACTTATTGCTTCCATAAACTGTTTACGCTCGCCACGAGTACTACTCTCAACAATTTCAAAACTATGTATTATCTCAAGACCTCTCTTTTGACAGTACGCTAATGTGCTATCTTTTTGATTTTTAAGAGAAAACCCTTCAAGCTCTTGCATTCTTGTGCTGACCCTTTGAATGGTAACGGCTTTTTTATACAACTTACTAACTCCTTAACCTGAGAATTCAACTGCATTTATGATACGGCAATCATAGACAAAATACAATAAATTTAACACGATATTATTACTATATTTTTACGAATAAATATGAAAAATATTCTATAGCATTTGTATATTAAAACCCTAAAAGTATAGGGATTTACAGCCTTTTATTGTTAACAAAATATGCTAATCTATAAGCGACTAAAAAGTCAAATATCGTTAAATATTTTGTCTAAAAGGTGGCGAGTGAGAAGTAAAAGGGAAATAATAAGGAGTTGGTATCCCGAGGATGTCTTGTCTGACGAGCAAGTTGACGAGATGTACTCTCGCTTACTCAATTATTTTCTAACTCTCTACTATGCTGACAAAGAAAATCAAACAACTCATTCTATAGAAAAGGAAAACTGATATGAGTACAATAAATGAATTAATTGAAACAACGCAAAAGTATTTTAAAGAGCATAATGAAATTGAGTGCCAAGGACACGATTATCTGAGAAACGGTCTCTGTGGTTGTTACGAAATTTTGTTAAGAACGACTGATGATGAAATAAAGTGTTTACTCAGTGAAGGTAAAATTATCAAGAAATATAAGAAAGAAAACAAAGCTAAATATATTTTGTGGCTGACAATGGGAAAACCGAAAAGTAAAAAGAAAAACCCTTTTTATGAAAAAGAAAGCTGTCGCATAAGAATGTATGCCAGACTACTGAAACAATTGGAAGAAGTTGATGCCAATATAGAAGATGCGAGAAAATTTATAGATGATTATGGCATATATGCGATTGCAAACCTAAAAAAACTTAAAAATAGGGAAGATAATACTGATAGTGAGAACCCCAAACACAAGAAATGTAAAGATGAGCTTTTGCACGATAATGAATTTGATGAAGATGATACTTCTGATAATGAAAGTGATGATATCGAGGATGAGGATTATGATGAGGAAGAAGATGATGAAGACGAAAACTATGATACGAAAGAGGAGAATAATAAGGAAACAGATAACACACCAAAAAAGTCTTCACAAGTTCGCAGAATGCTAAAAGATAACGGCATTAATAAAAAGCGCTTAATACTCATAAAAATTGACAAGAAAATTTTTATTTGCCAGGGCAAAAACAACACTAAACCAATTATAAATTTTATTGAGAAAAATGGCATTGAGTTACAAAACATTAATAAAATTTGAAGGTTGTTTTGTTGGGGGCGTAAAAAGCCCCCAGCAATTCCGTTATTTAATAACGTTTTGATTAAAAAACCGCAAATATGTATACAACCACAACAAGAAAACAATGCAGTTAAATCAATAAAATAAAGGGATTACAAATGAAAACTTTTTCAGAAAAATTTGAACAGAACGCAAATTTACAATTAAGAAAAGTAACAAGAGCAATCGATTTGTATGTTAAGAATGTTTATATAAAAAGTCGGTTGATACGGTATGTTAGTAGTCAAGCAGGGTTTGGAATGATGCAACCATTAGCCCTCAAAAACTTTTCGGATGTTGTTTATTCATATTTGGAACCAATTATCGGTAGCGATAACATCTCAATGTTTACGGTTGTTGTCGATAAATATAACTTCGGACAGGATAATTGGAATTTTCGATACAAATCATTTCAAAAGAAAATAAAAAAGATTTTTAAAGGATATGATTATATCGCTAATGTTGCTTTAGATGAATTTCCTCGGATATCTTTTCAGCAAGACGGTACTTTGATGACACCGCATATTCACGGAATATTTTTTCGTACATTGACACGTTGGGAAAAGTCAAAGTTAGCAAAAGCAATAAAAAAATATTTTCCGGAAAGTCGTATCAGACCATTTGTTGTGAGACCTCAATATGATTTGGAATCTGCAATTCAATATAGTTTTAAAGCCTTATTTGGCGGGAAAAGAACATTTACGAGAAGAGATTTAACAGTCGGATTAAAAAATACGAGTATGACGTATAAAGCAATTTATACAAACTTCACTCATCTTAAGCGTTTCAAAATATATGATTTAGCTTTTGCAGGTGGGAAAGGTAAAGAAATTTTACGCAATATTATTAGAGACATTGAAAATGGGAGTTAATTATTCAGGTAATTATACACGGTGCGTCTGGAGATGCCATATTGTTTGGCGATTTGGGTAATCGGTGTGCGATTGGTAATGAGCGCTTTTATTTCCTCAACTTGTTGGGCGGTTAGTTTAGGTTGACCGCCTTTATATTTGCCGTGCAGTTTGGCAAGGGCAATTCCCTCTCGTTGGCGTTCAAGGATTAAATTCCGTTCCAGCTCCGCAACAGCTCCTAACATCGTCATCATCATTTTTTGATAAGGATCTTGTTTGTCGGCGGCAAAAGTCAAATTCTCCTTGTGAAAAACAATTTTAGCCCCTTTACTGGTTATCTCCTCAACCAAATTTAACAGGTCTTTAGTGTTGCGGGCAAGTCTGTCCATTGAATGAACATTGATAACATCACCGGCACGAATATTCAGCAACATAGCCTGCAATTCAGGGCGGTCGGTATTTTTACCGCTGATTTTTTCGATATAGGCACGGTCGCACACAATATCTAAAAGTTGGCGTTCGGTGTTTTGGTCGGTGGTCGATACTCTCTTGTAATTAAAAATCATATTTTTTGCTCCTTTGTATGAAATTGATATTTATAACTTTGGTTTACACCTGTGCAATGAACCGTATTTTTGATGTAGATTGCACATAAAATCATCTGTGAAAGCACGGTATACTTCATTTGCATACCCTCGCTTTGATAACATACACGTCGTTCTTGCTAATTTGGTGAATTTGCGGAATGTTGCGAATTGGGATTTGTTTTATACTGCCGCTGTCCAAAAGCGTGATTGAATTTTTAACCTTGTCAACGGTTGTCCAGTGTGAATATTTGCCCTCTAGACCGATTAAAACGGCAGTGTCAGGCATTTCTGAATATCGTTTAATCTGGTTTATCACTTCATCAACCGGCAGTTTTTTTCTTAACAAAGGACGGGAAACCTTAATGGATATGTCGAAATCAATTTTTAACTTTTCATCAATACAGATAAAATACATTTTTAGCAGAGAATTTTCTGTTCCGGTTAAATGAACACTCAATAATTTGCCGCAATTTTCCAGGTTTATATAAATAGCATTCAACAACTCCCTTTGATACTCCTTAGAAAGATGTTTGAAGCCACTGATGGCTTTTGTGGTGGATATGACACTTGCAAAACATCCACATAAATAGGTAAAGCCCTGACTGATGATCGCCGTCAATATTCATCTCCACGCATAATGGTTAAGACTCGATTTGTGACATTCGGGTCGCTAGGGGCAGGGCTGAAATAATTATAATCGGTGTCGTAATAGTCAATTTTCCAGAAATACGTATCGTTTTTGAAATTGATAGCCCCGAAGTCGTGTTCTCCGTATGGATCGTTGTCCTCGGTAAAATTATCAAACTCCTGAACTTGTTTTATAAGCTCATTTCGGTCATCATCGGTTAATGATTGCACGCAAGGGGTAATAACCACACGTCCACTATTAAATGACTTGCGAAACGAATCGTTTAATTGTCTTATTTTTTCAATATTCATTTTCTTACCTTTAAAATAAAAAAAGAGCCTCAACACTGGGTTGAAGCTCCGATTGTTAAATTGAGATTGTAAACGGTTCTAACTGACTTATTTCGAGTTTGTTAGTTAGAAATCGCATATTACACCTCACTTTCAAACATACAAAACCTTTGCTGCCCTTGCTAAAAAACAGCTTTGTACACGGTTTCATATATTTTGTGATTTATAATAAAAACGAATCGAATCAATTTTTATTATGGTTAAATATAACATATTTCACTAAAAATTGCAAGTAAAATATTATGAAAAATCAGGCAATTAGTTGATAATTTAGTTGTATAAAAAACAATATATCAGGAGTTTATTACCGATGAAAAAATTAACAGACCCGAATGAAAAAATAGAACTTACAAATTTATTGGCGGTTTTCCGACTAGAGATGAAAAAGCTCCGGGAACAATTGAACAAAAAGGGCTATGTTTGCCGTTACTGCGGTAAACAAGCCCCAAAACCACACGGCGGCAAGTGTCCTTACAGCCCGCACCCAAACAAATGCCACGAATTTATTAAGGCATAGGCTGATTAAGGGGTATATATGGAATTTCCAGACCACTCTCTTTAATCAGTTTTTCCCTTTCTCCAAAATCTTTTTGATGATAAATTTGTAATTCTGTATAAAGCCACATATAAAAGGTATCTATTAGTTTACTATATTCTGCAAAAATTTTATTGAGATTAATTTCTTGTCCGCTTTCTTCTATGAACTGTTTTGATAGTACATTCCATTGTTCTGGGTGTTTTAAAAAGTCGTTGGAAACAAAAACAACATCCCAAGATTTATTATCATCTAAAGAACGCACCGGATATGGAAACTCAAGTTGATAATGAGTTTGATAATTCCTTAATTTATGAATAAACTGAGCCAATTTATTATCAGCAAACGATTCTTTTATTTTTTGTTGATACTCTTTATGTAAATCAGTTTTTTCATAAAAGCCAATCAATCTTCTTGCGTGATCTGTTAAAGCAGTAGAAGAGGCGAGAAAGTTAAAAATATATTGTGACAAATGGATATGTTGTTCTTGAAATGTTTCTTGAGACATATTTGTATCATTGTGTATTCTTTTTAATAGCATTTCCAAGTCAATATAATTTTGCCTAAAAATATGGTGCATTGTTGCAAAAATTCCCATACGATTTAAGGCTTTCCATCCGGCACAGTTAAAAACATCTTCTTGAGTAGTCATTTTTATTCATCTTTAAAATTATTAATATTATCTGTGAGTCTATAAAAAATAACTAAAAATACAAGAATAAAAAAATACCCTGCAACCAATCAGCCACAGGGTATTTATATCAGTTGTTAAATATTAAAACTTATATTTAGCGTTAATCAGTCCGGTGTGGTCTTGGTAATCCTCACGGAATCTATAGCTGTTAATGATTACATAGAGGTTGTTTTTCCTATATTGGATGTATTCTTTCTTTGTTTTGATATTGTCTTGTTGGTTTTTTTAGAGATATTATTTTTTCGGTTAATACTTAAGCTGTCGTCATCAGCATACATATTAACTGATTTTAATAATGTTACTACGTCAACCATAGCCAAACAAGCCTGTGTGCCACTAAATTTTTGGTAATAGTTTGATTTGATAGGGGATAAAAGAATAGCATTTTCGTTGTAATCTACAAGACAAGCATAATGCGTTACTTTGTTTGCTTCAATTGACTTAAAAATAGTAAGTTGTGTGTTTTTATCCAATTGCTGTTTACCTTGGCTTTGAGCATATTTATTACAACCATCAAGCATATCAATACCAGAGCTTTTAATAATTATAGCTCCATATTTTTCTTTTATTCTTTCTGCACATAAGTCTTTATCATTTGCATATGCGATGGTGGAGATAAGGCATAAAGTCAATGTTAAAATTAGTTTTTTCATCGTTGAATCCTTTGTGTTAGTTGTTAGACAGCATATTTCCAACATCACCCAATCCAAAGATACAAGATGTTAGAAAATATAGTGGTATGAAAATTATCAGGTATTTTATGATTTTGATTATTCGTTTTCCCCATAAGGTACATAATTCCCAGCGGTTTGAGAAAAATAATGAGGGTATAAACATAACGATTGCCGTTACTCCACTTGCAACCAACATATTAAATATAAATAATAAGGCATCTGTAACATCTGACATCATCTTAAATGTTTCACTAGTAATCTTATCGCCAAGACTATTGATTTTTAGTCCTAACAATAGAGTTAATATGCCCCAGACAATCGTTAAAATATTCGTAATCTTTTCGTGTTTGACTTTATCAATGGTTGTTTTCTCTATGCCGACATCTTTAATGAGAATTATTTTTTCTTCTTTGTTCACAGTCATTGTGCATTCCTCAATTCTGCTTCAATAGCGGATTGAAATTCACCAATCCAAGATGAAACTTGACAGTTAAATTTGGGTGCAATGTCTCTTATGGCACTGAGTGCTAAGAATTCTTCTTGGATAAGGCGATTCATTCCGTAGGAGCGGCTTTCAGTTAGATAACTTTGGTATTCCCAGTTAGCTTCTTCAATATCAGCACAGTTCTTTTTGTATTTTCCGCTATTTAAGGCTTGTTCATAATTTTGCATATCGCTTATACATAGTTTTTGTGCTTTTTCATTTCCTTTGTAATGCGCATAACAAACAACAGAGAATGTCTCTGAAAAACTAATGTTTGAGGTTGGTGTAATTGATGGCTCGTTATTGTGCTGAATTACAGAAGCTATCAATAAGCCAAGTGCTAGAATAATTGTAATGATTGCACCGATAGCGTAGGCGATATATTTATAGTTTTTATCTTTTTTATAATTAAAAAGACTCCATATAAGTCCTATTGCTGATAGTGAGATTGTTCCAAAAATTTGTGATTTTCCCACCAGACCGATAACACTATTTATAATTCCAGCAATAGTTAATATGGCAATTACTGTCGCTATTGCCTCAATTGATCCTATAACATATTTCCTCATTTTATCCTCTTTATGAAACTATAGTTGCTGTAACTATAATTACATTTAAATATAGAATGTCAACAGGTAAGTTTGAATTATTATGAAAAGAGAATACGCAGAACATATAACCCATAAGGTCGTAGACTTACTTGAAAAAGAAAGGGTTGAAAGAAAAATAACAAAGACCGAAATTAACGAAAAGACCGGTCTAAGTCGTACTGCGTGGACATTAACTGTTTCAAAAAAGAATAGCCCTACCTTGCGGACACTCTTAATGGTCGCTGATGTTATAGGTGTTGATTTAAAGCAAATTATTGCTGAAGCTGAAAAGTAGCTTATTACGATATGAAAAAACTTTTTCTTATATTGATGATTACGTTTTTAACATCATCAGTTCTAGCAGCTGATAGTCAAACTGTGGTTATGAATACTAAAACATATATCTACCATAACCCAACCTGCAAATGGGCTAAAAAATGCACGAAGAATTGCATCAAAACCACCAAACAAAAAGCCCAAACTCAAGGAGCAAGGGCTTGTAAAGTCTGCGGCGGGTAGGATTTTATTAAACTATTTCTACATTTTTATTTAATGCTTCCTCTAGTTGTTTTATAAAACTGTTATAAGCTTCAAGGTTAAGTATATGATAATTTTTCTTTAAGTTATTGTACTCTTCTATTAATGAGTAACATTTTTCTTTACAAGGAAATGATATTTGAAATAATGTAATAGTTAAAAAGACAAATTCTGTAAAAAATATATTCCATTGTTCAAAATTTCTAAAATAACCGTATGGCATTTTTAATTTTTTTACAATCTTAGTGTATCTTTGCTCAACTTCATTTTTATATCTACCTTCTATCTTTAACAATATATCGCTATACACATTTGTTAATACCATATTTTTACTATAGAAATTCTTAAAATTAATTGCACTTATTTTATCATAAAGCCAAACTATTATTTGCGCTTTTAACTTTTCATTTTCAATATAATCAACCATTTGCAATAATATTCCATATGACCAATAATTTGGAGCTAAGTTGTTTAGTAGATCAATATCAATATGTTCTAGTATTTTTGTTGGCTTCAACTTCTCTAAAAATTCAGTAACCTCTTTTAAATTTTCATCATATCTATAATTATTAAAAATATAATAACAAAGTATATATATTTTTTCCCATTTATTCAAGGTGGATGACATAATATCTTGAATGTTACTTTTTTTTGTTGGAAGATTATTTGAAATAGGATAAGTTGTTAATAAATGCAAAGCTTTTATAAAAATATTTTGAGACTTGCTAAATTTATCGTCAGTTAATGTTAAGAAATGTCCAAAATTGAATAAGTGTTCAATAAGGAGATATTTTAAATCATTTCTTGATGTTTCTTTCAACCAAACGTCAAATTCATTAAAAGCATAAATAAGTAAATAATAGAGAAGATATTTAATTCCATACTTATCTTGAAAATATATATTTTCGTGAAACAAAGGAATATGATGAAATAATTCCTTATTTAACTTTGATTCTAATATCCATTTATAAAATTGGATATTAGAATAATGAGGATTATATTCTATCTTGGGAATTTCGGTATCAAGTTTTGATATTATTGTTAAAGCATTTTTTTGTACAGCATCTGATAGTATTTGCTGTAATTCTTTATCATTCACATAAGCTAACAATATTGCAACAGCACAAATATTTTCAAGAGATGAGTTATTATCTAAAAGATGTTGTGCTTTTATTTTCTCAGCTGAACCAACTGTTACTTTTGATAATTCATCTGGCTTCAATTCTAAAATATTATTATTTAGCACATCAAAGAATACTTCGTCTTTAATCATTATTCCCCCTCTGGAAACAAGCGATTATCTTCACAACATTTAGAAATTAACTCCTCTAAATATTTAGAAGCCAAAATTTTATTTTCTCCATCATATTCAAAAATTGAAATATCGTATCGGGTTAATAAATTATTTAAACTGTTTGTTAAAGAAAAAACATAGCGGTTTTTTAAGGACTTTATATAAATATATCTATCGTGGAAACATTCTTTAGATAAATTATGCCAAATAAGTCTAGCTGCAGGCAAACCGCTTCCTTGAATATTTTTAATCGTTTGAATGGTCTTTTGTTTTATCTTTTCTATTTCCATAATTGAGGAAGATAAATCAGGCTCAGAATCTGGATCCTTACTCGTCCACGCTGAAATAATTTCAATCTTTATATCATTTTTATTTATTCCCAATATTGGTATAAGTGATTCTTTGGAGATAAAAGGATCAATAAAATAAATAGTGCTATTGTCATCGACAATACGCTCATTAATATAATTAATAATATCTTGAAGTGTATTCTTGGATTTTGAAAAATATTTTTGCATTGTTTTGTTTGTATGATTTGTTTTATTTTTTGCCAGCTGATAAATAAGTTGTTGCCGCTCATTTATAATGTTTAATGGGTTTTTTACTGGATATTTTACTTCGGTTTTTATTGGACGATTTTCTATTGAAACATTAAGTTCTTTTTCTTCATTTTTACCATATTTGATATTAACACTTCGACCAATCATTCTCATATCCATACTAATCCCTAATAACCAATGACATTTTTCTGTATGGACAAGTTTGCCATTTTCATCAAATACCCAATATTCATACCCCCCATCATTTATTAAAGGTTTATTAAATGTTATTTCTTTTTTTCCTTTGTGGATAATCTGTACTTCATCTAAAAGAATCTCTGAAGTAACTGAAAAAACAGTTAAGTGTATTATATTTTTTACATCACAGAAGTCCCGTCTAAAAATATACTGATTAGGTTGTTCTTTAGTCGTTCTAATTTTGAAAGGAGGAATATTTTCTATCCATGTTGGCACATCAGCATATTCGTAGCAACCAACTCTCTTACTATACCCATCTAAGAAATGTTGAGCAGTATCTTTTTCAAGTATATCTAATATCTCTCTAAGTATCTCTTTATTTTCTTCTCGAAGAAAATATTCATCACGAAAACTAAAGAAATCATCTGTATAATAACTGTGCATTGTTATTGTTGAAGCTACTGGAGAGGATGGAATATCAAAGTCATAATGTTTTTTACTTTGAATAATTTCAGAATATTCGTTATATATAACCTCAATAGCTAAGTTATTGTTAATCGAATTAAACTTTATCTTATTATTCTGACAAAATTTTTCAGGATGAATATTTATAATGCTGAAAAAAAGATAAATTTCTTCTCCCGAAGATAACCTCCCAATTTTTTGAGGTTTTGAATTCATAGCTACGTTGTTATCTGTTGGTAAAGATAAACCATACAAAAATATTTGTGATTTATTTTCCTTATTTCCAATAAAGTATAGCCACGAAGCAAACATCTATTTATCCTTATTTAATGAAAATCATTCAACGATTTTACACTCTTGTTAATTGTAAAACAATATTTTATTGTCAATTTATAACGTTTTTTATATAGGAAAATAAAACTTGTTTCAAAATGATAAATTATATGTCAAAAATCTAAGCACACTTTGCCCAGTCAGGAAAACGACAGGAAATGATATATTAATACAATATATTTGACACGTTATACTGAATATGCTTGAATCTTCTCATATTATAAACAATTTGGATGACGGTTATGGTTGTAACACAAAAAGCATTAGAAGAGTTAGATAACGAATTAAGGAAACAGAGCAAAGGTAAAAGCCACGTTGTTAAACTTATGGAATATTATGCAAAGTTTAATCTGATAAAAATGATTCCTATGCTTCCTTCAGAAGAAGGTAATCCGAGATATGAAGTAGAAATTCTATCAAATGAGGATCCTACTCCAGAAATTAATACTAAAGACCCCTGTGTTATGTACTCAATTATTTCATTCAAAAATAAAAATATGAGACTTTTTCTTCGTGGCATAGATTTTTATTTAGATATAAAATTTAACGAAACTAATGAGAAAAAAGATAATAAAATCGTAAGTGTATTAAAAAAAGCAGTAAGAAAGAAAAAAGCGATAGATAAAAAGAATAAAGAAACTGGTGAAGGCTTCGATTTCTATTCATCAAAAGTAAGAATTGAAGCAAAAGAAATCGCTAATGTTAGGGATTCTTTGAGAATTTTTTTAAAAGAATTCAAATGTAAAGAACTGCTTGATTTATTGTTCTTCAGTAATAAAAGTGAAATTAGTTATAAAAAAGAAGTTTATGCTAGTGATTTGAGAAAAGGTAAAATTAAAGAACTAACAATACAAGATATATCTTTCCTCTTTGACCCCAAAAAGAAAAAATGGATAGAACAATGCGATTAAGATGCTTTCACGACCTGTTGTAATTCATTGTTGTTTGCACAAAATAAAAGTATCTTCTCATAAGTATCAATTGTCGCATTATAGTAAGTTTCTGAGGTCAAAAGTTCGCAATTCATTTCAGTCGGTTCACCAATACAAACAGCGCTCTTTTCAGGGCGCTGTTTTGTTATATGGAACACGGCTTTTGGCGAGTTCGGGTGTTTGACTTTCAAAAATCGCGTTTTGGGAAGTTTTTCCGAACTCGTTTTGTGATTTTTCTTTATTTTTTAATGCGCCCATTATATTATAATAACAATATATTACAGGGAAAATTTTATAAACAAGCCGTAGAAAGATGAGAAATTGCTTTTAGTTAATATCAATGGTCCGATAAATTCCGGAAAATCAACAATTTCAAAGTTGTTAGCTCAAACTTTGTCTAATTCTTTATTTATAGAAGTAGATGACTTGCTTTCTGATGAGGAGAAGGATTTGTTGGGCCTTACGCAATGTGAAGGATGGGCAGAGAGAATTAATAGATTGGCTAAAATAGTAACTCATGAAAAACATATACAGCAATTTGACCATATTATATTTGCATATCCAATGACGGAAAAGTTGTTTAAAAAATGGAAACAATGGGAAGATGAAAGTACTAAATTTATTAGCATTACTTTGGCTCCCGATATTGAGGTTTGCGTTACTAATCGTGGAAAACGTATTTTGACAGACGAGGAAATTGAGAGAATTAAAGAAATGTATCAAGAAGGTTATCATAACTCAGAATATGCGGATTTGATTATTAATAATTCTACACAAGAACCAGAAGAAACACTGCAGCAAGTCACTTCTTTTTTATCAAAGTACATAAAATTTTAACATATTTTTATAAAGAGAGAGGTCAGTATGAAAATCAGAAATTTTGTGAAACAAGATTTGCCTCAAGTTTTAGAACTTTGCCGCGAAGTTAGGCAACATCATATAGATATATTAGGCGGGTACTTTGCAGAGCAGGATGATTTTTACGAACAACAAGGATTTTTAGAATCTCTTGAGGGTAATAATATGATTGCTTTGGTGGCAGAGGATAATGGTATTATATGCGGTTATTTGCTGGCGGAGAGAAAAAGTGCACCATATTTGGTAAATTCTAAAGTTATTAATATTGCTAATTTTGGCGTTGCTAAAGCCAGACGCAAGCAAGGTATTGGCAAGTTGCTAATGGATAAGATATTTGATATATGCAAAAAAGAGGGGGTCGATGAAATCCGCCTCGGTGTGTATAATAAAAATACTGATGCGTATCATTTTTATGAAAATTATGGTTTTAAACCATTGGAACAGCGGATAAATATATTGTTGAGCAAAAAATAAAATAGCTCGTAGATTATGAGTTAAGCATTACCAATACAAGTAGCGCTCTTTTCAGGGCGCTGTTTTGTTATAGGGAACACGGCTTTCAGCGAGTTCGGGTGTTTGACTTTCAAAAATTGCGGTTTGGGAAGTTTTTCCGAACTCGTTTACTAATGTTTCTTTGTTTTACAAGCATTTAATCCTATTGGAATCTCGTTAGGTCTTCGGGATTATCTTTTATCATAAATCAGATATAAAAAGCTTATAATTTTTTGATAAAACAGATAATTCTATTTGCTTCCGTAAAATTCATTGCTTTATGAAATTGAAAACTGTTTTTATTATTTATTTCGCAATCACTGGCAAATTCACGGCAACCGTTATCTTTTGCCCAAAGCTCACATTCTGCCAGCAGTTCCTTAGCGTAACCTTTGTTGCGATATTCAGGCTTAACAAAAATTCCCTCCAAATAACCTACAGGGGATGTTTCACTTCCTTCTACATAGTCATATCGTAATTGGCATTGTGCAAAACCTGCCGGAATATCATTTTCATATTTTATAAAGAATTGCACTTTTTTTGAGGACATAATTTTTGAAAATTCTTCAATCAATTCATTAACTGTATGATTATTCCACATCAAACTGGCTAAGCTTGCCAGAAGATTTATATCTTTTATTTCTGCTTTTTGTATCATACAAAATCTCCAAGTTTATAAATTTACTTATTACAAAGTTTATACAATATCTGTTGCAAATTATTTAACAATACTGGTAAATTTAGCTCGTAATCCGTGAGTTATGCATCACCAATACAAACGGCGCTCTTTTCAGAGCGCTGTTTTGTTATATGGAACACGGCTTTTGGCGAGTTCGGGTGTTTGACTTTCAAAAATCGCGTTTTGGGAAGTTTTTCCGAACTTATTTTAATTAATGAATTGATTTTTCGAACTTTATAATATTATAATGACAGAAAAATCGCTATGGAAGGTTTATAAGGGATGGTTATTAATAAACATAAAGATATCATTATAAATAAATATTCAAATTATGATGAAGATAACCGTTTGGTTCGTAACCGTGGTCATAATTTAGAATATTTAACCACCATGCATTATATTCAAAAATTCCTAAAACCCGGACATAAAATATTAGAAATTGGTGCGGCAACCGGGCGTTATTCCATTACTTTGGCTAAAATGGGCTATGATGTTACGGCTGTTGACTTAACCCCTAATCATGTTGAAATAATGAAAGCCAAAAAGCATAATATGGAAAATTTTAAATGCATGGTCGCGGATGCTTTGGATTTAGGTATGTTTGAAGACAAAACCTTTGATATGGTATTAAATCTAGGACCGATGTATCACCTGTTTAATAAAAAAGACAAGCAACAAGCCGTTAATGAAACCATACGCGTAGCAAAAAAAGGCGGAATATGTATGTTTGCCTATATTCCCTGCGCATCAATTATGACCGGTTTTGGATTGCTTCATAATGGTGCGGCCCACCTAAACAAATTAATGGATAAAGCCGGCCGCTTTAAAGATGTTCCTGACGAAGTATTTAATTGCTTTTATATAGAAGATTTCAAGAAACTGTTAGCCAAGACCAATACCAAATATATTACAAATGTAGCAACAGACGGGATAGCTTACGTTATGAGAGACTATTTGGAACAATTATCCGAAGAAGGTTATCAAACATATTTAAAATGGCATTTTATTACCTGTGAAAGGCCAGACCAACAAGGATATAGCGCCCACTTGCTCTATATTTGTAAGAAAAAATAAATCATAATTTCACAAAGTAACACAACTCGTAAACCGCGGGTTAATTATCGCCAGTACAAAACAGCACTCTTTTAAGGGGGCTGTTTTTGCATTTAAACCAAAATATTATGTGAGGTTTGGCGTTCTGTTTTTAATTGACAATTCAAAATAATAACTTTATAAAATAGTCAAATATTGGACTATAATGCAATTATCAAAGGAAATAAATGAAACGAGAAAGTGTCAGAGCGTATGTCAATCAATATTGCCATTTAAGAGACGTGCAATATGCGGCGTATAGCCAATGTGCACGCCGGCATAAATTAACAACTAATGAATTGTTTGTTTTGGATATAATCTGGTTTTCGGCAGAGGGGTGTTTGCAATCGTCTATTTGCGAACGGATGTCGGCAACCAAGCAGACAATCAGCGCAATTATCAAAAAGTTCTCAAAACTGGGATATTTGAGTTTAACAGAAGCAACAGATGACCGCAGGAACAAGGTTATTCACTTTACACCTGCCGGTTATGAGTATGCGGCTAAAATTATTCCTCCGGCGGCTGATGCTGAAATTGAGGCCATGGCGGAACTGGCTGACAGAGAAAACATTGCCGAACTTATACGCCTTACAAAATTATTTTCAGATTTGATGAAAGAAAAATTTAACAATCTTAAATAAAAGGGGATTAGAAATGGAACTTTATGAAGCAATTAACAGACGCAGAACAATTCGTGATTTTGAAGACAGAATCATTGATATGGATATTGTAAAGAAAATTCTTTCAGCAGGATTAAAAGCTCCGACAAACAATCATCTGAGAGAATGGGAGTTTGTCATTGTCAATGACAAAAAAGAACGCTCAAAAGTCCTTAATTTGAAAGACATGACCAACCCTGACGAATGTGATAAAATGTTGGACGGTTTTGGAATGACTGATACTGATCAACGGGGGATGTATCATATTGCAATGCCGAAACAATTTTCAATGCTTTATAATTCCGGCTGCCTGATTTTACCATTTTTCAAGATGAGAGAACCCTTATTAAAACCGACATCTTTAAGTTCACTCAACGAATTTGCCTCGATTTGGCTTTGTATAGAAAATATACTTTTGGCGGCAGCGGCCGAAGGAATTTTTGGCGTAACACGTATTCCGATGACAGAAGAACTCGAGCACATAAAAAAAACCGTTTTACACCCGGACGACTATGCTATGCCTTGTTATATCGCTTTAGGATATCCGAGCAATAATGCTAAAATACCCGTGCAAAAAGTTATTAATGTCGAAGACAGAATGCATTTTAATCAATGGTAAAACTTTTCAGCAAAAAAACGGCAGTGATAAAAACTGCCGTTTTTTGATAAGCTAATCATTTTTTAAGATTAACATTTTCGGGGAGTTTTTTAAAACGGAGCCGCATATTGTATGATATCCAGGGCGATTGATTTTGCATAACGGCTTGCCTGATAACGATAATCTTCAATTTTATTTTCCTGATCGGCCAGCCGTACTGCAAAAAAGATCTTTTGTGAATTGCGTTCATAAAAACCGATAAACCAGGCGTCTTGAACGAGATTATTCTTTATTCCGAGTCCTGTTTTGCCGTAAACTTTCAGGACTGATGTTTCAACCAGCATTATTTTTTTCAACGTTTCGGTTATCTGATTTTCCCCCTCAAATATTTTTGCAAGGACATTAACCTGCTCTACCGGAGAAATCTGCAAAGATGATTCAATCCAAAAACCTTTCAGTTCTGCCTGATCTGTATTCGTATTCAATGTCCCTTGCCAATCTGACACATCATGATTTCCATACTGATATTTTTGCAAATATTTTTCTACCGTTTCCGGCGGAATCTTATCTATCAGCGCACGAAAATACCAGACACAAGAACTTTTGAAAGCTTCCGTCAAATTCATATCTTTGTTCCACAACGGATAGCCGTAAGTTTTCCGGTTCCACTTCATATCTGAATTTTGCAGCGTAATAATCTGTTCTGATAACGCGATGAAAGAGGAAATAATCTTAAATGTGGAGCAAGGAGAAGAGCGCTTCCGACTTAAAGGGACATTATAAATTTTATATTCATTCCCTGCAGGATTAAAAAATACAGCAGTTCCCTGAATATTTTTAAAATATTCCGCAACGTTTATTTCGGTGATTTTTTTATCATCACACGAAAACAGTAAAAATATTAAAACAACTAACCGGAGTAACTTCATTACGCTTCATCTCTGTTCTGCTTTATGGCAGATATTAGATTAGATCGTTTTTTCAGTCAACAGAGTTTCAGCTTGTCACTTTGGGAAAACG
Source organism: uncultured Alphaproteobacteria bacterium (assembly GCA_944393665.1). GTDB lineage: Bacteria > Pseudomonadota > Alphaproteobacteria > RF32 > CAG-239 > CAZU01. The sequence goes on from CALYAX010000006.1 coordinate 34,617, forward strand.
GCTTGCGCATACTGGGTATTTTGTACGACAATTTTAACAGCCATATTTCTCAACTCATTAAACAAGCGAAGCGATTTGAAAACGCAATACTTTTTGCAGCTCTGCCAAGGCGATTTCAACCTGGCAGCCGATTTTTCCGGCACTGAATATAATGGTTGGAAAGTTTTCCGCACCAGAATCGATTGTGACCATAAACTGTTTTTTCATGCCTAAAGGAGAACAACCGCCGTGAACATAGCCGGTGAGCGGGAAAAGTTCCTTCTGTTTTATCATTTCAATATTTTTCTCTCCGACGGCAGCGGCAGCTTTTTTCAAATCCAATTCACAGCAGACCGGAAGCATGAAAACATAATGATTTTTTGTTTTGCCCACTGTTACCAGAGTTTTAAAAACCTGCAGGGGATTTTGCCCCAGAGCGGCGGCAATTTCCTCACCGTTAGTAACCGGCCGGTCCGAATAATCATAAGTCCGGTAATTTAATTTCTGCCTGTCAAACAGGCGCATAACATTAGTTTTAACTTCCACGGTCTTTTCCTCCGTTTTCAAATTAAATCCGCCTAACGCATAATGCAAGAACAAAAATTTATCCCCTTGAAACAAACTAGGTTTTCAATTATAGTTCGGTTATATTTATTAAAGGAAAGCAGGAACAATGGCGGCAGAGATTTCGGTTATCATCCCGGTATGGAACGGTGAAACATATGTTACCGACGGTTTGACAAGTGTGTTTAAGCAGAGTTTTTCCGATTTGGAGATTATTGCCGTTAATGACGGCAGCACTGACAAAACCGCGCAGATACTTGAGCAGCTGGCTGCTCGGGAACCGCGGCTGAAAGTTCTGCATCAGCCCAATCAGGGTGCAGCGGCAGCACGCAATTATGGCCTGGACAATGCCGGCGGAAAATATGTCTTTTTTCTGGACAGCGACGATTATTTACATCCCCAGGCCTTGGAAATTCTTCATGACATCATGATCAGATTTAAAGTCCCCGCCGTTGAATGCCGGTTTCTGGATATTGAGGACAGGGCCGACCTTGTTCAAACCTCACCGCTCAGTTCCGCAAACTGCCAGTTGATCGAGGCGCCGCTAGCCTCTCTGTTGGAAAGAAGCAAAAAATTCACCCCGACAATCTGGAATAAATTATATCTGCGTTCAGCTATCGGGGATTTGCGTTTTCCGCCGTGCCGGATTTTTGAAGATGCGGCTTTTGCTGTTTGTCTGAGTGCCAAAATCAAGACAGCTGCTTTTACCGGCCTGCCGCTGATTCATTATTATGTCGGCAACACATCGCTGACGAGGGGAAAATTTAAAGCAGAAAATCTGGAGGCTTATGACCGGGGTTTCCGCTATATAACCCAATTTTTCAGCACTCATTTTCCGGATTTGCTGTCCCAAGTCAGACGGCGCTATATCAGCTGGTATGTGCGCGTGATGATTAATGCCGTCAGGAAAAGCCGCGGCAAACAGGATGACTATCCGGAACTGGAGCGCAAACTTTCCCGCCATATATACCAGCTTTTTCATGACGGCATTATCGGGCTGTGCGGGCTGACCTGGAGCAAGAAACTGCAATTCATAAAGTTTTTAATTAAAGGAAAATATTATGGAAAAAATTAAACCGGCTTTTAAGCAAAATAAAACCGTTATTGTTTTTTCAATCGACAATGCTTATGTGCCTTATCTGGGCGCCGCCCTCACCTCTTTGGCGGATAACAGCAAAGCTGGCAAATTTTATGACATTGTCATTTTTATCGAAAAGATTTCCGAGACCAACCGCCGTACCCTGCTGGATATTTTCAAGGGCCGGGAAAATTTCTCGCTGCGCTTTTTCGACATTACAAGTTATGTCCAGCAGCACCGGGAAACATTGTATGTCAATTCCTATTTTACGATTGCCATTTACTACCGTATTTTTATTCCGGAAATATTCAGCGCTTTTGACCGCGCGCTTTATCTGGACAGCGACATGATTTTTAATGCCGACCTAGCCGAGCTGGCAGAAACCGATCTGGAAGGAAAACTTCTGGCAGCCGTTAACGATTTTGGCGTCCTGCCGGAATACAAGCAGAAAAACAATCATTTTTATAAGTATATCGAACAGGAATTGAAAATGAAAGATTACCGGCATTATTTTAATTCCGGTATGCTGGTTATGGATGTTCAAAAATTGAAAAATATGGATATCACTCAAAAATGCCTGACAAAAATGAAAGAACTTCCTGACCTCAAATTTCCCGATCAGGATCTCTTGAACGTGATGTTTGAAGGACAAGTGAAATATCTTGATAAGAACTGGAACTTTCAGAGCGGCAGCCTGATTAACTCTCCGGAACAGATTCCCGAAGGCCTGTGCCCGCAGATTATCCACTATACCTCTGAATTTAAGCCCTGGAACACACCGGATATTCCGCTGGCGGTTTTGTTCTGGCGCTATGCCCGCAAATGCGATTTTTATGAGCAGATTATTTATTTAAACACCCGCGAACTGGCTTTGCAAGGCCTGAAACTGGCAATGCGCCGTTTTCAGATTAATTGCCGTTATTTTGCGGCCAAACTGGGCTGCCTGGTCACGCAGGGAAAACTCTATGACAAAATAAACCGCCTGAAAAAGCAGTATAAGAACCAGCTTAAAAAGGTTAAAAAACTTTTATCCCTCTGAGATTGCGGAAAGCAGCAAAAAACAGGCATCATTTCAGGCTGCGTATAAAACTGAAAAAATCCCTTTGACTGCCGGAGCAGATCAAAGGGATTAAATTCATTCTTCATCCGGGCGGGACGTTTTCTCAGCTTATTTTGACAACGGAACCGGAAAAACGCGGACATTGTATTTCAAATCCACTTTTATTTCCGCTGCAGCCTGGGAAGCGCAGACCTCCATGGCGAGTTCATCAAACGGATCCCCAAATAAAAAATATTTAACAACCTGCGGATAAAGCTTGTGTTCTACCACCAGGCCAATCCGGCGCAGCGTGTCGGCACATTCCTCCGGGGTTCCGCTTTCATAAACCTTTTGAGGTATTCTGAAAGCCATCTGGGCAATGACCGGGCCGGCATCAACATCGGCGGTTACATGGTGCACGGTGCAGCCGGACAAAGTATCCCCGTGGGTAATCGCGTCCAAATAACCATCTTCCGACCCCTGATACTTAGGCAGCAAAGACGGATGAATATTAATGACCGGATACTCCAAGGCATTAATAATTTCCGGCGGTATAACCCGCATATATCCGGCAAGAACGATTAAATCGTATTTATTTTCAGCCAGATGTTTTTCCAGAGCCGAAAAATCTGTTCCCGGAGAGGGAAGATAAGCAACCGGCACATTTAGCTTACGCTGCCAGATTCCGGCATTTTTGCGGTTACAGCCAATTGTGATTTCAACTTCCCTGCCTTCCAGCTCTTTCACAATTGCCGCAGCATTGGAACCGGAGCCGGACACTAAAATTAAAAGCTTTTTCATAATGAATATGTTTTTAGTTTATAAATTATAATTTTTGTCTTTTTTGTTTATCACGCCGGAGAATATTTGGCAAGAAATTTTTAAACAGCAAAAAATAAAGCGCCCGGAAGGACGCTTTATAACTTACTGTAACAGCTCATTTTTGATTAGAAAATCAATAATCTGCCGCCCGGGCTCAATAAAGTTGAGTTTTCTGAGTTCTTTCACCCCGGCCCAGGTTACATCGCTGTGGGCGTTGCCGGGAGAAATCTCCTTATCCGGACTGTCAGCCAGAACGGCAAAGACGGTGTAGATTTTTTCCTCATTATGGCTGATGACGTTTAACAGCTGCTTTTTAGGAAAAATCCGGCAGTTAAGCTCTTCCATCATTTCGCGGACAACCGCCTGTTCCGGTTTTTCGCCTTTTTCAATTTTACCGCCGGGAAATTCCCACAAACCGGCATAACTCTTATCAGCCGCTCGGCGGGCAACCAAAACCTTGCCGGCGCGGATAATGACAGCTACGGCGACTCTTGAAATCCGTTTCACCGGCCAGACCTGCCGGGCGCGGCGGAACGATTTTCGGGACCTGCGGGTGGGCAACAGCTTGTAATTGATGATATCGCCCACTTTTATTTCTCTGGCCAGTTTAGCCGCGGAAATATATATTTTTTCGCCATTTTCGAGGAGAAAAAACCAAAAATCCTGATAATGCGCCGGCGTCAGAAACGAAGTTTCGCCAAACAGAGCCGTGTTGATGTTCCGGGGAAATTTTTTAATTGCGGCAACCGTTGACTGGCGGCGGCCAAGGAAATTAAAGAAATTGCTCAAAAAATCAAGCACCGGGTTCTGAAAAGCCAAATAAATTATCGCAAGGATCAGAATTCCTATCAGGCCCTTGCAGAGAAGCGTAATAATGTCCATAATATTCGTTTTTAATTTTAATTTGGACAGAATTGTATAAGAAAACCAAGGCCTTGGCAAGCCAAAAATTTCAATTTACAAATTCGGCGCAGGTGATTATCCTGTCCGGGAAGGAGAATAAAGATGAGTATTGAAAAAGTCCGGCAATATCTGCAGCCTTACGGCCTGGAAAACCAAATCCGCGAATTTGACACCTCAAGCGCCACGGTTGAGCTGGCGGCGCAGGCCTTGGGCGTGGAAGCGGGGCGGATTGCCAAAACGCTGTCTTTTAAATCGGCAGCCGGAGCCATTATCGTGGTGACGGCGGGCGACACCAAAATCGACAATGCCAAATATAAGGCGCAATTCGGGCTCAAGGCCAAGATGCTGACTGCCGAAGAAGCACTGGACTGCACCGGGCATGCCGTCGGCGGGGTCTGCCCTTTCGGAATTGACGGAACCCGGGCGGAAATATTTTTGGATAATTCGCTGAAGCGGTTTAACACGGTTTTTCCGGCCTGCGGGTCAGCGAACTCGGCGATTGAGCTGACGCCTGACAAACTGGCGGAAATTGTGCCGCTGAAAAGCTGGGTTGATGTCAGCAAACCGATATAAAAAAAGCCCCGGACGGTTAAAACCGACGGGGCTGAAAAATTATAAGACTTCCTCAAGCCGGCGTTTTTTCTTTTTTAATTCCGCAGGTGTCACAAAGCGGAAACAATAGATAATATCCTCATCCATTGCAAAAAAAGGCAGCTCCGGCAGCGGAAAATCAGGCTCGACGCAATTAATGACAATGGTTTTGCCACCGTCATTTTTCCGGAATGTTTCCAGCAAAGCTTCAACCCTTTTAACACTTTCATCCGGATAAATCATATCCAGCTGAAGATTGATGAAGGGGCAGTTTTCTTTGCCTTTAATCCCTCCGTCGAGAATGGTCTGGATTATCCCGGAAATATTGCAGAAATCCGCAATATAAAGATCTTCCTGCACTGAGACTCCGTCACAACTTTCGACCAAATCCGCAATCAGCTTTTTCCAATACCTGCCGTTAAACCTCTGATCGCACAAAAGCTGGGCAAAGGTGGTTTTGGCGCTGTCGGCGAGATGATATTCCGGGGCGTGCCTGGCCATTCTGTCAAGCAGAAATATCTTCCAGTCGCTGAGGTGGTATTTGAGCGCGGCGAGAGCTTTTTCCCTGGTTTGGCAGGGATCAACCTTTTCATTGCCGCGAACCGTCTGCAGATAGTCTTTAAATTTTTCCGGCGCAACGGGCCGAAAAAATATCATCATCTCCACAGAACAACCGGACAGGGAAAAATACATATCGGTAAGACCGTCAAGTCCCTCTACTGGCGCGGCCAGCTCCATTATCAAAAAATTAAGGCTCTCATAAAAAACCGAGCGATAAAAGAACTGGCTGACGGCAAGCGGTTCGCTGCCTTCCGGCACTTCTGGCTCAAACAGCTCCCAGTTCAGGACTGCTCCGGGACGAAAGCGCGGATAACCTCCGGCCATGGTCACCAGGCACAAAAACTGCGGATTATGTAATAATTCCGCCCACATTTCCGGTTCAACCATTTTTTTGACCGGGCTCAGGGACTGGACAATTTCACAAACCAGCTCTTCGCTTATTCCCTCCCCGGTGAGCAAATCAAAAAAACTCAGCTCATACGGGCGGGAAATAAATTTTCTGGTTGATTTGTAAATCAGGTCGGCAATTGCGCATTTGCTTTCCTCGAAAGCGAAATTAATGCGCCGGATTTCCTGTGTGTTCATAATATATAATTAGATTAGTAATTGACAATTTAAGATTATTTTGTCTAAATCCTAGCGCATAAAATATTAAAACACAAGAAATTTGTTCGCTGCCTCTTCGCATTTTAAAATTCAGGGATTACTTATAAAGCGGTATGAATAAGCCAAGCGAGGGAATATGATTGAAGAAATTTTAACGGAGATGAAAACCCAGGCTGACCCTAAGCTGTCGACCCACCAGCAGAAATATTTCAAAACCGGGCATGGCGGCTATGGCGAGGGCGATCTGTTTTTGGGGCTGACGGTGCCGCAGGTGCGCAAAATCAGCAAAAAATATGCTCATAAATGCGATGAAACCTGCCTGAATGAAATGCTGAAAAGCCAATATCACGATATCCGGCTGGCGGCACTTTTGATGATGATTGAGAAATTTGAACTGGGCAAGCCGGAAGAACAATGCCGTTTGTACCAGCTTTATCTGGATAATATTCCGACGATTAACAACTGGGATTTGGTTGATGTGTCGGCGGCGAAAATCATCGGCGCCTATATTTATCCGAATCCGGAGGTTTTGTGGCAGCTGGCGGACAAGAATCATCTGTGGAGCCAGCGGATTGCCATGCTGGCGAGCAACTATTTTGTGCAGCAGGGCGATTATGCCCCTACCCTGCGGCTGGCGGAAAAGTTTATTGCCAGCCAGCATGACCTCATGCACAAGGCCAGCGGCTGGATTCTGCGCGAAGTGGGGAAAAAAGACCTGGGCAGCCTGTGCCGCTTTTTGGACAAGAATGCCGCGAATCATGCTGCGCTATGCGGTAGAAAAACTGGAACCGCGCCAGCGGCAGACTTATCTGGCGCAGAAAACGCTGCGGTGGTAATGCGCCCAATGAAAAACCCCGCTTTCCGAAAAGGCTGGCGGGGTTTTAGCAAAAACTATCCGGCGAAACTTACTGCAGGGCGGCTTCTTCCCAGTTTTTGAGCCCGATTTTGGACCAGTCGACCGGGATATTGTCGACCATATTCATGGTGGCGATATAACAATCCTTAATATTTTCGAGAATCGTTTCAACCACAATCACTTCCCGCGATTTGCGGAGTTTGTCGCGCACCTCGGGATTGATGTAATCGAGAATAATCTTTTGGTCGGGGTTGCGGATAAAAACGGCGTGATCCTTGCCGTCATAAATAATCCGCGGCGCCTGCGGCGTTTCAGATTTGGCATGCATATAGATATAGAGTTCGCCCTCGGAACCCTCGGCAATCATAAAACTGTCTTCAGTCGTATATTCGCTCATTGTCTACCCCTGAGTACGAACCCTGCGGGATTGCATTATATTATTTAATGCCGTGGAATTCTTATTTAAATGGCCGTTAATAACTTTTTTAAAACCGGCGGACAGTTTGTCGCGCGAGTTTTTAAGGCCGGTGCTCAAATCTTTATAAAGTTTGCTGGCGTGGCGGTTGTCAACAGCGTACCAGGCGAGGACTCCGGCGGTTACTACGGCGGCCCCTTCAATCACTGCCGCGGTTGAGCCTACGCCGCCCGCAAAATAATGGCTGTTGCTCATTGAGAAACTGGCTTGCCGCGCCATCTCGGCCAAACCGGCAACATTGGCGGCAATAACGGCTTTTACAGCCGCACCGTTAACTTTGCGGTCATTTCCGGTGGTGTATTCGACAAATTTGGCTTGGGCTTTTTCTTTGGCGGCGCAAAGACGGCCGTGGACTTTCCCCCAAATTGATTGATCCTGCTGAGTGGTTTTTCCACCGTTTTTATACATTTTCATTTGCAGTCCCCCGTGCGTGAAGGTTAGTTCCTGAGTTTAGAATAGTCCTTTAGACAAAATTTGTCAATACAAAAGCACTCATCTCATAGAATATAGCCATAGATTACTTAAGGATTGTTTAATTGTACAGAAAAAAAGCCGGGATACCCGTATTTGTCCACCGGATTCGGAAGACCCGGCGGGGGAACGGGTGAGGCATGAAGATCGGAGGTGCGGGAGAACGGGGTACGGGGCACAGGGTGCAGGATTTGGGGGGCATGGCTCGAGGTGGGGGGGGGCGGAGGCGCGAGGATACGCAAGGAAAGCAAGCGCTGCCTTGCCCTAAACCGCCGTAGGAGTGCGCTGGTTATGGTATCGGGGAGTGTTGGTAAGCGCCGGGGTGCTGGTTGAGCGGCGGGAAAACTGCTGTGGCGGCGGAACAATGAGAAAGCTGATGTGAACAGACTAAACGAATGGTCAGGCTGACTTTGCGGAAAAACCGTTTATAAATGTTCTTGTTTTGTTCTATATTACCAAGGAGGAAAAATGATTTATATTGTAAGTTACCGGAGCCAGTTTGACAGCCGTGTGGTGGCGGCGTTTTATGATGAGAATCTGGCGCAAAGTTTTGTGGAAGACAAGGGCTACCATTATGTGATTGAATGTTTTATGGGGCCGCACAAAATTTATTAATCTGAAAACCGCCGGGAAACCGGCGGCTTTTTACCCTTATGGTGTATTGACATTGTAATGATTTTGCACTATATTATAATATATATGTAATACATTTAATCAGTTGAGAAAGAAAATGAATTCAGTTATTCAAGCCCGTGTTGACACGGCAAGCAAAAAGGAAGCCGAGGCTATTCTCAATCAGATGGGAATGAGCCTGAGTGACGGTATCCGAATTTTTATACGCCAGGTCATTCACCAGCGTGCCCTGCCTTTCCGCCCAACGCTGGCAGAGGTTCCAAACGAGGAAACCTGCAAGGCAATGAAACGGGCCGATGATTATATTTCCGGCCGGAACCCCAAAGGCTATAAATCTTTTGAAACCGTTGATGAAGCTATGGCCGATCTGTTGAACGAGGACGATTAATGCTGAAAATTGTCTACGACTCCTACTTTAAACGTCAACTTAAAAGCTGCCAGAAAAAAAGATACAACATGCAAATTTTTGAGACGGTCCTTAGCCTTTTGGCAAAAGGAAATGATCTACCTGCAAAATATAAAGACCATGCTTTAAGCGGCGGCTGGAAAGGCTGCCTCGAATGTCATATCTGCCCTGACTGGCTGTTGATTTATCAGACAACTGAAACAGAACTTGTTCTGATTGCAACCGGTTCGCATGATGATTTATTTAAATGAGTAAACTGTTATTTCTTCAAATACTCTAACAAATTGCTAATGCAATTCGAGGTATGACGGTGTGGGGTTTTAGATGCCTGGACGGGCTGCGCCCGAGGCATGACGGTGTGGGGTTCATGGCAAGTTTGATTATTTTTTGAGAGCGGGGAGAAGCAGTTCAATCTGTTTTTGAATCAGTTCCAGAGTCTGCTCGTCTTGATTATGCAGCAGCTCCACAATTTCATAAAGTTTTTTTGATTTAACCAAAGGCATATTTTCAAATTCTGAAAAGACTTCCGCCAAACTGAAATTTGCAGCTTTTGCCAGTCGGTAAATTGTAAAAATACGGCTGTTCTGCTCTCCCCGTTCTAAATCCGAAATAGTATTGACAGTCATTTCAGTTTTATCTGAAACGTCTTCTTGCGTCATTTTATTTCTTTTACGGTATAACGCTAATAACGAACCAAATTTATGTAAAAATTCATCTTTTTCCATGTAGTTATTGTACAATTACAACACTAATTTTCCACCTAGATATACTATGTAGAAATATGTTGACATATACAATTAATCCTGATATTTCTGGTAGTGTAATAAGACAAAATTAGTATCTATCAATTAGATGTGGACTAGGAGTTCGGCTCTCTTACCTAGGGAGAGCCGGGGGAGCTCAAGATAGTCCGGGTGAATTAGCATTCACTTAGTAACACAGACAGTGCAAAGAGATGAAAGCGCTGTAACTCGGTTGTGGGCAAAATTCGAAATTCAATAGAATTCTGCTGCAAACGGGATTATCATCTCCGGTACGCGACGCGTTCAAACGGCCGGAGAGGCTCCTAAAAGGTTTATCCTTGGCGGGGCGCCATTATCTGTGTTATGGTATGCTAACTCTCCGGCCGCCTTTTTAAGGCGGTTTTATTTTAACCAAAACCAGGGGGCACAATGAACGCAGAAGACCGCAACAGCGCCACGCCGCTGACAGACAGCAACAAATTTTTACAACAACTTTACATTAACAGCAATTTATTCGCTGATGACTGCCGCGCCGAAATCGCTTCGGAGCTGCATATGCAGCGTTACGAATACCACATGCCCCTGCAGGACTGCGCCAGACGTTTGGGAGTTACGCCGCTGCAAATCGAACAGTTGGAAACCACTTATACCCCGCAGGTTGATTTTTATCTGGCGGTCAGAATGGCGCGGCTGTTTGGCTGCAAATTCAGAATCGAACTCGAAATTGACCAGGATTGTCTTGAGGTTTCCGCCGGGGAAGAAGACGGGAGTTGGGAAGCGGAAAGTGCGGCGGAGAGAAAAGAGGATTGGCGTGCAGAGGGTACGGCGGAAAACGGGGATTGGAACGACGGGCGTGCCGGCAGTGTGGGAAACAGGGATTGGAACGGTGCAAATGCCGCGGAGGAAGACAGGGATTGGAACGGCGGACGTGCGGCAGTGGATAACGAAAGTTGGCGTGGCGGGTGTCCCGGCGGCGCGGACAGGGTGCCGACGACCAGGCCTTATATTCTGCCCCGCTCCCTTTTCCATGTCGACAATCTGTATTCTTTAAGCTACGAGCTTTATGAAGCGCGCAATCTTCACAAAATGAGCCTGTCCGATGCCGCCAGACAATCCGGGCTGACGCTTGAAGAAATTGACGCGTTGGAAAGCGGTATCGGCGACATTAATTTCACCCAGGCCGCCCGGCTGCTGGACTTATACAACAGGCGTCTGGATTTGTTCCCGGAATGTTTTCCGGGGCTTCCGGCGGAATATTACCGCGCTTATTTCAAGAGAGGCTGCCATGGCCAGGCGGTTTAACAAACACCACGCGCCGCTGAGTTTGAGCGAGTGCCGCGGGCGCGGCCCCGACGGTTCGCCCAATCCGATTGATGTTTATATCGGCTCGCGGATAAAACTGCGGCGGGAGCTGCTGGGGCTGTCGCAACAACGGCTGTCAACGCTGATGGGCATTACTTTTCAGCAGATTCAAAAATATGAAAAAGGCGGCAACCGTATCGGGGGAAGCCGGTTATGGGATTTTTGCTGTGTTTTGGGAGTGGAGCCGTATTATTTTTATGCGGAAATGCCGGAAGAGGTGCGCCATTCAAGCCCGCGGCTGCAAAGCTTTGACCCTGAACATCTCAAAGAAGCGGATGAATTTTTTTACCGGGTTCCCTCCGACCCGATGTGGGAGGAAGAGTCAATCACGCTGGTGACGGCGTTCAAAAAAATCAACAACCGCCCCCTGGCGAACAGCCTGCGGGAAGCGATGATTGCGGCGTCAAAAGCTTATAGTCCGGCAGATGAAAAATATGCGGATGCTCCCGAGAAGAAGGCGTCTCATAAGAAAATCATTGCACAAGAGGGGAAAACAAGATAGCCCCCCGGAGGCGCGGCCTCCGAGGGGTGACGGTATTAAAAAAGTACCGCGAGCGGGGATAGTATTAAAGCAGGCTGAGAGGCAACAGCAGGGCTGCTTATTCTTCCAGCGCCGGCCAATTAACCAGATGATCGAGCCATTTTTCAACAAAATCGGCGCGGCGGTTCTGGTAGTCCAGATAATAAGCGTGTTCCCAGACATCAATATTTATCAGGGGTTTCATCCCGCGGGCGACCGGCGTGTCACCGTTGGCGGTTTTCATGACCGAGAGTTTGCCGTCGTGCCAGACCAGCCAGGCCCAACCGCTGCCAAACTGGGTAACGGCGGCGTTTTTCAACTCTTCTTTCAGTTTTTCATAAGAACCGAAATCCTTTTTAATCTGTTCGGCGAGGCGCCCTTTGGGCTCTTTGCCGCCGTCAGGGGCCATGGATTTCCAAAACAGCTGGTGATTATAGACCTGTCCGGCGTTATTAAAAACCGCCTGATGTTCCGGTTTTTGATAGGCGGCCTGAATAATCTCCTCCAGCCCCATGTCCTCAAACCCGGTGTCTTTTATCAGTTTGTTGAGGGTATCAACATAATTTTTATAATGTTTGCCATAGTGAAATTCCATCGTGGTCTGGGGCATATAGGGATCCAGAGCGTCCATATCATACGGCAGGGGCTGCATTTCAAACATATTTGTTCTCCTAAAGGGTCCGGTCGGCGTTTAAGGCCGAGGCGGGGTTTGTTGAGCCGGGTCGGCGTTGAATTGCCGAGCGGGGTTGTTGAGCCGGGTCGGCGTTGAATTGCCGAGCGGGATTGTTGAGCCGGGTCGGCGTTAAATTGCCGAGCGGGGTTGTTGAGCCGGGTCGGCGTTTAACCACCGAGGCGGCGTTGCGGTTATTGTTTACGTTTTATATAGGTATTGGTGCCGATTTCATCAAGCATTTTTTGTTCTTTGGCGTCAATTTCTTTTTGGGCGGCGCGGCGGCGGTTGTCATCAACGATTTCATAAGTTTTCTGCTCCTTAAACAGATCGGCGATAACCTCGCGGATGGCGGCAATCTTCTGGCGGACGGCGTTTATCCGCGTTTCCAGGTCATCGCGCGCGGCCATATATTTTTTGACATACAGCCCAAAATCGCCCAGTCCGGAGTGGCTGCGCGAAAATTCCTTCTCCTGCTCAAACTGCCAATTGAGGTCGGCCAGCGCCTTAATCAGCTCCTCCTCCCGGGTGAGCTGTTCCGTCAGGAGTTTGCGCTGCTCGTCAATATTAAACTTCTGTATCCGGGTCAGGGTTTTCAGGGAGTTTTTCATTGTTTATGCCTAAGCCTCGGGATTATAAGGCTGTGCCAGAATCTCGCCCAGAAGCTGATAGCATTCCGGCAGGGTAAATTTTTCCTGTTTGCCCTGGCTTAAAAATTCCTCAATTTTGGGATAGTAGAAAATCGCCTCGTCTACCTCGCGGTTGGAGCCTTTTTTATAAGCGCCGAGGCGGATCAGCTCCGCCATGTCCTCATAAGCGGCAATATATTTGCGGGCTTTGGCAACCAGGGCGTATTCCTCTTTGGTGTCGCAGTCGGGCATGGTACGCGAAATGGAGCGCAGAATATTAATCGCGGGGTAGCGGTTGCGTTCGGCAATAGAACGGTCCAGCACGATATGGCCGTCGAGAATCGAGCGCACGGCATCGGCCACCGGTTCATTGTGGTCATCACCGTCAACCAGCACGGTAAACAGCCCGGTAATCGTTCCGTTGCCGGAACCCGGCCCGGCACGTTCCAGCAGGCGGGGCAGCTCGGCAAAAACGCTGGGCGTATAGCCTTTGGAGGCCGGCGGCTCGCCCACCGAGAGGGCAATCTCGCGCTGGGCCATGGCAAAACGGGTGATGGAGTCCATCATGCAGAGGACATCTTTATTATGGTCGCGGAAAAACTCCGCCACCGCCATGGTGGTATACGCGGCCTGGCGGCGCATGAGCGGGCTTTCATCAGAAGTTGCCAGCACCAGGACCGATTTTTCCAGCCCTTCGACGCCCAGAACATCTTCCACAAATTCCTTGGCCTCGCGCCCGCGCTCGCCAATAAGGCCGATGACCGAAACATCGGAACTGGTATGGCGCGCCATCATCGACATCAGGGTCGATTTGCCGACGCCGGAGCCTGCAAAAATGCCCATACGCTGGCCTTTGCAGATGGTCAGAAACGTATTGACGGCCTTAACGCCCAAATCGACCTTGCCCTTAACCCGGTCGCGGAACTGCGCCGGCGGCGGCGAGGATTTGATATGATAGGGTTTGTCGCCTTTTATCAGCGGGCCTTTTCCGTCGATGGCCTCGCCGAAAGCGTTGATAATCCGCCCCAGCCAGGACGGATGCGGATAAATCACCGGAGCGGCGTTTTCAACCTCGACCTTGCAGTCAACGCCAATCCCCTCCAGCGAGCCGTAAGGCATGAGCAAAATCTTATCGCCTTTGAAAGAAACCACCTCGCAGGGAATGTGCTGGCAGCGGTTGTTGATGATATTGCAGCGGTCGCCTATCGAAAGCCGGCGGCGGACGCCCCCCACCTCCACGAACAGCCCCTGCACCCCGGTCACCCGCCCGTAATAAGCGGCGTCTTCCAGGTTTTCAATTTCATGCAGAATATTTTCCATCAGCAGCGGCAAAGGCTTTCTCCTTCTTTATCGGCTTATAATATACTGCTTTAAGATTAAATTTCAGCAGTTTTTAATGTTATCAACACCAAAGTAAAAGGCTTTTGTTAATAATTATTAACAGCCCCGTATAAAAAGTTAACAAATCAAAAAATAGGCATTAAGATAGCCTCATAAAAATAATAAATTAAGGGGGAAGAAATATGCGGGTCTTGCTAGTTGAAGACGATTATGCCATTTCGCAGAGCATTGAAACCATGCTTAAAAAAGAAGGCATGATTGTAGATACCACCGATTTGGGCGAAGACGGCCTCGAAATCGGAAAATTATATGATTATGACATCATTATCCTTGATTTAATGCTGCCGGACATGAACGGCTATGAAGTGCTTAAAAATCTGCGCGCCTCCAAGGTTAACACCCCGGTTCTGATTCTCTCGGGCCTGAGCGAACCTGATAAAAAAGTCAAAGGCCTGGGTTACGGCGCTGACGATTATCTGACCAAGCCGTTTGACAAAGCCGAGCTGCTGGCAAGAATTCAGGCGGTGGTCCGCCGCTCCAAAGGGCATTCCAATTCCGTTATCCGCACCGGCGACGTTGAGGTCAACCTTGATAATCAGACCGTGACGGTTAAAGGGAAAGCCCTGCATCTGACCGGCAAAGAATACGGAATTATGGAGCTGTTGTCGCTGCGCAAGGGCTCGACTCTGAACAAAGACCAGTTCTTAAACCACCTGTATGGCGGAATCGATGAGCCGGAGCTTAAGATTATTGACGTTTTCATCTGCAAACTGCGCAAAAAACTGGAAAAAGCCAGCGGCGGCAAAAATTACATCGAAACAGTATGGGGGCGCGGTTATGTCTTGCGCGACCCGGACGAGCTGAAGAAATAAGCTGTTTTATTTATGACAATCCTCGTTTTTAATAACGGGGATTTTTTTTGTCGAGGGGTGTAAATATAATATTGACTATCTCTTGAGAATAGAGTATCCTAAAAACAGTTTCCGGTTCTGATATTATTAAGAGGAGAACAGAATGTTGATTGGAACTGCCTTAATCTGCCTGCTGTCGGCTGGGATCACTCCTGCCGGGGCAGCGGTTTTGCCTCTGAACAGCTTACACACGCCACACATCTGCATAGAACCGGAAACGTTTTCTTCACAAGGATTCAAAACCGCGGCGGTTTGGTTCCTTCCCGACTATCAAAACCGGGGGAACAGTTATTCCGGCCGGGTGGAAGACGAACCCTATCCTTATCAGCCGTCCTGCGGAATTGAATATCAATTTACCGAAGCAAACTGCCAGCCCCCCAACTATGTCCGCGGACAACCTTGTCAGGGCCGTTATCCCGAATGTCAGCCGGATCTTCCGCGGGCCTGTTCCGGCTATGTGCAAAAATGTGCTGCCGGCTGGCAGCTTTCGTCCGGCGGACGCTGCCCTTATGATAACAGTTTCGGCACCTGCTGCAACCTTTGCCAGGGGTATGATTATGCCGAGGTTCCGGAAGGGTATACCGAGCTGGCACGCTGTGAAGGCTGTGCCGGGATAAGATATCAAATCCAAATCAATCCCTGTGAGGGGTACAGCGAATGCCAATACGGAGCGGCCGCGGGAGCCAGGGTTTGTTACAGCGGCAGTGTCGCCAAATACAACAACTGCAAGACCTGCGCCAATTCCTGCACGCTGGCAAGCTGTCCGAAAGGCAGCGACTGTACTTATGAAGCCTGTTCAGGCAAATACTGCGCCGTGGGCTGCGCGGTGAATTATCAGCCGAAAGAAAATCTGTGGTGCGACGGCTCCGTCAGCTGCTGGGTAGCTATTGACCCGGAACAAAGCTGCGTTGCGCTGCCGGATTGCGGAGATCTCGGCTATACCAAAACGCTGGAAGACTGCTGGTGCAAAACCTATTTGCGCTGCCCGTTTGACCCAGCCAGACTTTACTGTGCCGACTAGGCGGAAAAATTATACCGATGAGGAGAAAAACAATGAAACAAAATCTGAATATGGTGATGACCGGTCTTTGTTTGCTGACTGCCGGAGAAGCTCTTGCCGCCGCCTGCGCTACCCCGCCCGACTGTGCCTCCCTCGGGTATACCATGACAACAGCCGACTGCAGCGGCCTGAATACTATAAAATGTCCCTCCGATCCCGCTAAAGTCTGGTGCGATAAACCGGCTGAAGACGGCCTGAGAATCGGTGACATTCTTTATTCCGACAAAACCACTTCTCCGGCTCTTGTTTCCGGTAAAACGCCTATCGGTATCGTTATTGATGCTATTGGCCGTATTGCTGTTTCTTTGGAAGAAAAAACTTTAGAATGGGCGAAAGCAAAAAGCAGTTGTATAAGAGCCGCAATTTCCTCCGGGGAAGGAAGCTGGAATCGGACTAAAATTATTTATGATGTTTGTTCTTCTAACGCACCTGCCGCTGAGTTTTGCTATACTCACAAAACTGAAGGAACACAAGAAGGGGATTGGGCAATTCCTGCCATGAACGATTTCAGCAAAATAATGGGAAATTGCAAAGAGGCTAAGTGGAAGGATTGTTTATCCGTTATCAATCAAAACCTGAATAAAATAAATAAACCTAAATTAGAAGGTTTTTGGACTTCTACACCAGTAACTGAATACAGTTCTAATATTTATTATTATGAAAAAGATTTCGCCAGGCTTTACCAAGAATATGACACTTTCTATCCCGTCCGTTGTATCACCCACTTTTAACATCTTTAGAAATGTAAAAAACAGGCGTCTTATTTTATTTCCCGGTCAGACTATCGGAAGCGAACGGATGGCCGCCAATGGTTTTGGGACGGACAAAGCTCGGCATGATATTATCATCACGTACGGTGGCCAGTTTGGCCGGGCTGCGCTCCAGCGGTTTGGGCTCGGTTTTTGTCATTGTTTTCCGGCTATAGGCGCAATTGTAGCCGGGAAGCTTGTCATAGAACTGTTCAACCGGCCCAATATGCTCATTTTTGCCCAAATACAGGATTCCGCCCTCGGTCTGGGCCGCGCTTAATCTGGCAAGGATTTTTTCCTGATATTCCGGCGTGAAAAAGCGCAGGACGTTCCGGCAGAAAATAATTTCAAACTTATCGGTAAACGTGAAATCATCCAACAGGTTATACCGTCTGAATTCTACCATCTGGCGGAGATCGTCATTGACCTGCCACTGGTCGCCGTCCAAATGGAAAAACTCCAATATAGAACGGGCATTGAGCCCCATTTGGACTTCAAAATTATTATATACGCCGCGCTGTGCCTTAGAAATGGCAACACCGGAAATATCTGTCCCGATAATATCAATATCCCATTCCCCGAGCCCCAGAAACTTATGACGGATTCCCATGGCAATTGAATAAGTTTCCTGCCCGGTTGAACAGCCGACGCTCCAAATACGCAGTTTTTTCGATGAGCGGTTGGTTTCTTTAAAAGCCGGCAGAATAGTATTTTCAAACCGTGAAAAGACATCATAATCCCGGTAAAAAGAAGTGTCCGACAGAGCCAGGCTTTCCACCACCTGAGATATCAGGGGACGGGATCCGAGTTTGAGTTCGGCAACCAAATCCTCAACACTGGCATAACCTTTTTCTCGGATGAAATTGGAAATTTTTTTATCGACCACGAAATACTGTTCTTCATCAAAATTCCAGCCGGCATAATTGCGGAGCAAGGTAATCAGAAATTCAAAATCGTTTCTGCGCATGGCGGTTTCCTTTACAACAAACCTAAAATAGCCAGCTTGCTGGCGATGATATCTTCATCAAACGGCCGCATGACAAAATCATCGGCGCCGCCGTCCAGCGCCTGCTGCATTTTGGAAGTATCGGTAACAAGGGAACAAAACATAAATTTGGGCTGGGTAATTTTTTTATCGCTGCGGAGTTTGTAGAGCACGTCAATCCCGTCCATGACCGGCAGGCTCCAATCGCAGATAACAAGTTCGGGCTCCTGAGCCAAAACCAGTTCCAGAACCTCTTCCCCGTCTTCGGCCTCATGCACTTCAAAACCGAAATTTTCCATAATTTTGACAAGCAGCATGCGGATAATTTTAGAATCGTCAGCGATGATACATTTGGTCATTAATTATTGTCCTTTGTTGAGGCCATAATAAAGCCAAGCTGGCCGTTGCCTTGTAAATAGAGGTTTATTTTAGCCTTTTTCAGCCAGGATAGCAAATAAAAAACCGGGGCAAACTGAGCATTAAGCTCCGTATTTTCTCCGGTGAGGACAGCGCGGATCTGCGCCAATTTTTCAGCCGAAGGGGGAACAGAACACTCGGCCGAAACGACAACACGGCCGGAAGCATCCATTCCGATACGCAGGCTGCCGCCGCGAATCAGACAGTCAGCGATAATCATCACCGCGAGCAGAACGCCCTTGCTGTACTGCGAATCGCGGAGATTAAAGTCCAGTTCGACCGGAAAATTCTGGTTGCCGATGGTTTTGAGATAACCGCGAATGGTTTCTTCCACCAGATCAAGCTTATCCAGATTGGCATTATCGAGCCCGAAAGCCAGGCGGAAAAACTTGAGCCGTGCCGAAAGCACTGCCGAGCTGGTTTTGAGAATCGACTTAATATCGTCCAGAAAATCCATGTCGCCTTCTTCCAAAAGCTCCACCGCATTGGCAACGGCTCCGATATTGCCGATGACATCATGGCTTAAACGGGTGCAGACAAGTTCGGCGATTTCAGCGTCAGAAGGTTGGTTGCTCATGGTTATCCTTAAAACTAAAAACTATACAGATCGGTGTTCATATAACGCTGGTCTTCCCGCGACATACGGGTATAGTCCAGCTCGCGGAACATGGGGTCTTCAAGCAGCAGCCAGCCGGTTTTGGCTTTCAGGTACGGTTTGTTGCCGCCCATGCCCCAGGTTACATCGTTCTTGTTATCGGGCTTACCATACTTTTGGTTAATTTTTTTCCAAAAGTCGTAAATTTTTATATTGCGCAAATAAACGGCCTTGGGCGAATTGCCGGTAATATTGGCGGCCATGCTTTTATACTGGATTTTATAAACCCGGTTATCGGTAAAATTACTGGTGAAAGTAACCTCAATTTCTTCTTTGGTATCAAATTTCTGATATTTGGTAACCTGGATAAACTGCTGTTTTTCTTTTTTGGCCTGTTCATTGACGCAGGCCTCAATTCTTTCATAACCAACAACACCGGAATTGCGGCATTTTTCTTCATTGCGCCATTTAATAAAATTGGGCACGGAATACTTTTCCAGCAGTTTGCGGAAACCGCGGTTCTGCATCGTTTCATCAACCTGCCTGACGCTCATGCGGAGCATAATGCCCGAGATATCAAAAACCGACGCGTTGGAACGGCCGCTGCGGCCGGAAGGTTTGCGCGCCTGCTCGACCAGGCTTTCCAAAGTGGCCTCTCCGTCCAAATCCGGCGTTTCTTCCGCCGGCTTGTTTTTATCCGACAACAAAGACAGAGGGTTGGTCGTGGCCAGTTTTTCGACCCAGGTTCCCTCCACCTTCGGCAACGGCAGGCGCGAGGTTCCGCCTGACTCGTTTGCCGCCTCCTGCTTGAGATTATCGGTCAGAGGCTTGGTTTTATCAACCTTGACGGTTTCAGGCTCAGGTTCGGGTGCGGCTTCTTCTTCAGAGGGGCCGGCGGGGCGCTGCAGCATCGGCACCGGGTTTGAAAGCTTTGCGGCGGCATCGGACGGCGGCGGGGCAAAGTCTTTTACCGGCATCACCGGAGCAGCCTGAGCCGAATCGTCATTGGAAAATCCGCCGAATTCTTCATAGTTGACATCACCGCCAAACAAAAACGGATCGGCGTCTTCGCTGGCGAAAACAGCCGGGGCAAACAGAATTGCGGCAACAGCCGCTATGATAAATTTTTGGACCATTCTCTGAATATACTTGGTTAACCTGTGTTTATAATATCATTTTTGCGGCAGATAGCAAATATAATGCTTTAGTTATCATAAGAAGTTTTTTGTTGGCATAACGGCAAGAAGAGGCTATAAAGAGAGGAAATATTGAGGAGAAATGTCTTGACCCAACCTATTGTCCATATTGTCGGCGCCGGGCTGGCAGGCTCTGAAGCCGCCTGGCAGCTGGCCGAGCGGGGAATTAAAGCGGTTATTCATGAAATGCGCCCCGCCAAAAGCTCTCCGGCGCATAAAACCGCCTGGTGCGCCGAACTGGTTTGCTCCAACTCGCTGCGTTCTGACGATTTTGAGCATAATGCGGTGGGGCTGCTGCACGAAGAAATGCGGCGGCTGGGCTCGCTGATTATGGCCTGCGCCGACGCGACCAAAGTTCCGGCCGGGGGCGCCCTGGCGGTTGACCGCGACGGGTTTGCGGCACTGGTAACCGATAAACTGGCGCACCATCCCAACATCAGCCTTGTTGAGGAGGAAATCACCGCCCTGCCCGGCGCAGACGACGGGTTGTGGATTATTGCCAGCGGGCCGCTGTCGTCTCCGGCGCTGATTGAGGCGGTTTTAACGGAAGTCAACGGCCAGTCGCTTAATTTTTATGACGCCATCGCCCCGGTGATTTTCAAAGAAAGCATTGATTTTGACAAAGCCTGGTACCAGTCGCGCTATGACAAGGGCGACAAGTTTGACTATATCAACTGCCCGCTGACCCGTGAACAGTACAATGCCTTTATTGACGCGCTGCTGGCGGCGGAAAAAGTCACTTTTCACGAGTTTGAAAAAGAGGCGGCTTATTTTGACGGCTGCCTGCCGATTGAGGTGATGGCCGAACGCGGGCGCGACACGCTGCAATGGGGACCGATGAAACCGGTGGGGCTGACCAACCCGCACCAGCCGGAAGTCAAGCCTTATGCCGTGGTTCAGCTGCGGCAGGACAACAAAGAAGACACGCTGCGCAACATGGTCGGCTTTCAGACCAAACTCAAATACGGCGAACAGCAGCGGATTTTCCGCATGATTCCGGGATTGGAACAGGCTGAGTTTGCACGGCTGGGCGGCATTCACCGCAATACTTTTATCAAAAGCCCGGTGCTGCTGGATAATTTTCTGCGCCTGAAAAGCCGTCCGAATCTCCGGTTTGCAGGGCAAATCACCGGCTGCGAAGGTTATATCGAAAGTGCCTCGACCGGCTGGCTGGCAGGTTATTTTGCCGCCACCGAAGCGCTCGGAAAACCCGCCGTCCTGCCGCCGCCGGAAACCGCCATGGGCGCCATGCTGGGACATTTGCAGGACACAACCAACCCGGACGACTATCAGCCGATGAACATCAATTTTGGAATATTCCCGACCATCAGCGGCGAAACGACCGTCAACGGCAAATTCCGCAAAATTAAAGGCATGGAGCGCAAGGAGGCCTATTGCCGCCGGGCGCTTGAGGCCTTGCGGAACTGGAAGGAGCAGTTATGACAAAGACGCCGCAGGGGGCAATGCGCCATAAAACCGGCCGCGATGAAAACTTTTCCGTCGGGCTGCTGGTCAGCAAAAAGCTGAAACCGCTGGTGGCGGCCTATTACCGCGCGGCGCGGGCGGCAGATGATATTGCCGACAACCCGGCGCTGACGGTTGAGCAGAAACTGGCAGCCTTAGACGGGGCGGAGGCGGCTTTTTACGGCCGGGATGAAACGACTGACCGGGGAGAAACCCCGGACTTTCCCGAAGCACGGGATTTGGGCCGCCTGTTCCGGGCAGAAAATCTGGACAGCCGCCTGTATACCGACCTGCTGACGGCATTCCGGCGCGATGCGCTCAACCAGCCGCCGGAAATCTGGGAACAGCTGACCGATTACTGCAATTATTCCGCCGTTCCGGTGGGGCGATTTATGCTGGCCATTCATGACGAAAACCCCTCGACTTATCTTCCGGCGGCGTCTTTATGCACGGCTTTGCAGCTGGTGAACCATCTGCAGGACCTTAAATATGACGCAATGACGCTGCGGCGGTTTTATCTGCCCAAAGAGATGATGGCGCGGCATGACGTGGTTCCCGGAGATGTGTATCTTAACGCCGCCACCCCGGGGTTAAAAGCGCTGATTCTGGAAATCTGCGGGCGGATCCGCGGACAGATGAAAGACGCCGCCGCCCTGCCCCGGCTGGTTAAAAGTTTCCGGCTGCGGTGGGAGATCGGCGTTATCGTTTCCTTAACCAATTCCATGTTAAAAAAGATAGAAAAGCATGATGTCATCAGCCAGCGGATTGAGCTGTCGCGGGCGGACTGGCTGAAAGCCCTGGGCGCAGGATTAATAACGGCGCTGATTAAGAGATAGGACGGTGTAATGAACAATATAAAAAACATGGTGAAAAAATCCGGCACTTCGTTCTTCTGGAGCATGCGTTTACTGCCAAACGCCAAGCGCAATGCGATGTATACGATTTATGCCTTTTTCCGTCATATTGACGATATTGTTGACGGCAACGCGCCGCTGGAAGAAAAGCAGGAACTGCTTTCGGCCTGGCGCGAGGAACTTGATAATATTTATGACAAGAAGCTGCCCACCACCGACATCGGGCGGCGGATTTATAAAAACTGCATGCGGTTCAAACTGCCCAAAGAAGAGTTTATCGAGCTGCTGGACTGCATTTCCATGGATATTCCCAAGCCGGTGCAGGCCCCGACAATGCAGGAGTTTGAACGCTATTGCAGCGGCGTGGCGGGCGTGCCGGGCAACCTGACCCTGCGGGTGCTGGGCGTGAAAGACCAGGAGCTGATTAAGGAACTGTCCAAAACACTGGGAACCGCTCTGCAGATTACCAATATCCTGCGCGACGTGAAAGAAGACGCTTATGCCCAGCGGCTGTATATTCCCGAGGAATGCCTGCAAAAGGCGGGGATTTCTTCCCGCGACCCGATGACGGTGCTGGTGGATAAAAACCTGGCAATCGCGCGGGAGGATCTGGCGCGGCAGGCCGCAGCCTATTATGACCGGGCTTTTGAACTGCTGAAAAAAATTGACAAGAAAAACGCCAGGCCGGTCAAGGCCATTGCTTATATTTACAAACGCTATTTTGACATTATGTCAAACCGCGGCTGGGAAATCGTCTCCCCGAAACCGCATATCGGCAAAATGAGCAAACTGTGCCTGGCCCTGAAAGCTTTTATGGGCAAATAATGAGCGAAACCCGGCAGACATATCACATTATCGGCGGCGGAATTGCCGGGTTGTGCTGTGCCAAATTTATCAAACAAAAGAATCCTGAAATCCGCACCGTGGTTTATGAGGCCGGAGAAAAAATCGGCGGGCGCTGCTATTCTTATGACGACAAAGACCTGGGCTGCCGCCTGGACAATGCCACCCACGTGATTATCGGCGCCAATAAAAACGCCGCCGGGCTGCTGGGCAAACCGGACTGGCAGAAACAATGCTGGTTTTGGGACGCGGCGGCCAACACCCTCAGCCGCGACCTGCGCCGCCACAGCGGCCATATCCTGAAATCGATGTGCAACACCCCGGCGGAACAGGTGCCGCAGAGCATGGTTAAAAAAATTCTCTGGAAACTGTTTCCCTGGACACCGGGACAGCGAAAAGTTTATTTCTCCAAACAGGATTTGAGCCAGTATCTGATTAACCCGCTGCTGGCGCAGGTGGACGAGCTTTATCTCAACAAAAAACTGGTTAAAATCGACAGCCAGTTCGGTCGCGCCGTCCAGCTGACTTTTGGCGACGGCATGGTTGACATCGGCGCGGACGACAAAGTTATCCTGGCGCTGGACTCCCGCGGCTACCACGCGCTGCTGGGCGGAGAAAGCTTTGAGTACAACAGCATTATCAATATTGTTTACAAAACCTCGCAAACCATCACCCTGCCCCGCGGTGCCCGCTATGTGGCGGTGGTTAACGGTCTGGCGGACTGGATTTTTGTGAGCGAAAATCTGGTGGGGGCGACTATTTCCGCGGTGCCGCCGGAAACGGCCAGACTTGACGAGCTGGCGCGGCAAATCTGGCGGGAGCTGGACGGCCTGCGCGGCGTCAACTCGGCTTTTGTGCCCTCGTTTAAGGTTTTTAACCACAAGATTGCCACCATCCGGCAGGACGCGGCCAACAACGCCAAACGGCCGGACAGCGCCGAGAGCATTTATCCGAATGTTTTTCTGGCCGGCGACTGGACGATGAAAGACCTGCCCTGCTCGATTGAAACGGCGATTTTATCAGCCAAGCGGGCGGTGAAAACGGCCGCCAAATCCCAGTAAGGTGCGCTAGCCCATCTCCGGGCTGAAAATACTTATCATAAAGGTGATAAAGATAAACAGCATTAAGGCAATTCCGGCGGCGATAATAAAACCGGAAGCGCCGGTTTCTTTGCGCAAAATCCAGCTGGCGGCAAACACGCCCAGATAACTGACCAGATAAGCGCCGCTGGAAAAGTTGACAATCGAGCTGAAATCAAAATAAACCGTGGCGACGGCGAGCAAAAAAGTGGAAAGCACGTTTCCCTTGGTGCCGTGCTGCCAGAATTTTTCATGATAAAATCTGGGAAGGATTTTGAAATCGCTCAAAGAGCGCGAAATGCGGAAAATGCTGAAATAGGTGGCGCTGATTCCGGACACAAAAGCCAGCAAAGCGGCAAAATACATAATTGCAAAGCCGTATTTGCCCAACAGGCGGTCGGCGGCAATGGCCACCGCGGTGTCGGCGTTTTGGCGGAGGTCGTGGGCGGGAATAAAGTTGAGCACCACATAGGCCAGGCCGATGTACATCAACATCACAAACCCCAGAGTGAGAAAGATGGCCCAGCCGACGGTGCGTTTGGGGTTTTTGACCTCGGCGGCGGCGTTGGTGACAATCCCATAGCCGGCATAAGCAAAAAAGGTGATACCGACGGAGCCCAGAAACTTCATCGGGGTGGTTTGAATCAGCTCCTGTTCAACCGCCAGTTCCAGGTGCCAGAGGGCGGCGAAAATCAGGCTGAGCAAAATGCCCATTTTGATGGCGACCATCAGGATCTCACTGTTGCCGACATCGGAGGCGCGCATCATGTTCAGCACCGCCAGGCTGACGACCAGCGCGCCGGCGACGGTGTTCATAAGCAGGTCATGGTCGGGAAAATGCGGAAACAGCGAGGCGACGTATATGCCGAACGATTTGGCCATCATGGCGATGGAAACCAGTGAGGCGAGCATATAGATGATGGAAAGGGTTCCGGTGATGGTTTTGTTTTTGAACGCAAAATGGAAATAGTCGGTCATGCCGCCGGACTCGGGATATTTTCCGGCGAGCTTGGCGTAGGTGTAACCGGAGAGCATGGCGGCGGTTCCGGCGAGAATAAAAGCGGCATAGGTCCAGTTTCCGGCCAGCAGGATAACCTGTCCGAGCAGCGCAAAAATTCCCGCGCCGACGACCGAGCCAATTCCCATCGCCGTCAGGCTGACGATGTTCATATCATATTTTTTTGACAACATTGCCGTATCTCCCCTTAAACTGCAGAGGATATAATTCTTGCCGGCGAAAATTCAAACCTGCGGCGCGATTTTTCCGAAAAACACAAGGAGAAGTTTGGGGGGCTCGGAGGGGTGGGCGGGTTTCCGTCATGCCTCGAATTGCGACAGCAATTCGTCAGGGCATCTTATAACAGACCCCTTGACGCGGTGTTCCACCGCGAGGGGTGACAGGTTCCGGTCATGCCTCGAATTGCGACAGCAATGCGTCAAGGCATCTTATAATAGACCCCTTGACGCGGTGATCCACCGCGAGGGGTGACAGGATAATAGGGTGTGCCGCGAGGGGCGCAACGTGGGGAGCGGCTCCGGTGGAGCTGCGAGGCCGTTGCGGCGCAGTCTTGTTAACGAGCGATGAGCGGCAGCGATAAGAGCGAGTGTTACAAGACAAGCAGGGATGTTCTGCGCAGAGCAATAAAAAAATTTATTTTTCCTCTTGCCTTTTAATTTAGAGTCAGATAATATTACAACTAGGAAGACGGTAAAGCCGTCGCGGCCGGGTACGGCTGCGGAGCCAGCCGTCTGAACGGGAGAGATCCCGCCGGAATTACACAGTTTCCTCGTAAACCCAAAACCCCTCGATATGTGAGGGAGCTTTCGAAATAAGCGCCCTCGCGGTGTCGAATAAGAGAGACTGGTTGGTTTACGACAGTTGTGTACTCCCTCGCACCTGATTTAATGTGCGGGGGTTTTGTTTTAAGGTACAGTTCCGTTAGTCCATAAAAAAAACCAGCCTTAAAAACAATACGCGCGAAAGCAGTCCTCTATAAATAAATTGCTTGCAAGTTCGCGTTGAGTACACTAAAATTGTTGAACGTCAGCGCTGCCCGTTCAACTCTTACCGGCTCAGGCAGCGACGTTCCATAGCCTTCGCTCCGGAACGGGATAAATAAGAACCCTGGGTCAGGTTCGGGAGAGTAAGACCTCCTTCACGATACGTGCCGGGCTGTCACTTCTTGCGGTGACAGCAAGGGCATAGGGTTTAAAACCCTTTTAGCAAGATTACCTACCTTTTGGCGGGTGAACCAGTTAAGGCTGCGGTGATGCCGCAGCAGGCTGACATGTGGCAGCTCGTTTCGGTTAACTGGCACCTGCCGCTTACGGCGGGGTAGTCGTGTCAAAGCTGCAGGCACTGCAGCGTGTCTTTTCACGTATCAGACATAGTCTTACTTGATCCGGCTCCCCGCCACCCTTTTTTAAACCGTCTTTTACGGCAGTCTGTTTTGGGTGACGGGAGTTGTTTGTAACCTATTACTCAGGATAAGACGATGAAACAAAAGCAAGCTGACGATTCCGGACTATCTGAAAACACTCAAAATCACGGCAAAATTCTGGTTAAACGGAGTATCCGCGGGCGCACTCCCACCGGCGATCCCAATCCGGTTGACGTTTATATCGGCTCGCGGATAAAACTGCGCCGCCAGGCGCTGGCGCTCAGCCAGGAAAAACTGGCAGATTTGATGGGAACCACCTTTCAGCAGGTGCAGAAATACGAACGCGGCGCGAACCGGGTGAGCGGCAGCCGCATGTGGGATTTGTGCTGTATTTTGGAGGTGGACCCTTCTTATTTTTATGCCGAAATGCCCAAGAAAATACGGGAGGGCAGCCCGCGGTTTCAATATCTGAACCCCATCCGCCTGCACGAAGGCGAGAATGATATACTAACAGCGGTTGAAGACCCGATGATGAAAGCCGAATCGATAATTCTGGTGACGGCTTATGAAAAAATCCCCAACCGCAAGCTGGCGAAAAGCCTGTATAACGCGATGATTAACGCGTCGTACAGTTATGAACCCAAAGAGGGCGGGCCCGAAGATGATGATCTGGACGATGCGGTGATAGAAAGTCTGCAGGCAGTAAAGTTAAAGCAGGTGAAACCGGTACGGAAGAAGGCGGGACCGCGGAAAACAGAAGAGGAACGGAAAGCGGAGCCGCCGCGGAAAGCTGAAAAAGCACGGAAAGCGGAACTGCCGCGGGAAGACAAGCAGCCGCGGAAAGAGGCGTAATTTCCGGCCGCTCCGGGTCAGGAAACGGCGCGGAGCGGGCTGGTTTCCGCCTCGCCGACCGCCAGTTTATAACTGTCGCGGGCGATGACCAGTTCCTCGTTGGTGGGAATCACCAAAACACGGACTTTTGAGCCGGGTTTGGTGATTTCGACCGCGGCGCCGCGGGTCCGGTTGGCGTTTTCATCCAGTTCGATTCCCAGATAAGCCAGGCGCTCACACACCAATTTACGGATAAAAGACGAATTTTCCCCTGCCCCGGCGGTAAAGACGATGGCATCGACTCCGCCCAAAACCGCGACATAGCCGCCGATATATTTAATCAGGCAATGGACATAGGTATTGACGGCGTCGATAACCTTCTGATTGCCCTGCAAAACCCCGGCTTCAATATCGCGCAGATCGCTCAGGCCCCCGGTCAGGCCGCAGAGGCCGCTCTGTTTGTTGAGCATGGCGTTAACCTCATCGGCGGAGAGATTCTGCGTTTTCATGATATGGAGCGGGATATAGGGGTCGATATCGCCGCAGCGGGTGTTCATCATCATTCCGGCCATGGGGGTGAAACCCATGGAGGTATCAACCGATTTGCCGTCTTTGACCGCGGTTACCGAGGCGCCGCCGCCCAGGTGGCAGGTGATGAATTTTCCGGCAAAGCCGAGCATTTTGGCCGCCTCGGCCGCAACATAGCCGTGCGAAGTTCCGTGAAAGCCATAACGGCGGATACGGTGTTTTTCGTACTGCTCCAAAGGAATCGGATACAGATAGGACTCTTTGGGCATGGTCTGGTGAAACGCCGAGTCAAATGTGGCAATCTGTTTCATCTGCGGAAACAGGGCGCTGACCGCCTCAACACCATGGACAAAAGCGGCGCCGTGCAAAGGCAGCAGGTCCATGGTATCATAAATCTTTTCCATCACGCCGGCATCAATAAGGACCGACTTGTCAAAATATTCGCCGCCGTGCCCCATGCGGTGCCCCACGGCCGACAGCTCGTCCACGCTTGTCAGCGCGGTGCCGAGCAAAGCCTCAAACATTGCCCGGACCGCCGCTTTGTGGTCCGGCAGCGGCAAATCGCGGCTTTGTTTTTCGCCGGAGCCGAGCTGGTACAGCAGGCGGGAGGCGTTGTCGCCGATACGTTCGGCGAGGCCTTTGGCAATGACGGAAAAATCTGTGCCGTCAGTTTGAAAAAGCTGGAATTTGAGAGTGGTTGAGCCGGAGTTAAGGACTAATATTTTGTGCATAGTGATAACTTTCGCGGTTGTTAAATCAGAAATACGGTAACCAAAAAACGGCAATTTAGCAAGCCCTTTTATGCGGTTGCCGGAAGGTATAAATTCCCGGGCGGGGGGAGAATCGCAGCGGGCTCTCGGGCACAATCGCGGCGGGCGGCGGGAAAAACACGGCGGCTCCCGGGCACACACGGGCGCGGGCGGCGGACGGGAGAATCGCGGCTGACATACACGGCCTCAATCGCGGCGCCCCCTGGACGCGGGAGGAGAACAACACGGGCGTGGGAGGAAAGCATACACGGGCGCGGGCGAAATTCGGAGCCCGCGGGCACGGGCAAAACTCCCCGGATACACACGAACCCCGTCACAGCGGCGGGGTCCGGTGGTTTATTATAATCCAGTCAACACCGATTATTTAATCTCATCCAAGGTCATTTCCGTCGCCTGTTCCTCGAACTCAACCGGAGCGGAAACCGGTTCTGCCCGGGTTACGGTACGGCGGGCCGGACGGCTGGTGCGGACGTTAACCTGTCCGGTATAAGGCTCTTTTTCATAGCTGACCGAAGAGGTGGTTTTGGGTTCATAGACCGTTTTATAAGTGGTTTTCTTATAAACAACTTCTACCGGCTCGCGGGTGGTGCGGATTTTGGGAGCGCAATTGCCGGAATTATCTTCCAGGACAACCGGCTCGGGCTCGGAATAGCTGTCAACATAGCTCACAGCCGGACGCGGGCGGCGATAACGGACAACCTCGCGCGGCGCTTCATAATAGCGCGGTGCCGGAGCAACATACCGCGGTGCCGGGGCATATACCGGAGCCGGAGCAACCGGCTGGGTGCGGACATAACGGTAGCAGGTATTGTTATCCACATAATCGCAATCCATATTGGCAGAAGCCTGATAGGAGCGGTAAACAACTTTGCGCTCTTCAACAGTGGGCTCTTTGCTGTTCATGCAGGCGCAGGCAGAAAGGGCAAACAGAGCAGCGGCTAAAACAAGAATTTTTTTCATGAGTTTTTCCATTCTTCAATTAAAAAAATTGTGATCTTTCAACGGTCTTTTTTTGTTTATTACCGATAATTTTTGTTTAATATAGCAAAAATTTTTAATTAATCAAGAAAATTCTTAACTAATCATTAAGATTCTTTCGTGAAAAACGGCGCAGGCGGGCGGAATTGCCGCCGTTGTCCCTCTATTTAATCGTCAAATCAAAATAATAAAGGGGTTCCTAATATGAAAATGGCTGCCGGGCGAGCCGGGCCTTTGCCGCGGATTGCTGTTAGCGGAAATTGCGCGGCGGGGACATGCGCAGAGAGCGGGGGAGTTTGGGACAGGCGAATTTATGCGCGGCGGGGCCATGCACGAGGAAAAAGGGGAAAGACCGGGACAGGCGGGACCGTGCACGGAAAGCGGCGGCGTTTTGGAACAGGCGGGCTTTCCGGCGCTTTGGGCCGGAAGAGATTACACGCGGAAAGCGGCGGAATCAGGACTGGAGAAATTAAGGCAAGTCAGCCGTTTTGGGGGCCAGGTAATGGATAATCTTCTTTCCGGATTTGGTGCGCTCTACTTTCGTCTTTGGCGTGGCTTCCGGCCGGTAGCCGCCTTTAATGCACAGCTGTTTATCAAACTCATGATCCTTGCATTTGACCGGGAAAGAAAAATCTTCATAATACAAATCGCCGTCTGCGTCCAAAGTATAACGCTGTGCGGCACAGCCCTCCTGCGCGCAGTTAAACGGCGCTTTGAGGATAAAAACATAACTTTGGTCGGGATAGCGGGCGACATAAAAATCTTCCAGCCGGACATCAAGCGGAATTTGTTCCGCCGCCTGACCGAACTGGTCGTCAAAAACCTGTACGACCTGACGGCGGGTCAGCCCGATTTCATTTTCCAGCGCGCCGGAATTCACATTATAAAAAAGGTAAAATTTGCTGTCTTCCGCCCGCGGCAAAGGAGCCGCCGCTGCGGAAACCGCAGAAAATGCCAAAGCCAGAGCGCCAAACAAAGCTGTTTTCATAACCAGACCTTTCGGATTAAATATTGGGTTTAGTATATTCCCGATTGGTTAAAATAAAGTTTAGCGGCTGAGCGTTTCAATTTTGGCCGACTGTTCGAGCCAGGCCTCTTCGGTTTCGGCAATCTGATTATCCAGCCAGGAAAGATTTTTCTGGTTTTCGACAATCTGTGCCGGGGTCATATCCGTTTCGAAAGCGGCCGTCAGTTCGTCACGCCGGGCGTTCAGCTCTGCCAGTTTCTTTTCCAGCCGCGCCACCTGCCCTTTAAGCATATTCAGTTCCGAGCGGCGGGCCAGCGCCTGTTCGCGCAAAAGTTTTCCATCCGGTTTGACGGCGGGGGTTCCGGTTTTTACGGCCGGGGCCGACGTGCCCAGCAGCAGGCGGCGGTAATCCTCGAGGTCGCCGTCATAGGGTTTGACGGTGCCGTCCTTAACCAGCCAGAGGGTATCGGCAATCAGCTCGGTGAGATGGAGGTCGTGCGTAATCAGAATCACCGACCCGCGGTAATCGTTGAGGGCGGCGATGAGCGCGTCGCGCCCGTCGATATCCAAATGGTTGGTCGGTTCGTCCAAAATGAGCAGGCCCGGGGCATTATAAGTCATGGCGGCAAACAGCAGGCGCGCCTTTTCGCCGCCGGAGAGGTCGGCGATTTTGGTGACGGCCTTTTCCTGCCCAAGTCCGAAGGCTGCCAGATGAGCCCGGACTTTCGGCTCCGGCGCGCCGGGCATCAGCGTGCCCATAAAGGCGGCTGCGGTCTGTTCAAGCGGCAGTTCCTCGCTCTGGTGCTGGGCGAAGTATCCCACGCCCAATTTGCCGGAACGCTTGAGGGTTCCTTCCATCAGCGGCAGGCGGCCGGAAATCAGTTTGGCCAGCGTTGATTTTCCGTTGCCGTTGGCGCCGAGCAGAGCGATCCGGTCGTTATCGACAACCGAGAAATTAAGTTTTTTCAGTACCGGGCGCCCGTCATAGCCGACAACGCCGTCCTCTACGGTGAGCAGCGGCGGCGGCAGTTCAAGCGGCTGCGGAAACTCAAACCGGGTAGAGTATTCATCGGCCAGCGGCGGCAGGACTTCCATTTTTTCAAGCATTTTAAGACGGCTCTGCGCCTGTTTGGCCTTGCTGGCCTTGTAGCGGAAGCGGTCGACATAAGACTGCAGGTGGGCACGCTGTTTTTCCTGTTTGGCGGCCTGTTTGCCCAAAAGCTCGCGGCGCTCGGCGCGGGTACGCTGAAACGTATCGTAATTGCCGCTGTAAGTATTCAGCCGGCAAGCCTCAATATGGACGATATGGTCGCACAGGGCGTTCAAAATCCGGCGGTCATGGCTGATAAGCAGCAAAGTGCCGCGGTATTTGGCAAGGTGGGAGGTCAGCCAGATTGTGGCTTCAAGGTCCAGGTGGTTGGTCGGCTCGTCCAGGAGCAAAATATCCGAGGGCTGAAACAGCGCGGCGGCCAAAGCCAGGCGCATCCGCCAGCCGCCGGAAAACTCCCGCACCGGACACGTCAAGTCCTCCTGCTTAAAACCCAGGCCGTTTAGAATAGCCGCCGCCCGCGCCTCCGCCGAGGCCGCCCCGATGAGGTTCAGGCGCTCGTGAATTTCTCCCAGCTCCTCGGGCGCTGCCTTTTCCAAGCGGGCCAGCAGCGATGACCGCTCGGTATCGCGCGCCAGAACAAAAGGCAAAATCGGCGTGTCAATATCCTGCAGTTCCTGCTCGACAAAGACCACCCTTGCCTGCCCCGGAAAAGCCACCGCGCCGTGCTCGGTGTCCAGCTGGTTTTGCAGGACCCGGAACAAGGTGGATTTGCCGCAGCCGTTGGCACCGACAAGGCCGACTTTCCAGCCGTCGGAAATATGGGCGGACGCCCTTTCGAGCAGGACTTTGCTGCCGATGCGCACGGTGATGTCATTTATATCTATCATGGGGCGGTTTATGCCACAGACGGCGGATATTGTCAACAAATTGCTTGCGCCGGCGTTTCCGGGGTTTATAATAAATCGTTATTTAAGTGAAGGACGTTTCATGTACAGCCGCAACATCAGAATGTTTCCGTGGTTTTACGGGCTTTGGGGGTTTTGCCCGTTTTCAATTATTGCCATTTTATATTACGAGCAGCTGACGGGGTCTTATGCGGTGGCGATGAGCGTGTTTGCGGCAAGTTCGGTCTTTTCCTCGCTGTTTGAAATTCCCATGGGGGTGGTTTCCGACCTTATCGGGCGCCGGCGGACGATGATTGCGGGCGGAATTGCCTTCTTCTGCGGCGATGCCTTTTATGTGCTGGCGGGTTTTTATCCCGACAAGGCTTTGATTATCCTCTATGCCGGAGCGGTTTGCAAAGGCTTGAGTGTTGCCCTGTTCAGCGGCACCGACGAGGCGATTATGTATGAAAGCCTCAAGGCTCTCGGCAAGCAGAAAGAATTTGACCGCTGTTACGGCAAAGCCCGCAGCCTGAACCAGTTTGCGGTCGGGTTTGCGGCGGTTTTGGGCAGTCTGATTGCCTATTATTATTCGTATCATGCGGTTTATGAAATTGCTTTAATCAGCTCGGCGGCGCTGCTGGTTTTTAATTTTGGCTGGAAAGAGCCGCCGGAGGAAAATTTTGGCAGCGAGCTGTCGGTGTGGAAGCATTTGAACGAGGCGGCGGCCGCTTTCCGTGCCAAGCCGCGGCTGCGCTGGCTGGCGCTGGCGGATATTATCGACCATTCTACCGGAATGGTGAACATGCGTTTTGAAACGGCTTATTCGCAGCTGCTGATTCCAACCTGGTTGCTGGGGGCGCCCCGGGTGCTTAAACAGATTTTCGGCACCATGAGTTTTTGGTTCGCCGGGCTGGTTATTAAAAAGTATAAAGCCATCCGGGTGATGATTTATGCCGAATACGGGCAAATGCTGCCGCGGCTGGCGGGGCTGGCGCTTAACAATTTTTTCAGCCCGTTTATCCTGATGTTTTCAAATATTTTTTACGGGCTGTCGGTAACCGGGCTGAAAAGCCTGCTGCAAAAGCAATATCTGAGCCGGCAGCGGGCGACCATGTCATCCATGATTTCGATGGGAACCAACGCGGCTTTTGCCATTTTATCGGTGGTTATCGGCTGGCTGGCCGATTTGACCTCGGTGCGGACGGCGCTGTTTATCTTTGTCGGCTTCCGGGTCATTATCCTGCTGATTTATTACCGGCTGGGGCGGCGCAGGTCATAAAAAATTAAATAATTTCAGCTAAAGTGGCATAAATTTAACTAAGGACAAAAATCATGAAACTCAACCAATTAATTGACCAGGCGCCGGAAATTGAAATTTGCGGCCTGACTGACGACTCCCGGCAGGTAAAGCCCGGCTTTTTATTTGTTTCCACAACGGAGAATGATTACACCGAAAGCGCGGTACAGAACGGTGCGGCTGCCATTGTGGTTCCTCTGGACTATAGCCGCACCCTTCCTGTTCCGGTGATAAAAACCGCTCATCCCGGCAAAACGCTGGCCCGGGCGGCGGCAAAATTTTACGGCGCAATGCCGGAACACATTGCCGGCGTAACCGGAACCAACGGCAAAACCTCAATTGTTGATTTTGTGCGGCAGATTTTAACCATGATGACCTACAAAGCCGCAAGCATGGGAACACTGGGTTATATCAAAGGCAACGAAGAACCGGTTCCGGCTCCGAACACAACCGTTAATCAGGTCTCTCTGCACCGTGAATTGGCAGAGCTGGCAAAAGACGGCTATAATTATGTGGCAATGGAGGCCTCCAGCCACGGTTTGTGCCAATACCGGGTCGGCGGCGTGCGTTTTGATACGGCGGGTTTTACCAACCTGACCCGCGATCATCTGGATTATCACAAGACAATGGAAAATTATCTGGCTGCCAAACTGATTTTGTTTACCGAGCAGCTTAAAGAAGGCGGCACGGCGGTTCTGAATGCCGATATTGATGTTTTTGCCCAGATTAAACAAGCTTGTCTGGACAGCGGCAAAAAAGTTGCCGCCTACGGTTACAACGGCGATGTTATCAAACTGCTGAAAGCCGTTCCCCTCACCCATGGGCAAAAATTAAATCTGGAATTTTACGGCAAATTGTATGAAATAGAAATCCCGCTGGCGGGAACTTTTCAGGCAATGAATGTTTTATGTGCCCTGGGACTGGCTGCAGAACTGACCGGAAAACCGGAAGAAGTCATTCAATACGCCGCTAAAATTCACGGAGCCAAAGGGCGAATGGAACTGGCGGGAATTAAAAACGGCGCGGCTGTTTATATTGACTATGCCCACACGCCCGATGCCTTGGAAAATGTCATTAAGGCGCTGCGGCCGCATACCCGGGGACGCCTGAGGGTTTTGTTTGGCTGCGGCGGCGACCGTGATGCCGGAAAGCGCCCGATTATGGGCCGGCTGGCCAATGACCTGGCTGATGTGGCTTATGTTACCGATGACAACCCGCGGACGGAAGACGCGGTTCAAATCCGCAGCCAGATTATGGCCGCCTGCCCCAAGGGACGCAATATCGGCGACCGGGCGGCCGCCATTCGGACAGCCATGGCGGAACTGGAACCCGGCGATGTCTTGATTCTGGCCGGCAAGGGGCACGAAACCGGGCAATATATTAACGGGGAAATCCATCATTTCAGCGACCACGAAGAAGTTGCCAAAAACTTATAAAAGTAAAATCCCGGCCGGTTGACCGGGATTTTTATTATTCTCTAACATCCCCAGAAATTACAAACATATGAAGCGCCGATATTATATTCGTTCATCATACTCCGGTAATCTGTGCCGGACATATAACAGTTTTGTTCCAGTAAGGTTGCCAAAGCAACCAAATCCCCCTCGTCGCTCTCGCAATTGTTTCGGATATAACTGGCGGGACATTTGTTAACATATTGGCTGACAAAGTTATTATACAATGTTCTAAACTCGTTTTCATAAACCGCGCAATCTTCTGTCTTACAACAGGTGAAGGTTCTTTCGCAGCCGTCATCCTGGACAATAAGCTTACCGATTTCATATCCTGAATTACCGCAAGACTCTCCGTTATCGGGATAATAGCCGGAAACTTCGGTCCAGCCGAGATCTTCATTCAAATCAAGGCATTTACGGGAATAAGTTATGCCGCAGCTGCTGAAACTTTCTTCAACATAACTGCTGTTTGAGGCATAACAGGAGCCGCTTCCGGTTCCGGTGGTCCCGGTCGGGGTGATTGAAACCGAAGGTTCCGGCACATAAGTTATTTTTGCGGGGACAAAACTTAACCCAGTTTGCGAAGCGTCTACTTCCGTAACATAGTAACCATAATTGCATGAAGGATAATCAGCATTCCAGCCGTTGAAATCAAATCCGCAGCCATAGGGCATTTTGCAGCAGCGGGAATAAGTCACATTGCATTTATCTGTCTGGGATTGTTTGGCCAGATAAACTTCCTCTAAGCCTAAATCTGAGCAGGTAACTGAAATTCCCCACCCCTGGGAAGCATCGGGACTGACACAATCTTTACATTCGTAGCAGGGATCTTCACCGGAATAATAACCATTTGCTACGGCTGTCTGGTTTTGAAGGCAGCTGGTACTCCCCGCCGTGCAGGGGATGACTTCGCATTTGTAACAGGGCGTGGCTCCCGACTGTCCGGATTGCAAACGTTTGTATCCGGCACCGCAGGTTTTGCCCGCTTCATACCCGCCGGGACAGCTGTCGGCGACACAGCTGAGTTCGTCGGAACTTAAATGATATCCGGTGTCGCATTTGGCCTTACAGCCGACGGAACATTTGGAGGAACAATCGGCATAAGTCTTGCCCTGGGCACAGCCGTTGGCACAAGACGAAGCTGCAGGCTTAGAGCTGTAATTCCGGCAGTTGTCAGGATAGGCTTTTTCACATTTACTTTTACAATCGTCGAAATACTTTTCGCAGCCATAGGGCGCTGATACCGCCGTGTGGCTGTGACAGTTATCCGGGTAGGCCTCTTTGCATTTTTCGGGGCAATCATCATAATATTCTTTGCAGCCGAAAGCTCCTTCGTCTACGCCGTTATACAAGCGGCAATTATCAGGATAAGCCTTCTCACATTTGGAAGCGCAGTCGCTGAAATATTTTTCGCAGCCATAAGGGGCGTCCACGGCGGTACGGGCATCACAGGGATTGACACATCCCTTGCAGATGTCGGAAGAACTGGCGGGAACAAACCCGGATTTGCAGGAACAGGATTTATAACAGGTTTTGCCGTCGACGGTAAAGTCGTCGGAACAGGTCATATTGGCGGGGATACCGAGACAACCGCCATACACCGAACAAGTAAGGTCGTGGCGGTCGCCGGAACCGGCGGGAGCAGTATCGGTGCGAGCGCTTATTCCGGCCTGCCAGTCTGGGAGGAACCAGGTTGCGGCGAGTTGGAAAGACTGTTCCGGAACAGCAAAGGCGGTGTGATGTGTGTATGTATTATACGGAGAGGCAGCAAGAGCAGGCAAAGTGCTTGCGATAAACAAACCCAGGGCTAAAAAGACTGTTCTCATGACCGTTCTCCAATAATTGCTGTTCCGGAACTTCTTCCAGATTACATTAATTATTAAAGATAGTCAACAATTAGTTTAAGTGGGTAGACGAAATCTTCATACATGACACCGCTGTATTTTTTAAGAATCTGAGATTTTCAGTTAATAAGCAGATTTTTACTTACAGCACCGGTACTTGTTTTTCATCGTGTCAAAATACCAATTTCCTTTGCTGGAATTATCCCAGTCACATTCCCAGTAATTATTATCATCCGAGTTACTGGTGCCAAATCCGGGATTAATAATACAGGAATTTTTAGTGGCCCGGGTATTCCGTCCGCCGGTTGTCCCTTTTGTAATAGTTCCCCGATAGTTAATCTGAGCAACACTTCCGCCGGAAGGAACGCCATAGTAACAAATTTGTGTCCGCCAGCCATCGGTATTTTGATAGCACATATCCATATACTGGACTTGCAGATAAGACCCGTAATTCATTCTTATTTTTGCCGACTGGTTCATTTTCAAACTATAAACATCCAGACGAGCGTTTTGGTACAGGAACAGGTTGGCCGGAACCTTATTGGTGGAACTATAATCATTCAAAACCAAAGCGTTAACATTAGCATTGGAAATAATATGCAAGGCTCCCCATGGTTTGACATAAACAGTATTTACCCCGCTGCTGTATAACCTTGCGATTCCGCCGTCAATTGTCAGTTTAGGAGTTGTCACATTGTTGAGATAGGCTTCACCATTGCTATTTGCCGTTTCACCGCCGCCGGAAAAATTGACGGAAACCGAATCGCTCACAGTCGTGTTACTCAATGATATATATCCGTCTGCGGCAACTTTATTAAGCGTGGCCCCGCTGCCATAAAACTTGGCATCGGTGTAAACGGCAACAGTTCCTCCGGTATGCTTTACGCCGCTGCCAAATGTCAGGCTGCCCCGTCTGACAATCACCTCGCCCTTATATTCACCTGCCTGAATTGAATTGGAAGTACCGGAATTATCCAAAGTTCCAAAGTCGATATTTCCGCTGGTGGTTAATTTGGCTGTTGTCCAAACTGCCAAGAGTTTTGCCTTGTGAACCGGCGTTCCGGAGGCCGGCCCTTTTACAGTCATTTTAGCACCGTCACGAATGTTATACTGCAACCCGTTATTGGTTCCAAAATCTGCGTTTAAGCCGAGTGTTACATTTCCCGGGCTGTTAATTTCAACGGTTCCGCTGCCGGAACTCAGAAATTTGACATTATCCCACACCACAGTGGCGTCAATATAATAGCTTGCACTGCCGGCTAATTTAACATTTACGCCATCCAGACTTTTGTTTAATATCCATTCTGCCGATTCAAATCCGGTTGAGGTTGCCGTTAAGGTCGGAACCGGCAGCGCCGCGCATTTTGAAAACTGCGCCAGTTTGGAAGGACCGTAGACATAACGATAATCTTTAACCGTTTCAGCAATACCGGGATTTTTAAACGGCATGGCTCCGTCGGCAATGACATAAGCCGTGTTTGGTGCACTTTTGCTGTAAATAACCCCGTTGGCATCCTGAGCATAATTACCCGAACTCATAATTTGAGATAAGCAGGTTTCATTATTGACGCAAACTCCGTTTTTACAGGTTTCATTGGGCTGGCAGCCGCCGCAGCATTCAGAAACGGCGATACAGGAACCGTTGCAGGTTTTGAGGCCTTTATCTTCACAGGTTTGGGCAATGCAGATGTTGTCAAAGCATTTCATGCCGCTGGCACAGTCCCCGCTCACACAGCAGGCTGTTTTTGCAATGCACTTACCTTCGCAGTTTTTCTGCCCCATTTCCTCGCAGGTTTTATCGATACAAGAACCTGAAGAACATTTTTTGCCGCTGCCGCAATCAGTGTCCGTACAGCAGGCGGAAGCCGCGATACAAGAACCGTTACAGGTCTTCTGCCCCATCTCCTCGCAGGTTTTATCGATACAAGAACCTGAAGAACATTTTTTGCCGCTGCCGCAATCAGTGTCCGTACAGCAGGCGGAAGCCGCGATACAAGAACCGTTACAGGTCTTCTGCCCCATCTCCTCGCAGGTTTTGTTGATACAGGAACCCGAAGAACATTTTTTGCCGCTGCCGCAATCGGTGTCCGTACAGCAGGCGGAGGTTGCGATACAACCGCTCCCGCAAGTTTTGAGACCGCGTTCTTCGCAAGTCAGGCTGCGGCAGTCGGTATACTTGCCGTCACAAACCGAGCCGGAAGGTTTCTTGTCGCCGGAACAATTGGAAGACGTGTATTTGTAACTGTCGGGGCAAACACATTCGACCGGACAGAAGAGGTCCCCGGCAGCCCGGACCTCTATACCGCCCAGAATATGGGGAGAATTACATTTGGGAGAATATTTCTCGCAGCCGAGAGGAATATCCCCTCCGCCGGTGTCAACATCAGTACGGTGATTGGTATCGATATTACTCTTAAGATAATCCGGAAGCCAGTAAATTCCGGCGAGCTGGTAAGGTGCACCGGTTTCAGCAACTGCCGTGTTGGGGGAAACGTCAAGTTCCGAAGCAGCCAGGGCGGCATGATGTGTGTATGCATTATGTGGAGAAGCGGCGTGAGCAGGCAAAGCGCTTGCGATTAGCAAACTCAGGGCTAAAAAGACTGTTTTCATGACCGTTCTCCAATAATTGCTGTTCCGGAACTGATTTTAGAATAACACAAATTAAAAAGATGGTCAATAATTTGTTTAAGGGGTTGGACAGAAGATTTATTTCAAAAAATGGCACGCAATTTGCATATATTTTTTTAAGTTTAACTTTGACAATTTGAAGGCTCTGACAGCATGATGTATCATAAGTCCTTACAAACCGCCGCTTTGGCACTCGTTTTCAGCTTTATCTGCCTGTTTCCCAACGGGGCGGCAGCCAGCTCGCGCATAAAAGATATTGCCGATTTTGAAGGCGTTCGTGACAACCAATTGGTCGGATACGGCCTGGTGGTCGGTTTAAACGGTACCGGTGATAATATCAAATCGGTTGATTTTACTAAAGAAAGCCTGATTTCCATGCTGGATCAGATCGGGATTAACGCCCGCGGCGGACAGATTAAGGCAAAAAATATTGCCTCGGTTATGGTAACGGCCAATCTGCCGGCTTTTGCCCGTCAAGGCAGCCGGATTGACGTGATGGTCAGCGCCTTGGGCGATGCCAAAAACCTGCAGGGCGGCACTCTGCTTGCAACCCCTCTGGTGGGCGCCAACGGCGAGGTTTATGCCGTTGCGCAGGGGCAGATTGCGGTTTCCGGCGTCACGGCCAAAGGGGCAACCCAGTCGATTGTGAAGGGAGTTCCGACAGCCGGGCGGATTTCCAGCGGTGCAATTATTGAAAATGAAATTCCTTTTGAACTGGACAGCCTGAAGACAATTCAGCTGGCGCTGCGCAACCCCGATTTTACCACCTCGCGCCGGATTGCCGATGCGATTAATGCCATGCTCGGCACCCCTTCGGCCCAGGCCCTGGACCCAGGCACGGTTTCTCTGACTATTCCCTGGAAATACCGCGGCAAAGTCGTGGATTTAATGACTAAAGTCGAACAACTGCAGGTTCAGCCCGATTTGCTGGCCAAAGTCGTCATTGACGAAAGCTCGGGTATTGTGGTGATCGGCAAAGATGTAAAGATTAACCGACTGGCAATTGCCCAGGGCAATCTGACAATCCGTATCACCGATGTACCGATGGTTTCGCAGCCGCTGCCGTTTACCGGCGGAGAAACGGTCGTCACCTCGGTATCGGCTGTTAATATTAATGAGGGCGTCGATGCCAAGCTGAGTGTGCTGAATACCGGGGTCAACCTGCAAGAACTGGTCGACGGCCTGAACGCTCTCGGCGTGACCCCGCGCGATTTAATCAGCATTTTGCAGGCGATTAAAGCCAGCGGTGCTTTGCAGGCAGAGATTGAGGTTATTTAAGATGGAAACAGGTTTTGACATTACCCGGCTGAATACCGCTCTGTACAGTCTGCACCAGGCGCCGAAAGCCGATCTGGCCAAGATGAAAGCTGATGCCGATAAGGCCAAAGCGGAAGAAACGGCTGAAAACTTTGAAGCGTTTTTCATCAGCAAGATGATGGAATCAATGTTTGAAGGCATTTCTACCGACGGAATGTTCGGCGGCGGACACGCCGAAAAGATTTACCGCTCGCTGCTGCTGGACGAATATGGCAAAGCCATGGCCAAGACCGGCAGTATCGGCGTCAAAGACGAGGTTATGCGCTCGATTTTGGAAATGCAGGAAATGCAGACCCAGGGTTATACCGAGAACAGAATTGAAGGATAAGACGATGGAAAATACGACAATACAAGAATTGGAAGCCAAGGTCCGGGATTATCAGGAAGTATTAAAGACTTTCGGCGATCTGCTGGAACAGGAAAACACCGCCTTAGAAAACTTTGATATTGAAGCGGTGAGCAGCCTGTATGACCGTAAAGCCAAAATGGTAGCGGCTTACCGGACGATGACCGCTTATTTCATCAAAAACCAGGAAGCCCTTGCCGCTTTGGAGGCGGCTAAGCGGGAAGCTCTGCGCGCCTCTGCCGAAAAACTCGACAGCCTGATTAAAAAGAATGAAACCCTGCTTAAAACCAGAATGGAAACCAGCCAGAATGTGATGGATACCATTATCAACATTGCCAAGATGACCAATAACAGCAACGCAACCTCTTACGGGGCGCAGGGACGCTATTCTCCGTTGGATAACAACAAGAATGCTCTGGCCGTAAACAGAACTTTATAAGGAGGATTATTATGGCGATTTCTTTATTCGGAACTTCTTTATCGGGCATGAAAACGGCACAGGCGCAGCTTGACCTGATCGGCCGCAATATTGCCAATGTTGACACTCCGGGATACACCCGCAAATCGGCGCAGCAGATTAACCAGGTTCTGGCCGGTTCCAGCGTGGGCGTCAAAATGGGCAATGTGACCCGCCAGGTTGACGAAGGCCTGCTGAAAAGCTATCTGGCCTCCAATTCCCTGGCGAACAATCTGTCGGCAAAAAACACCTATTTGAGCAAAACAGAAACCCTGCTGGGCACCCCAACCGGAAATAATTCGATTTCGGCCAATGTAGCGTCATTGCAGGCGGCATTTGATACTTTTGCCAATGACGTGACCTCCCCGTCAAGCCGTTACAGCCTGCTGAACAATGCCCAGACGGTAACAGCACGCCTAAATTCTATTTCCACGGAAATTCAGAAACTGCGCGGCGATGCCGATGTGCAGATCAGCGGCAGCGTTGATGAAATAAACTCGCTCCTTGATGATTTGGACCGCCTCAATGATGAAATTGTCAAATATAAACTGATGGGCTATGACGGAGCCGCTGATCTGGAAGACCAGCGCGACCAGGCTTTGCGGGATCTCAGCGCCAAGATTGATATTTCCTATTTCAAACGGGAAACCGGCGAGGTGGTGATTCAGACTAAAGGCGGTGTTACCCTCCTGGATGCCGAACCGCATAAACTCAGCCACAGCGCAATTGCCCAGGCCAGCCCCACGGTTGATTATGCCGGCGGCAGCATCGGCGGCATTTATGTGGACGGCAAAGACATCACCGGACAGATTAAGGACGGCGAGCTCAAGGGGCTGATTGAGGTCCGT
Organism: uncultured Alphaproteobacteria bacterium; assembly: GCA_944393665.1. GTDB lineage: Bacteria > Pseudomonadota > Alphaproteobacteria > RF32 > CAG-239 > CAZU01. The sequence continues at coordinate 77,600 of CALYAX010000006.1, forward strand.
GACGAAATCCTGCCGTCGCTGCAATCACAGCTGGATGAACTGGCCGGATCATTGAAAGATACCATCAACCAGATGCACAATCAGGGAACGGCCTTTCCCAACACCCCGGATATGCTGACCGGAACCCGCACTTTTATTAACGGCGGCGTCAACCAGAATATTCAGATTGAAGGCGGCGATGTCCGGTTCACGATTTTTGACAAAGACGGCAAACAGGTCGCAACAACGACGCTTGTCGGCGAGCTTGGCTTTAACAACGGCTCGGTTGCCGATATGGCACAGGAAATTCAGGACTGGCTGCAATCCGCCGGAGGTCCCAACCTGCCGCAGGCCAGAGCCTATGTCAATGCTGACGGCAAGCTGGTTATTGACACCGGAGACAGCGATTACGGATTTTCTATCCGCGATGAAGCCAACTCAACGCCGGGGTCTGCCCAACAGGATGTTAAAATCAGTTTTGATGCCAACGGCAACGGGGTTTATGACCGCAGCTTTGAAGGCTTTTCTAATTTCTTCGGCATGAATGACTTCTTTGTTTCCAGCGGCAGCGAATCGGTTTATGATTCCAAGGTTATGGGCCTGAATGCTAACCTGGGCCTGCGGGACATGACGACTTGGAGCTTTTCGGATTCCACCAAGGGTCTGAATTTTGGCACGATTACCATCAGCCCCAATGACAGCTTGCAGGATATTGTCAACTCGATTAACAATAACCCCAATCTGAACGGCAGCGTCCGCGCTTCTCTGGTGCCCAACGGCAGCGGCTATATGCTGCGGATTTCCAGTATGTCGGGCGAACAGCTGGAGATTAGCGAAAACGTGGCACCGGGAGCAGCTCCTTCCAACCTGATTGACAAGCTCGGCCTGGTTCCCTCTCACGCCAACACGGCACAAACCATCGATGTGCGCGAAGACCTTAAGACGGCACCGGAATTAATTGCCGGCGGCTCGCCGCAATTCAACCAGTCGACCGGGGAATATGTAATGTCTCCCGCGGCCAATGACATTGCCAATCAGATGGCTAAGGCCTTTACCCAGTCGATTGACTTTAAACAATCGGGTACAATTGCCCAAACCCAGACAACGCTGGCCAATTATGCTTCAACCTTTGTGGGCAATATTGCCAGCCAGGTCAGTACCTCGGGAGAATCTTTGACCTATCAGCAGGAGCTGACGAATTCCATTTCGCTGAAAGAAGCCAAAATCAGCGGTGTGGATATTGATGAGGAACTGGGGCAGATGATTATTTTCCAGCAGACCTACGCAGCCTGCGCTCAGGCGTTTACCGCCAACAAAGAGCTGCTCGACATGCTGCTGAATCTTGTATAAAAGGAGATGAACCATGGTTAGAATACCTACTTATGCCAGTTATATGAGCATGATGAATCAGACGCTTTCGACCAAAGCCAATCTGGATTTATACGCTTTTCAGGCGACAACCGGACTGAAATCTCCCAATTATTCCGGCTATGGAATCAGCGCTTTCAGCATTGTTAATATGGAAGCCTCACAGAAAGTCGTCAGCAATTTTATGGAAAACAACAAGATCCTCGAAACGGATCTTAAAGCCATGAACACGGCCATGAAATCGATTGATACGGCCGTCAAAGACCTGAAGTCAATGCTGACTTCCTTCAGCGGCATGGATTTGGACAAGCTGACTCCGGATTATACCGGCGGCGAGCTGACATTTACCAGTAATGATGACGTTTATGAAGGCAAGACCATTACCATTAACGGAACGCAATATACCTTTGCCGATAACGGCAACGGCAATAATATTGATTTGTCGGGACTGACCCCGGGGAGCGCCACTTACGGCGAAGATGTCATGTCTGCGCTGCAGGCCAAGGTCGGCGCCGCCAACCCGGACATTACCTTTGAAGGCAACAAGGCGACTTTTCCGCTGTATACCATTGACGGAAGCTCTTCGGTCCTGAACGCCGAAGGCGTCGAAACCGGCGAAGCCCATACCATGACAACCGAACAGTATGAGACCATGAAAAGCCTGCAGACAACAGCTTTTGCGGCGATGCGGACACTGGTTGATGCCCTGAACACCCAAACCAGCGGCAAATATCTGTTTGGCGGCGGAAATGCGGCTAATGCACCGATTGATTTTCCGTTCAGTTCTCTGGATGAATTTCAGGCCTATTATGACGGTATTAATATCAAATATCCGTCCAACAGCAGCGCCAACTTATCTAACCGTACGGTAACTGCCAAAGAAACCGGCGCCCTGACAATTACCGGCACCGGGGACAATACCGGAGAAATTACGGCGGCCAACGCGGGCGGTTTTCTCAAGGAAGCCATTACCGCCAATGCCTCGACGACCGGAGATTTAAGTTTTGACAAAGACAAAAATACCATCAAGGCCACCGAATATGGCGCCTTTAATACCTTAAAGCCCGGTGATACTCTGGTTTTGGGGAATACGGCCGGCAACAACGGAGCCTATATCATCAAGTCAGTTTCTGAAGACGGCAAAACAATCACCCTGGAAGAGAGCACACCGGTTAAGACTGATGAAACGGTTGTTGACGGCGGCGGAGTCAAATTCAGCACCTCTTATCCGGTCGGCTCGGTCATCAATATGGACGGCTTTGGCAATAATATTGCCCCACAAGTTCAGGTTACCGGTATCAGCGATGACGGCACAACCCTGTATGTGACCGGCGATCCGTCCCGGCTGCCGGCGGGCGGCGTGACGGTTCCGGCCTCCTCGGACTGGAGCATGAGTTCCGTTTCGTATTACCAGGGCGGAAACCTGACTTCTGAGACCAGAGTTTCCACCAACCAGAGTATTGTCAACGACGTGACCGGCAATAACCCGGCGTTTGAAAAACTGTTCCGGGCTTTGGGAGCGATTGCGCAGGGAAATCTGGTGGATACCCGTAATCCGGCAGATGATTTTGAAGGAACAATTGACAGCAACAATCCGGTGGAACAGATTGAACTGGCGATGCAGCAGCTGCTTGACGCTATTGACAGCAACGGCTGCCCCAGCACCGGAAATAACGGCGACCTGGCTGCCGTCAGCGCCAAAATCAATGCCAATACCGTTGTTTTGAACTCGGTTACAACCAATTTAACACAAGTCAGCAATGATTTGACAACCAGCGTCGACTCCTTAAAAAATGTTGACCAGACGGAAGCCACAATCAAAGCGCTGATGGCGTTGAATAACCTTAATGCTTCGTACTCGGTGCTGCAAAATGTCATGAGTACGTCATTACTGAATTATTTGAAATAAACCAGAAGGAAAAGACGCCAGGAGGCGGCAGGCTCTTCCAGAAAAGAGGACCTAAAAAGCAGAAAGCTGAAAATTATTCCAGAAACGAATAATTTAACCAGGCAGGAAGCCCAACGGTTTCAGAAGCAAACCGCCGAAAACAGAAAGTTTTCAAGCCAGAAGGCCCCGGGCCGCAGAACCGGCCGCCGTTTTCAAGAATGAAACGTTTTTTCCAGAACGGAATCCTGATACAAAAAATCCCCGGATAAACCCGGGGATTTTTTTATTCTGCGCCGGTATACCTCCCGGTCGCTGCGGGGTTTAGGGTTCTCTTCGGACGTGATTGCCTGAGGAATCCACACAGACCGAACACCACTGACCGCTTTTCGTGTAAGAACTATAACAACGGGGCTCCGAACCCGGCAAAGATGTCGAATTACATATACAGTATTCTTTGGGGTAATATTTGGTTCCGTTAAAGTTACAATACTTTACTCCGCTTTTCATAACCAGCGTGGTTGATCCGAAATCATTACACTTGAATTTATAATGGCTGTCAGAATTATCTTTTAGAGCGTGGCCATACCGATAACAGTAAGGCTTGCCAAAAGAGGAAATTTCCGCTTCGCTCGCCAGAACCAGCGAACCGATTTCAGCGCAGGTTCTGCTTTCCGGATAACCTTCAGGGCACTTGCAGCTCTTGCAAAGCTGCAGATTCTTTTTGCCGGTGGTGTTGGAAAGAACTTGCTGCGTGGTACAGTTTCCGGTGGAGGTATCAAGAACCCAGTCAACGCTTCCGGCATCGGTTTTGGCAGTTTTGCATTTATCGGCATCATACGGATAAACGGATTTATTAATTACGCAGCGGTAATAAATTTTGCCGCAGCCCTTGTCCAGCAAGTCAAAATTATCCCGGTGTCCGCAGGTTTGAGCAATAAAATTACGCAATCCGGAATCATTATATTTAGTAATATCCGTAATATAAGACTGTTCCTGCCATCCATCTCCCTGCTCGGAAGCTGTCAGATCATCAGGTTCGCATTTGCAATCTTCGGGCGAATCGCGGTAAAGTTTGGTGACAACGCCGTTTTCATCAACCTGCAGACAAGGTTTGGCAGTGGACTGGACCTCATAACGGTCTTTATCCGTGCCGTTAGAACGCTTGCAATCCTTATACAGATAAACTTTAGGATCGCAGGTACATTTTTTGTAGTATTTTGTTCCGCCGCTGGTGGTGGCACAATATTCTGTTGCGGAGAGGGTGTAACCGGCGGATGTATAATCTGCGGTCGTAAAGGTCTCTGACGGATAATTCGTGCTTTTCAGCGTAAAACTATTTGAATAGTTCTCTACTCCTGCCGCACAACTGAAACCATAACCGGCCAAACAGCGGCAGGTCTTATAATAATTGGTCATCTTGGGATTAATCCCGTTGTCGCCGTTGGAAATTTTTTCAACGCAAGTATCGGTATCGCCGTTTTCCGGTTTGGTGACGCCGGTATTGGCACCGTTAGCATCCGTGTTGCAGCTTTCGCGATAAACGTCACGGTCACATGAGCATTTACGATAAGTGGTTTTATCTACCGCACCATCGGCAATTTTACAGAAATCGGTCGCAGAACCGGTGGTTTTACCGTCGTCACAGGCCAAATCATAATATTTTCCGCATTCGCAGGAGGTATATTTGGGCTCAGCCTCACTGCCGTCTTCATTAATGGCAATGCAGATCTTGGTTGAATCCGCCGGGGCAGACATTCCGGGGTTGGCAGGATCCAGATCACAAGTCAGCGAATATTTGCTTTCACAAGTGCAGGACTTATAGAGTTTGGTCCCGCTTCCGGGAATTTTTTCACAATAATCGGAATCATTTCCAATCTGGCCGTTGCCTTTGCATGTCTGGGTATAACCCGCGGCACAATCGCAGGATTCATAAAGGACGCTGCCTTCTTCATAGCCGTATTCACTTCCCTCTTTATAGGTGCGCGGCGTACAGGATTTGGAACTGGCCGGGATTACCCCCTGGTTTCCGGAGGCACTGGCGGTACATTCATAGCGGAACCGGAATTCATCGCAGGTACAGCTCCGGTAAACCGTGGTTCCGGAAGAGCCGTTTTCAAGCTGCGGGGTGCAGGCGGTTCCTTTGGTATTATTTTTGCCGGGACAGGGAATCCAGGTTGAAGGACATTTACATTCCTTATACAGGCGGTTGCCTTTGTCATCGGTACAGAAATCATCACCAAGGTTAGACTGGTCGAATCCCATGCAGGTATATTGGTATCCGTTGACCCGGCACTGGTCGGTATCTTCGCACTCAGCATATTTTATAATGTCTACCGTATTTCCGGAAGCATCGACAGTGCTGTCGACACAACTGCCGCCAATTCCTTTTTGCGAGCTGGTGCAAACCTTGTAATTTTTCTTTTGCTCATAACTGCAGGCATTGCTGACCGCGCATTCGGCATAAACCGTGCCATTTGAATCGGTGCAGCTGGCAGTGCCGTCTTTTCCGCCGTTGGGGCAGCTCTTATAATTCGTGGGGCATTTGCACTTGTACATAATCTTTTTGTCGCTATTGACGCAGGGATCATATTTTTCCTGATTACTGTCACAGGCTTCCTGATGTTCGCTGGTACAGGTATTGCTAGGAGCCACGCATTTTGAATAATATTCCTTGCCGTCCAGTTTGCAGGACGCGCCCTCGCCGACTTTTTCCTCATCATAACAAAGTTTGTCGTATCCCTGGCTGCAGGTGCAATACTGGAAATAAGTGATGCCGTTCTTCAAACAGGGATTAACACCTACCTGAAATTCGCCCTGGCAGGTTTTGGACTCACCGTGGACACATTCCGAAGGATCACCGCAGCTTTGGTAATAATATTTACCATTCAGGATACAGGGCTCGCCTTTGCCGGTTTTGCCGTCCGCACAAAGATTATAGCCGTCGGGACATTTGCAGCTTTTGTATCCGCCGATATTGCCGAGGTTGTCCTGGCAGGGATCAATACCAATCAGAGGCGACTGGCACTTCTGCGTATGCTGCCAGGTGCATTCGGTTACCGAACACTGATAATATTTGCCGCCGCAGCCGTTGGGTTTGGTAACGCCGGTCGGCTGTTTGCCGCCGGGGCAGCCGTAATAATT
>CALYAX010000007.1 GCA_944393665.1 uncultured Alphaproteobacteria bacterium
CGCGAAAACCTCGACCTCTATTGCAATGCCGCTTACACCTTCAACAATGATTACCGGCAGACTTCCCTCGCCGCCGGCCTCAACCTGAGCTTCTGATGCTCTCCACAAATTTTAAGCCCCGCATCGCGCGGGGCTTTTTTATTTGCGGCTAAAACTTAAATTTTGCTTTTAAGATTAGCAATCAAAGCATCAACACCGCCGGGATTATTTTTAATAAATGCGGCATATTCATTGCGGGCGGTAATTGCCAGGCTGACATTTTCGATAATAATGTCAACGATTTTCATATTGCCGTTTTTGTCACGGACACGCCAAACCACTTTGGCCGGTTCGCCCTGATCCATCGGAACCGTCGAATTTACAAAAATCTGGCCTTTAGAGCTTGAGGGCGTGGTTCCGGAAAAAATAAATTCTTTGCCCTTAAATTCGTCAAAGCGTTTTGACCAGGTGCTGACATTGAGCTGGCGATAGACTTTGATAAATTCTTTACGCTGCTCCGGCGTGGCTGTCCGCCAATTGCGGCCGAGCACAAACTGTCCGATGAAATCCAAATCCAGCGCCTCGTTAAAAAGTTTGGCAAAACGCGCGTCTTTTTCAGCCTGAGACACATTGGCATTAATAATCTGCTCAATTCCCTGGGTAGTGACATTTTTTACAAAAGCTTCCGCCTTAGCTCCGTCAACATCGGCACGGGCCGGAGCGGCAAACATCATCAGGGCAGCAGCCAAAACGGCGGCAAAGTTCTTTTTCATTGAAAGTATCTCCTTATTGCTGGTTTAATTTAATTACTCTTCTTCCATTTCATCGAAAGCAGCGTCTTCTTCCTCGATTCCGAAATCAAAATCATAGGTCTGGCCGGCGCTTCCGTCATCATTGAAGCAGCGCAGTTTGGACTGGTTCTGCAGATAAGCCGAGCGCATAGTGGCATAAAAATCAACAGAATTGCGCTCCAGGTCATCGCCGATATCCAGCGCGGCTTCACGCATGGAGACTGAAGAAACGGCAGCATATGAATAAATGATTTTATCGCGGACATTGGCATCATTAAGCGTTGCCCAATAAACCGGATTAGCAAAACCGTCGGCAATCAGCCCGACTGTGGCGCGCGGCGTGCTCGGCCCCCAGAAAGGCAGCACAATATACGGGCCGTCTTTAATGCACCAATGCGCCAGCGTTGCATTGAAACCGGTTTCTTCTTTTTTGAGGCCCCAGCCGTCAGCCACGTCAAACATGCCGGCAAGGCCGAGCGTGGAGTTGATGACAAAACGGTTCAGGCTGACAACCGTCGCTTTGGGATCGGCCTGAAGCAAATGGTTGACCATTGAAATCGGCTCTTTAATATTGGTAATAATCCCGTGAATGCGTTCGCGGATAAACTGGTTGGTAATGGCGCGGTAACCTTTGGCCAGCGGTTTGAGAATATATTTATCAAACTGATAATTAAATTCAAAAATAGGGCGGTTAATACTTTCAAAAGGGTCAGCCTCGGCCTCGGAACGGTGAATCCGCCCATCAAAAGCACAAGAGGCGCTAAAAAGCACCAACAGGACTAATACTAAATTCTGCGCCAGTTTTTTACACACGTTCATCGCTCCCTAACAGGTTTATTAATTTGTTGTTAATATAACATTATATTTGTCGAAATCAATAAATTTAAGCGTCCTGGAATAACTTTTTGAATTTCCGGCACAGCGCTGATTTGTTACAAAGCCGAAAGATTTTGTGTTTTGCAATCTCCTTAAAACTGCCATAGACTGCTTTTCAGTTATTGAACTTTACAAAAGGATATAAAAATGGCTAACAAACCTTCAAAACCGATTATGTTATTTGACTGCAAAACCTCTCAGGAAATTATCGGACAGGAAAATTTTCTGAATGCGTTTAAAACCATCCTGAATCACGGCGGCTATGCCCAGGGTCCGGAAACCCGCGAACTTGACGAGAAACTGGCGGCCTATTCAGGCACCAAATTCTGTGCAACCTGCGGTTCGGGAACCGATGCTTTAACGCTGGCCCTGATGGCTTGGGACGTTAAACCCGGCGATGCCGTTTTTGTTTCGTCATTTACCTTTGTTGCCTCGGCCGAAGCTCCGGTTCTGCTCGGTGCCACTCCGGTTTTTGTTGACTCCGATCCCAACACTTATAATATGGATCCCAAAGATCTGGAACGTGCTATCAATGAAGTTAAAAAAGAAGGCAAACTTAATCTTAAAGCGGTTATTGCCGTTGATATTTTCGGTTCGCCCTGCGATTATGACAGCATTATCAAACTGGCTCATGACAACGGCATGAAAGTTTTGTCAGATGCCTGCCAGTCCTATGGCTCGGTTTATAAAGGCAAAAAAGCCGGCAGCATTGCCGATATGAGCGCCACTTCATTCTATCCGACCAAACCGCTGGCCTGCTACGGAGACGGCGGCGCAACTTTCACCAATTCGTCTGACGAGAATGAGCTTTTGAAATCCTGCCGGGTTCACGGAATGAGCGCTACCGACCACTATGACAATGTCCGTTTGGGCATGACCGGCCGCATGAACACTTTCCAGGCCGCCGTCATTCTGCAAAAAATGAAAGTTTTTGATCAGGAACTCAAAGACCGTTTCCGGGTTGCCAGCCGCTATGACAATGAACTGAGCAGCTATTTCAACAAACAGCAGATTTTGGATAACTGCCAGTCGGCCTATGCCTTGTACACCATCAACTGCGATGACCGCGATGAACTGATGGCTTATCTTAAAGACAACGGTATTCCCTGCGGCGCTTATTATCCGCGTCCGGTTCATACTCAAACCGCTTATGCCAAATGGAGCACTCGCAGCCTGCCGGTTTGCGAGAAATTGTCCAAGACCGTGCTGTCAATTCCGATGACTCCGTATCTGGATAATGAAGATTTGGATTATGTCATTAATACCATGAATGACTTTGCTGCCAAAAAGATGAATAAAGCAGCTTAATGCTCCGATATTCAGCTCAAAAATCCCGGCTTAAAAACCGGGATTTTTTATGCTCCGGCTTTAAGCTCCAAATTTAACAGATATTCTTTAATGCCGAGGCCGCCGCCATAGCCGACCAATTTCCCGTCACTGCCAACAACACGGTGGCAGGGAATAACAATCGCCAGGGGATTTTTATTATTGGCCATGCCGACTGCGCGGCAGGCCCGGGGATTACCGATTTTCACGGCAATATCTTTATAACTGGCAGTTTTTCCATAAGGAATACTTTGCAAGGCAGACCAGACTTTTTGCTGGAAAGAAGTTCCCTCCGGCTGCAGCGGTAAATCGAATCTGTGCCGCTGCCCGGCAAAATATTCATCCAGCTGCCGGCGGGCCTTTAGAATTAACGGGGTTTCCTTAACCTCTGTCCCTGCCGAAAGTTTCGGCAAATGACCGAAACTGAGCCGTTTCAGTGCACCGTTTTCTTCAGCCAGCGTTATTTCTCCAACCGGAGTCCGATAAGTGCAGGCAAACATATTTTTCTCCCTGTGCTGTTGAAATAATACCCTCTGAAACCCTATTTGTACACCACTTATCAAAAAAATTTGCTTCAAATTAATTTTTGACTAGACAAGCGGAAAAATATGCTTTATAAACCTCGTTGTTGAAGGCGGATATATCCCATGCTCGGGTAGCTCAGTTGGTAGAGCAGAGGACTGAAAATCCTCGTGTCGGCGGTTCGATCCCGTCCCCGAGCACCATTTCAAACCCTTAGGTTTCTAAGGGTTTTGTGTTTTTTAAATCATAAATCTTAAAATTAATAAAACTTTGTAGTGTTTCTCAGCTTTTTTCACAACCCGGTTCCTCCTTATAAACAGGTATGGGGGTTTTTTATTCTGTATTTTATAAAAATTCCGTTGTTGGTAGTATTTTGTTAAACTTTTGATTATATGTTGAAAAACGATTTTTCAATTTTTTTATAAGGACTAAGCTCATGAATAATTTCAATAATCAGGCTATTGCCGAAGCGGCATATTATATCTGGAAAAACAACGGCTGCCCTGCCAACACCCAGGTGCAGGACTGGAATGCCGCCATTAATCAGCTGTCGGCTCTGGCTGCGGTTAAAACCCCGGCGAAAAAACTCAGCTCTGCCCGTTCTCTGGCTGCCAAATCCATCAGCCTGAAATCTGCAAAAACTTCAGCAAATACTTCTAAAAAACTGACAAACAACACTTCTAAATCTGCAAAGTCTGCTAAAAAATCCAAATAAAGACTGACAGAAATTTATAAAACCCCGGATTTAACCGGGGTTTTATTTTATCAATTGCCGCGATGGCAGCGAGACGCAACCAGCATACGGGACAACCCCGGCTGCGGTGTAATCAGCCCTGAAGCATTCAGCTGATGATAAAGGCGGTGGTGTTCTTTAGCTGCGGGCAAAACCTGTTTCACCAATTGCAAATTATGACGATAGAAGATGTTTTGGTCTTTCAAATCGCAATAATTATCAAAATGATTCATGAACCGGTCAGAAGGATAAATACAACGGTCAATCGCCTGGCGGTGCAAAGGCAAAAGCCTTTGAAAATGCCGCTCGGCAAGACTGGCAATAACCTGACGCTCATCGGGGGCACACCCCTCCAGGCCAACCAAATTCCGGCTAAGCTGTGCCCGGGACACACTGCCGGAGATTTCTTTCTCTTCATAACGGGGCAGGAGATAAAAACGGCAGACATTAAAATCGATATTCCGGCTTAAAGCATAATGATCCAGATTTGCGGAGCAATAATCGCCGACATCAGCCTGCAACTGCTTAAAAAGCGGTTTTCCGACTTCCTGCAAATCATGGGCGCAAAGACGCTCCAAATCGCGGATTTCTTTCCTTTGGCCTGCAAAAATATCCGCCATGGCGCGGTCGCTGTAAAAAAGCATATTATAACGCGGCAGCGATGGCGGCAGGGCTGCCAGGCGCCCGGCAAAATCGGGCCCGATATCATCTGTTTCTTTCAGATCAAACTCTTGGGGGCCGGCGGCATAATACTGACCGAAAGAATTAAACAAGCGGTTAAGCATGCGCAGCTGATCAATATTAAGATCCTCCTGCTGTTTCATGACTTCAAGATGTTCAAGACCGAGACCGGAATCATTAAAGTTCAGTCCGACAGCTCCATACAAAGCATTGCAGACATGAACAACCGTATCAGCCTGTTGCAAGAGTTTTTTCCCGATGCTTTTCCGCTCTTTTTCGGGAATTGTTTCCTGGTCAAGAAGGATACAGCTCTGCTCACAGGCTTCTCCGCAAAAATCGGCGGTAACATTAACCCAGCCCTTAATCAATTTCTGATAATCAGAAACGAGTTCCCGGTCAACAACTGCGTTTTCATAGGCATTTATCCAGCTGCGGTTGCGGCGGAAATTCTCAAGCGCGGCTTCAATTTTGAGTAAATCGATTTTTGGGGAAACAGGTTTGCTTTCCGTTTTTGCGGGAGAAAAGTACAGGGGTTCGACAGCCGGGAGACCTTCTTCACGCAACTGGCGGAAGATGATATCGCGGGTTTGGGAACAATCTGCGGCATAGGACAACTGCGCACGGCTCATTTCCAGCATGCGCTCGGTGTCAGAAAGATAAAAATTGAAATTGCAATTTTCAAAAACCAGTTTGCTAAACTGTTCCATAACATCAGGAGCCGGCGGCAAAGATTTTTCAACGACTTTCAGGCAGCCCTGCTGTTTCAGATTATTTAACAGGTGCCGTTCAATTTCCCGGCGGCTGGGCATGCGTTGAAAATTGCCAAGCTGCTGATAGGTTCCGCATAGTGCTTCCGTAATCGCGGTAAGATTAGGGCGGTTTTCATTGGTTGAAAGGCTGAAGGCCAACAACTCAGGCAGCCGGCCGGCACAGATTTTATGTTCGGAATTTTCCTGCTGCTGTTCACGATAAATAGGCAGTTTGAGCTTGAATAAGGAGAAAGACGACCGCAGCCAGTCCGCGGCTTTAAGCTTTTCATAATGATTGGTCCGGGTGTCAATCATTCCCAAACCGGCCCGGATATCATCGGCGATGTTCAAATCCTGTTGCTGCAGCAAAGGCTGAACATTGCGAAAATGCGGACTATCATCCAAAAAGCTGTTTATCAGGCCGGAAAGCTTGAAAAATGCGGCCGCGCGGTCAACCGGGGATACCGGCTCACCACCATAAAGGGGAAGTGAGGCGCCCCAAAAACAATTCAGCTCGACCGCCAAATTATGCAGACGCGGAAAACCGGACGCCAGTCCGTGCAACAGCTCATCAGAGGCCATCGCCTGTCCGGAAGTATGAATATTGGCCTCATTCAGCAGATTTTGCGCTGTCCGCGCAAAGGTAACAATACTGCTGCGGTAATCCAATGCTGAAAGTTCTGTCATTGCCACTCCTTTTTATTGACAAAATATACACAAAATTCTCTATTCTGTCAACAAAAAGAAAGCAGCTTCTAGCTTTTTAAGTTAATTGCGGTCTGCACCATCTCATTACTGGTGGTAAAGGCGCTTGAGTTCAGGGAATAAGCCCGCTGGACGACAATCATTTTTCCAAACTGCTCTTCAACGTTGGCTGCCGACTGCTCCAAAGCCTGCGGCTCCAGATTAGCATTTTCAACATAAAAGGAATTGCCAGTTGCGCCGTTGGCCTCAAACAAGGTGCCGTTAATCGGAGTCAGGTTTTCCGCAGCAGAAAAACCGACAATAGTCAATTTGGCAATGTCATAAGTTTTACCGTTGCTGTAAACAGCCTGAACAACGCCGCCGTCGCCAATATAACTTTTTACAAAATTACCACTGGGCGAGCCGTCCTGTTTGACGTTGGTGGTTCCGGTCCCTCCGGCCAGCTGTGTCATGTTGGAAATATCCAGGGCAATGCTGTTGGTGTCGCCGTCGTCCCAGTTGATGTCCACAGTCAGGGTCTTGGGGGTTTCAACTTCGCCTTTGGCATTGAAAACGACTTTGGTTTCCGAACCGACAACCGTTCCGCCGTCAACCGTAAAGGACAAATTCCAGGTGTTGGGCTCACCCTCAACTTTTGAAAAGCGCATATTCAGCGTCTCGCCATCGTGCGTGGGAGCATAAACAGTGATTCCGTACATGGCATTATCCACACCGTCTGCCGGAACGTTGGCAGTGATGGTTGCCTCGGTAGTAGACGTGGGAGGAATTACCTCGGGATATTTAATGATAATATCGCTGGGCCCGGAACTGAAACCGCCGCTTTCCAGGGCCTCAAACCCCTGAACTTTCATGCCGTTTTGGTTAACCAGATAGGTAACGCCGTTCTGGGTGCGGGTTGAAAAGTTGCCGGCGCGGCTGTAATAATCGTTGTTGAAACTGTCCTTAAAATAAAAGAAGGCGTTTTCATCACCGTTAATGGCTACATCGTAATTGCCGCCGCTGGAAACTACCGTACCGGTTTTGAAAATATTGGTGCGGTCATAAAAACCGACGCCGTGCGCATCGGCATGCGACGAGGCCAAATCGACCTGATTGCCTTTCACGACCGGGTTAGACCCCAGTAATGTATAAAACATGGTTTCATTGGTGCGGTAACCGACCGTGCTGATGTTGGCAATGTTCGTACTGATCTGCCCCATGGCGTGAGATTGCGCCTCAAGACCGCTGACGGACGGAAAGAATATGCTAAGTGCCATCTTAAACCTCATATTTAAAATTTATCTTAGCTTTATATATGCAAAAAACGTGCCACAACACAAATATTTTCAAAAAAAATAAAAACCGGGAAAAATCTTTCCAAACCCTAACACTCAAAACAGTTTAAAAACCGGCTGGCTTGGAAATGCCGAACATTTTGGTTTGGCTTAAAACAACTTCAATACCGACTGGCTGGCCTGGGAGGCAAGCGAGAGGGAATTAACCGCCAGCTGCTGCCTGGTCTGCAAAGCCAGCATGTTGGCACTTTCCTGATTCATATCCGCCAGAGTTAACTGGTCCGCGCCTTCGGTCAAAACATTAATCAGCGAGGTGGTAAAATTTTCCCTTGTCGTTACGATCTGGTAATAATTGCCGAACTCTGAGGCGTACAGACGCAGCTGGTTAATCGCGCTGTCAATCTGGTCAAGCGCATTTTGCACCCCGGCAGCATCATTCCAACTGACAGTTTCCAGCCCCAGACCTTTGGTTGTCGCATCGACGCCTTTGATGTCCAAATCCGAGGTGCGGGACTCATTAAACACCACTTTCAAATCCTGGCTTTTGAGCAGGTTAACCCCTTTGTACCAGGAATCGTTGATTAACTGGTCGTACTGGGAGAGAATTTGCTCAAACTGGCCGGCTGAAGAAATCAGACGATTATCATCTTCGGCCGTATCCGGCACGGGCCTTTTAGCCAGTTCGGCATCTATATCCGGCATTGTGACCGGGGTAATATCTGCGCCGGCGACAAACGCCGAGGTCCAGTTCGGACCAGTATCGTCATAAGCCGCAGCATTGGTATAAGCTTTTGTTCCGTTATTGATGGTTGACCCGGCAACAGCCGTCATAAAGGTATTTGCCCCAAAGAAAAGCGACCCGTTGAGATTGTTAATTACCGATGTCGTTGATAAAATATTGAGTTTTAACGGCGCCATGGTGTTTGCCGAAAAAAATCCGCCAACAGACCCGTGAACATTTAAGGTGGCGAACTCGTCAACATTAATAGTCTGATAACAGAACCCGGCGCTGTTATTGGCAAGGGAAGCATCGGCATTCATAACGGCATGCCCCTTAAGATTGAGAGTTCCTTCCACCATACTGTCGGCATTAGTACCGGCCGTGGAAATATTAAGACGGGCATTATCGGTCAGCGTGGTAACGCCTCCCCTTATTCCATCTGCTCCCGAACCTGAGGCTTTAATATTTACGGTTGCCCGGTCAGAAAAAGTGTTATCGCCGCCTAAAATTCCGTTAGAATTTGCTCCTCGGGTAATAATGTTCAGAATCGATGTATCCTGTACGTAAAGATTGGAGAAATCTTTGTCCAGGCTAAAACCATGGGATGTTTTTCCCAAAGTTTCAATATTAAGAGATGAGTTGTTTTTGATTTCAATTTCAACAACATCATTGACAGCATGGTTATATTTGCCTTTTCCCAGAATATTAAGCTGGGAATTTTCAGAAACCGAAATTTTACCGATGTAAGCAATTCCCAGCCCCAACTCACCATCGCTGGTGATATTTAGTTCAGCCCGGCTCAGATTTACCTCGGTCTGATAATTTTTATGTCCGGTAATCCCGATTGTATAGCGGCTGTTGCTGCCGGTATTGTTTATATTTACGGTGCCGCTTAACTGATTTATTCCGCCCCGGATACCTGAAAAATACACCCGGTCAGCCGAAACGGTATCCGCATCCGTATTCATGTTTATATCCAGGTTCCGCAGTGTTACACGGGTATTTTCCTGAGATTTTATTACCCCCTGATTGCCACGGCGGTCGGTGGTCAGATTTATCTGAAGATCCGAAATGATACTCCCGTCAACTGTTTCAATTCCTGATTTTTCCTCACCAGTAAAATTAAAAGTCAACCTGGTCTGGGCAGCGTTTTTATCGAGGTAGCGGGCACCGACCAGAGATTGGCCGTCATTCAGGACAATATTTTGGTTGGTGGACATGGTGATGTCCGACGTCAGGACAATCAGACCCTTTTTGCCGCTGTCGATGGCCGCCAAAAGTTCCGCTTCCGTTGATACTTTCGCCGCAACCGGCTGCGTCGTTTCCAACACCGAGCTGGCAACCGATTTGGCCTGTTCCAGGAATTTGGTTCCGGTCTCGAGACTCTCATTGACGGCTTTTAAGGTCTGTATCCCCTGGCTCATGGCGTCCAGCAGAATGTTCAAATCCTCGGCACGGTTGTTCAAAGACTGGGCGGTGTAATAGGAAGACGGGTTATCAATTGCGGAATTGACTTTCAGCCCGGTGGCGAGGCGGTTCTGGGTCAGGTCCTGCAGCTTGGCGGTCTGCTGCAATGACAGCAGATTGTTCCGCATGGATGATGTTAAGCTGATTCCGCTCAAAAATTTTGTCCCCGCCCGGCTAGTTAATAAATTTCTTTTTTATATGTAATAGCTGGTTTGAGCATTTAAATAAAGACTTAAAAACAAGCAATCCACAAAGACGGCGGAATTTTATTTTTCAAAATAAAAAAACAGCCGCGGCATAACCGACGGCTGTTTTGACAAGGAACAAAAATCGCAGACGAAAGTTATTCTCCGGCTGCCTTCGAGCTGATTTTTTTCACTTTTGAGGCGTCCGTAATCAGCAGGTCAGGTTTGCCCTGCTCCGCGGGAATCGGGGCACCGATACGGATACAATGGCCGTCAACATAAGCTCCCGGCTCAATAGCAATGGTGTTGTGCGAGGCATCGCCGATCATTTTGGCGGTGTGGGCAATAAACAGATTATCAACCGTTGCTTTGCCGCTTAAAACACCATAGAGTTGAAGATTATTGGCATTCACCGAACCCAGCACCTGCCCTTTGACGCCGATAACCAGTTCATCGCAGCTGATATCGCCCTCAACGCGGCCGTCAATATGGACAATGCCGTCGCTGATAATATCGCCTTTAATCTTGGTATTTTCGCTGATAATGCTGGGAACCGGAGCCCCGGTAGAGCTGCGGCTGAGGCGGCGGGCCAATTTGAGATAGATTAAGCGTTTAATTTTTTTCATGATATCCTCGCTAAAATTTACGACCGTTTTGCCTGAATAAACGGCATGGGGTCAACAGGGTGCCCCTGATAAATGACTTCGTAGTGAAGGTGGGGGCCGGTAGAACGTCCGGTGCTGCCAACTTCGCCTATTGTATCATTAATATTTAAATAATCACCTTTTTTTACATATATTTTATGCATATGGGCATATCTGGTCTGAAAACCGTTGCCGTGGTCAACCACCACGTTGTTACCGTAACCGCGGTTGTTGTGCTCGGTTTTAATCACTTTGCCCTTGGCCATGACAGAAATTTTGTTGCCGGTGCGGCTGGCCAGGTCAACCCCCTTGTGCCCGGTTTTCTTTTTGTTAAACGGGTCGGAACGATAGCCGAATCGGGAAGTGAGCCAATAAGACCACACCGGTTTGCCCATCGGCACATACTGAACCACCTCGCGATAATATTCCAAATCATCATAAGCACGGTAAATATTGGAAATTTTTTCGTTAATCACTTTGTCCTGCAGTTTGGAACTGGACTCGGGAATAAACGGGCCGCCGAGGGATTCTTTTTTCTTGCTGTTGGCCAGGGGGTTAAAATACATGCCGCGCTGGCGCAGAGGGACGTTAATCTGGCTGAATGCGCTCTTAATTTTGCCGATTTCGCGGGTGGCAATCGCCTCCACACGGTTAAAGACCTCCATCTCGGCGGCTTTAATCTCTTTGATGGTATCTTCAAGGTCAGCAAGCTGGCGGCGCAGCTCGTCCCGCTCGGAAGCGGCAATATCGCGCTGCAGCAGCGCTTCGTTGAGGCTCATTTTTTCATTGATGATTTTGTCATCGGCCCAGTCTTTTTGGGCGGTAATCTGCTTAATCTTGTCTTCCACCACCATTGCCTGGCGCTTGTAGCGGTCAAGCTCCTTGTCCGTGGCGGACCCTTTTTGCTCCAGAGAGGCCAGAACGGAATCGATATTTTTATGGATGGCAACAAAATCGCTCATCAGGTCGACATAAGCATCGCGGGTTTCTACCAGCTCCTGGTCTTTGTGGGAGATAATGCGGTCAGATTTATTGTAAAGATGATAGGAGTAAAAGCTCCAAACGCTGATAAGCAGCAGCAGGGAGAGAAAAATGACCTGAGCGCGCGAAGATATCTGAAATACCATGGCACGGCCGGCACTTCTGAAGATAATCTCTTTCTCAGAAAAAAACGGTTTCTTCTCGGTATACTGCGGAGAATAAACCGCCTTACTGACACGGGGAGTTTTATGTTTCATAAACCGACCCAAGTTGTTAAACCAATCAGCACCGGACAGGCCGGACACATCGTGCTACTGGTATAGCAAAAAAAATTTTAAAAATACAGCTTTTTTTAAAAAGTTATCCAAACCCGGCAAATAACCCCTTGTTTTGCGGGAAAAAAGCGGCATAGTATCAATAGCAGATTTAACTGATATCCTAAGGAAAGCGCAACCGTAATGAGCAAATCTTCAATTTTAAAACTAATCAGCACATGGTTTTATACCGGACTTTTTCCCAAAGCGCCGGGAACTTTCGGCTCGCTGGCAACCCTGCCGGCGGTATGGGTTCTGGCGTGGCTGGGCGGCTGGCCGGCGGTGCTGGTTTTTGCGGCGGCGGTTTCGGTCATCGGCGTTTGGGCGGCAGACGGTTACGCCAAAGAGCTGGGGCGCGAGGATCCCGGCTGCATTGTGATTGACGAAACGGCCGGACAGGCGCTCACCCTGCTGGCGGCGGGAACAAACCTGTGGCTGTATCTTATCGGGTTCGGCCTGTTCCGCCTGCTCGATATCAGCAAACCGGGTCCCATCGGCTGGGCAGACCGCAAAATTCACGGCGGTTTGGGGATTATGGCAGACGATATTATCGCCGGGTTTATCGGCGGGGCCATTTTGGCCGGTATCAGATTTTACTGGTTTTAGGAAAAGACCCGCGGCCTGCGGGCGGGGCGGCCCGGCCGAGCAGACGGGAGCGAAACGGCAATTTTCCCCGCGGTTGGGGCGCTTGAAATGGCAGCGGCAAATAAAAACCCCCGCGGTTGGAGCGGGGGCGATAGTCCATAGTCCGAAAAAACAATAATTATTGCAGCTCCATCTTGGCATTAAGACTATTCGCCGCCATCAGATATTCATTCAGAGGGATTTTGCAGTCGCCTTTAATCATCAAATTAAGGCGTTTGGCCGATACGCCGGCATCTTTGGCGGCGGTCCGGCGGTTTTTGCCGAGGCGGACAATCATTTGCAAAATCAGGCCGCCGCAATCCCAGCGGGCGGTGTTGACAGCTTCGCACAGGTTTTGAATATCATTCAGCTGGTCATGGATAACTTCGTTCATAAGACTTCCTTTCTCAATTTATGGTTGCAACAGAAGCCCGAAAAAACCGCCTTGCAATTTAAGGCGGTGGTCAGATATGTGAGACTCGTCACCTAAGCGGACATGACGGTGCAGTTTGGCTGCAATATCTAACCACCTTATAGTAAACCAAGATGATCAAACGTCAAGCTGGCAGATAGATATAAGCCAGCGCATGGCGCCGCCGCCAGGGCGACGCCACTCCGCTTAGGCCACTCGTATCAGAAAGTCTCACCCTTCTGAACCACGGGCAGCTACTCATTTGTTTGATTTAGCTTAACACACATGCCGATGCCAAATCAAGCCAATAGTGCAAAATTTTTACGCGCCCCGCAGAGCTACCGGAACTGAATTAGGGGAAATTCACGGAAAACGCCAAAAACCGACATGAACCAACAGTTTGCCGGCGGCTCCCGGAATGAAGATGACTAAAACAGTTCACCGGAGCGGGATAAAAATAATGCCCTGAGGAACCTCAAGGCGGGGGTGTTCGAACTAACACTACGTAGCCTGCTTATTCGACCTTCCCCGAGGGGAAGACTTATATACACAGCACCCCCCGGTGACGGAAGGTCTTAGGCTTTGTAGTGTCAGGATTCGAGGTCCCGCCCATAGATTAAGCCTCATCTATCGGCAAAAATGATTGTAGATTAGAAAAATTTAATTTGCAAGAATTAATTGTGGAATATTTTACACTTGCCGCCGTCCGCCCTGCCCGGGCCCGGCCAGAGGAAAAAATGGGAGGCGGCTATTTTTCTTCGCTCTCGTCCAGGATAATAAATTCGTCAGCGGCGGCAAAATTCAGCACCACCCTTGCCCGTTCTTCCAGCAGATCCAGATCCAGGCTGGCATTGGACAAGTGTTTGACCTTTTCTTCAAGCTTGATTTTTTGGAGGTTGTAATTCCGGGCAATTTTTTCCGCCTCGGCAATTTCCTGGCGCAGATACAGATATTTGAGCAGCCCGCGCTCGCCGTTGACGGCGTGAAACGCAAAATAGACCATCAGCAATGCCCCGAAGATCCAAATTCCCGAATTGCGGAGGCGGTTCTGTAAATCTAAAAAAAGCCCCATAATGTGACGGTTCCCCAACATGGCCGGCGGTGTTACAGCGACTCCGGCTCCCCGCTTTCTGGCGGCAAAGCCGGAGTTAAAAATTTTCCGCAACAGACTCGCCGGTAATTTTTTAACCTGCCTCAAGTGGACCATATTTAAGTTAATAATTGGTTACGCGGCGGAGAGATTTATCAGTCGGCGACACAGTTGTTGCCACGCCATTTCCAGGCCGTTACCCGGTTGTTTTGCAGCAAAAAGACCGTCTGGCAGTAATATTCAACCTGATAGCCGAAGGCTTCGCCATAAGGCGTGTAGTCATAATCGCCCAAAAACGGCGAGTAAATTCCGTCATACTGATTGGCAAAGCTTCCCTGGTTGTAAATATAAAATTCCGACGGGACATAAACATCATTGGCTTTGACATAAGCCAAAACCTCGTCGCCGCCCGCCAGCATTTTGACGGCGCTCGGCTCGCCCAGCTTATTGATAAGCTCGGATTTGGTCAACCCCACCAGCGTATTGAGTTTGGCGTCATATTTGGCCGGCGTGGCGCAGGCAAAAATCAGAAAAGTGACGATTAAGGCAAAAGATATTTTTTTCATTTGCTTTTCCTTCCTTGTTAAACGGCTCAGGTGCTATATAAGCTGTGAAAACGGCAATTTTCAGCTAGCCAAAAGTTCTTTTTCCGGCAAAACGGCTAAAAATTTTCATAACCGGAAAATCACAAAATGCCCCCTGAACAAGTTGTATTTCTTATATAACTTATATATTGGGATTTTAAAAAATCCGCGGTCTCCAAAATATTTCTGTCTACCATATGCTAATTGGTATTGATTGTTGCGCAGTTTTAGATTATAATAAAGGGAGTTTCGGAACAGCAATTATTGGAGAACAGCCATGAGAACAGTATTTCTTGCTATATTAGCTTTAGCCTTGAGCAGTATTTCTGCGATGGCTTTACCTCCAGGCCATACATACACACACAACACCACCTTTGCTGTTCCGGAACAGTCTTATCAGGAAGCCAGGCTGTGGTTTCTTCCCGATTATCAGGACAGTACCTTCTCCAAACGTACCGATACCGCTCCCAGCGGCTCCGGCGACCGCAACGACGCCGATTATACCTGTGAGAAGACTTATAACCTCAATACCTCCTGTACAACCCCGCAGATTGTCGAAAAAGTCCACAACATGGGCAAAACTGTCTGTTATAAGTGCAAATGTCCCGACAATTATAAAACAACTTCCTGCAAAACCGGATGGCATTTGAGCGGCACCCCCTGCAAAATCGGCACCACCAGTTATTACACCGGCTGTGCCGCTGATTCCTGTCCCAACGGATATACGGCAGGCAAAACCTGCGGTGCCGGATATACTCTGGAAAAATCCGGACAGTCCGGCGACCAGTACTGCGGCAAATGCGTGGCCAAGACCTGTCCTTCGGGTTACAGCGCCGGCCTGAGCAACTGCAACGGCAAGGCCTATCCCTCGGGCTGGACTTATGCCTCCAACGGTTATTCCGGCGACAGTATCTGCGGCAAATGTACCGCCAAGACCTGTTCTTCGGGCACGGCGGGCTTGTCCAACTGTAGCGGCAAAGCACATCCGGAGGGGTGGACTTACAGCTCCAGCGGTTATGCGGGGGACAATATCTGCGGCACCTGTACGGCGAAGGGCTGCCCGGCGGGTTATACGGCGGGCACCACCCAGTGCAGCAACACCACAAGCTGGACCTATGGTTCCAACGGTTATGCCGGTGACAGTATTTGCGGCAAATGTACGGAAAAAGGCTGTGCCGAAGGCTTTACGAAAGGCCTGGCCAACTGTAATGCAAAAGCGCACCCGGCAGGATGGAGTTACAGCACCGGAACGCCCAGCGGCAACACCGTTTGCGGCAAATGTACCGCCAAAACCTGCACATCCGGCACCACCAGCTGTTCAACCGGTTATGTGGGCGAAGCCAACGGCTATTATTCTGGTGACAGCGCCTGCCTGACCTGTAAGGTGGCCTGTACGCCGACCTGTCCGACCGGCTGGAGCCTGACGGCGCCGACAAACTGCAAATACGGCGGCACGGTTACGACAGCCGATTCAGCCGGCTGCGGCAGCACATGTTACCGCTGCGAGGCGATGGTTGCCACATCATGCCAGCAGGTTATTGATCATACCAACAGCAAATATCCGGGCAAGATTGTCCTGGAAGGTATTTATGACTGCGGCGACAAGACAATCACTTTGGCTGACGGGCAGTCCCTGGTCGGCAAGTCTTACTATACCGGAGCCACAGAATCGGCGACGTCCAAATCTGCCGGACTGACCTTCTCGACGACCAAATCAGGTGTCAAGAGCATTACAGCCACCGGAAACAACACGACGGTTGCCAATATGCAGATTAAACACACGGCTACTTCGACTAGCCAGACAGTGATTGATATGGGCTTTAATCTGACCGATCAGGTTGTCAAAGATGTTAATATCGTGTTTGACTCCCAGACTGTGCCGCAATTTTCCTCGAGCTCTAACCATACAACCGGTATCGCCATCGGCGGCACGAGTGCGACGATGACTTTGAAGGGTAATGTTTACATCAGCAATATTGATGCCAACCCCTCAAACCCGACCAGCCGCTACAATAACGGCATTATGGCCTGCAGAACCAAGTCGGGAAGCAACAATATGGCAGAATCGTCGGCCTTTGTTACGATCGGAAAAGACACCACCGTCAATGTTAATATTGTGGGCAATTTCGATGATATCGGTATTGGCTGCGGTAGCTATGATGTGACCGACAATGCCAAGGTTTACACCGATGTCAACGGCTCAAGCTTTTACGGGGCATCGGTTCGCGGAAATGCGGTTGTCAATGCCAACTGCAACCGTGACAATTATCTTGGCGGCTGTGTCTCAAGCCTTCAGTTGTATGACAACGCGGCGGTTAACGTTTACCTGTACGGTTCTTACACCGGCGGTTTGAGCTCCTATGCAACTGGCGGCACGGTCTCGTTAAACTCGTCCAAGAGCGTTATCACGATTACTCAGGATAATCGCCAGTACAGTAATTCCAAGTGTTTCCAATGGACTAATCTGGGCTGTGTGACCGGCTCTAAGATCAGCTGCTTTGGCAAGACCTATAACTGTACCATTGATACGGAAAAGACAATTAAGTCGGAATCCGGGGATGTCCCGCCCTCACCGTGGTTTGTCCCCGCGGGCGGAGCACAAAGCTGCCAGCCTTATTTCTCGACAACAGGCACCTGTCCGGCTCACGGAACCTGCACTACCTGT
The DNA here is from genome assembly GCA_944393665.1 of uncultured Alphaproteobacteria bacterium. Taxonomy (GTDB): domain Bacteria; phylum Pseudomonadota; class Alphaproteobacteria; order RF32; family CAG-239; genus CAZU01. The sequence continues at coordinate 17,324 of CALYAX010000007.1, forward strand.
CCGATTAACAAGTCGTACATCCGGGTTGATAAATGTGATGACGGCTGGGCTGTCGACGGCATTAAATGTAAACAGACCTGCCTGTATAACAACACATATGAGCCCGATGGTTACCGCTGCCAAACCTGCACACGGTTAGGGGTGACCTACTATGGCGGAACTTGTTATAAAGATTGCCAGATGGAATCAGATAAAAACATGCAGAAATGTTACCAAAACATGGAAAGCTGTATGAGTGGCGGCAGCAGCCAGGATGTCTGCTACCAGGCGATGGATACCTGCATGTACAATGCTCAGATGTCTTATCAAGATTGCATGATGAATATGGAAGATAATACCATAATCTGGTAGAAGCTTTAACAGAAATACTCCCCGGTGGATTTATCCGGGGAGTTTTTTTGTTAAATCATTTCAGTGATAGGTCCGGATTAAACCGCTGAGAATCCCCTGAACTTTAACGCGCCCTGCTTCCAGCCGCCGCGGCTGATAAGCCTCATTTTTGGGGATAAGCACCACCTCGGGTCCTTCTTTGCGCAGTTCTTTCAATGTGGCCTCGCATTCATCAACCAGCGCCACAACAATATCGCCGTTATTGGCGTAATCAGCTTTTTTAATAATGACGGTATCTCCGTCCATAATACCAATCCCGGTCATGGAATCTCCCTCAATCGTGAGGGCGTAATAGCGGCCGCGGCTGACCATATCAAAAGGAACCGGAAATTTTTCGGTTTCATTGGCAATGGCCTCTATCGGCGTTCCCGCGGCAATTTTTCCGTACAGGGGAATTTCAACCATGCCGTTATGAATGGCCTCCTCACGCTTTTTTTCTTCTTCCACAATAGAACTGGGTTTAAGTTTGGGCAGGCGGACAACCTCAAGGGCGCGGGCTTTATGAGGAAGTTTTTTCAAGAAATTGCGCTCGACCAGCGCCTCAATGAGAGCGTGAATACCTGATTTTGACTTGACGCCGACGGCCTCTTTCATTTCATCAAACGAAGGGCAGCAGCCGGTTTCACGGAGAACTTTGTTGATGTACATCAGCAGGTTATATTGTTTTTCTGTCAGCATCGGTGCGGCTCCTTATTTTATTCAGCTTGTAAATGTTCTACTTTAGTTCTGCGGCAATGTCAAGCGCGGATATTGTTTTCCGGTCAAAATTAATAATTTTTATTGAAAAAATTTTTGCAATGTTTATAGTTGTGGGTAATTGTGTAAATTTTAATAAACTTCGTGATCAGGAAACTGTTATGACAACCGAAACCAACATTCACCGCGACGCCCGCCTTGCCAAGCTGAAAGCTTTGCAGGATAAAGGCTATAATCCCTACCCTTATCGATTTGAACCGAATGCTCACGCCGCAGACCTGCAGGAAAAATATAAAGACCTGGAAGCCGGAACCGATACTGAAGACCGGGTTACCATTGCCGGCCGCGCCATGGCGGTCCGCAACAACGGCATGTTCATCGACCTTAAGGATAAAAGCGGCAAAATCCAAGCTTTCTGCCACAAAAACCATCTGAGCGAAGAAGAACTTGAGCGCTTAAAATGCCTGGATGTCGGCGATATTGTCGGCATCAGCGGTTATGTCCGGCGCACACCGCGCGGCGAGTTGTCGGTTGCCGCCGAAAAGTTTGATATTATTGCCAAATCGTTGCAGCCGCTGCCGGAAAAATTCCACGGGCTGACAGACCTGGAAGCGCGCTACCGCCAGCGCTATGTCGATTTTATCATGAATGACGAGAGCCGGGCCATCTTTGAAACACGCTGTAAAATTACTTCAGCGGTCCGTCATTATTTTGAAGAGCATGGTTTTCTGGAAGTTGAAACCCCGATGCTTCACCCGATTATGGGCGGTGCCAATGCCAAACCGTTTATTACCCACCACAACACTCTGGATATGGATTTGTTTTTGCGGATTGCGCCGGAACTGTATCTTAAAAAGCTGGTTGTCGGCGGCTTTGACCGGGTTTTTGAAATCGGGCGCAATTTCCGCAATGAGGGCGTTGATAAGACGCACAATCCCGAATTTACGGCTTTAGAGGCTTATCAGGCTTATGCCGACTACAACAATATGGCAGACTTGATTCCCGAGCTGATCGCCTATGTCGCGGAAAAAGTCCACGGTACCAAAAAAATTACTTTCCGCGGCCATGAAATTGATTTTTCGAAACCGTTTGCCCGCAAATCAATGCTGGAACTGGTTAAAGAATACACCGGGCTTGATTTTATGGAAGCCAAAGATGTTGATGAGGCTAAAGCTATGGCCAAATCCATCGGGATTGATGCGTCAGACTGTATTTCCTGGGGCAAGGTGATTTCCGAGGTTTTTGACGAGCGTGTCGAAGCCCACCTGATTGATCCGATTTTGGTGATGGACATGCCGCGCGATGTTTCGCCGCTGGCCAAAACCCACCGCAGCAATCCGCGGCTGGTTGAGCATTTTGATGCCTATGTCGCCGGAATGGAAATGGGCTGCGCTTATTCCGAATTATCCAATCCCCTGGAACAGCGCGAACGTTTTGAGGCCCAATGTGCTGACCGCGAAAAAGGCGATGATGAAGCACAAATGCTTGATGAGGATTTTGTAAACGCCCTGGAAAATGCTTTTCCGCCGACCGGCGGGATGGGTATGGGCATCGACCGCCTGGCAATTTTACTTACCGATGCCGAAACCATCCGCGATGTCATTGCTTTTCCGACGCTGCGCAGAAAAGACTAAATCCAACTGTATCAAGGACCTGCCGCGGTGAAGAACAAGCCACCCAAAAAACTGCCTGCCCAGCCTAAGCTTTTATTGAGAAAGCTGGTCTGCGCGGCAGTTATGGCCGGGGGTGCGGTTATGCTTCATTACGGGTTAACGCATCATCAGAATAGAGCCCTTCGCCGGCAGACACCGCAGGCGCAAATTGAAATTACAATTGAGGAAGTTCCGCCGGAACCTGATGCAGAAACGCAGGCGCTGATGAAAACGGCAGCCGAAGCCGAAGATTTTTTATACGGCGGTAATGAAGTGGTTCATGTCATTGTTCCGGAAGAAGCCAAACCGGAACTATTAGAGCCGCTTTCTGTTTCTGAGCCGCTGCCGGCGGCGTCTGAGGTTCTGCCAGAAGTTTCCGAAACCGATAAAATCGCAGCCTTGATCGAACAGGAGATAAGCTTTGAACTGCCGCCGCTGACCGAAAAGAAACTGCTGACAGAAATGGAAAGCTGCAATCAGGATATTCTTGATACAATTTATGAAGAAGAATTGCCGGATAATATCATTGATGAAAACGCCGGGAATATGTATACCCATATCAACCATACCAAGATAACCAAACTGAAAATTATTCCCCTGAAAAAACCGCCGTATTTCGGAGAGAAACCTGTTGTGGCTATTGTTATCGACGATATGGGGGTCAGCCAGAGGCGCACTAAGGATATCACCTCTTTGCAGGCCCCGTTGACAGCTTCTTTTTTAACATACAGTTCCAATCTTGCCCCGCAGATTGAAAATGCCCGCCAGGCCGGCCACGAGATTATGATTCACGTGCCGATGGAAGCGCAAAAAAAAGTTGATACGGCGCCGGATGTTTTAACAACGCAGATGACACCGGAGGAACTGCGGCAAAATTTCAGCGCCATGCTGGCAAAATTTCACGGCATAAAAGGCGTAAACAACCATATGGGCAGTAAACTGACGGAAGACGAGCCGCGTATGGAAGTGATCATGGATGTTTTGAAAAAACACAACCTGTTTTTCCTTGATTCTAAGACTTCAGCAAAATCAAAAGCCGAAACAGCAGCCAAAAACCGCAGGGTTGCATATGGGCATCGTCATGTTTTTTTAGATAATAACAATGATAAGGCTTATATTTTGGGACAACTGGCCCTGACTGAAAAGCTGGCGCGCAAAAACGGCTATGCCATTGCCATCGGACACCCCAAAAGCCAGACTTATGAAGCCTTGAAAGACTGGCTGAAAACGCTGGAAGAAAAACATATCCGTCTCATTCACCTGAGTGAAATTATGGCAGTTTTAAATCCCGGCAGCAAAATCACTGCTTTAAATTAATTTTCAATCAGAGTATCTTTACTTTATTATAAATTACTATCGGACAAACCACCCGGAATTTTTATATGTTTTATCTTTATTACAGACAGTTACCATACATTAGAAAGAGAGGATTTTCTGTTCCGGCGGTAATTACGACAGGTTTTTACACTAACAAAACCTTTCTCACAAATATTCTTAAAAAAATTTACATTTTATGTAAAAAAATTCTTGACCGATAAGATTTTTACATATATATATGCAACCAGCCTAGATGGTCCCATCGTCTAATGGTTAGGACACCACCCTTTCACGGTGGTAATATGGGTTCGAATCCCGTTGGGATCACCAATCGCAATACCCTCAGTTTTTGAGGGTATTTTTTTGTTTAAAGACCTGATGTAATCGTACGGTTTTCTAAGTGTATAAGAGATTTTGCGGTCTTGTAATTTCAAGTTCGAAAGTAAAAGGTGCAAAATCTCTCTTTTTGTTTCTACTTTCGAACTCTGGAAGATTTGGTACGCATTATTACCCAAGGAAAGTATTGTGGCGACTGCGTGTAGCGCGCAAAATGGTTCTGGATTTATTGCAAAATGGTTCTGGGTCGGTTTTAAAGTCTAGGTTTTTGTAAGAAGAAAGATGGATTTACATAACTGGGATTCCGATATATCCCGGTAAATCTCGGTTAATCCCAGTTATCCAGAACTATCTTTCTTCTTACACTTTTCGCCATTCTGATGTTTAGTTATGATTTCATTCTTAATACTGTTGGAGAATTTTGAAGCGTGCATAGAGTTTTTCTTAATATTTACATTGAATAGCTAAAAATGAACTTATTATATAGAATTATTGGCTATTAGCTGAAAAGCTTTACTAATAAAAGATTTTTCAGATCCATTTTTAGCATATATTGCTGTTTTATTAGTTTCTAGATTGCAATTATGAGTCTTATTTTAATTGGCCCTATATTGACAGCCTAAATCCTAAATTAAAAGTCATATTCTTAACCTTTCTAATATAAAAGGACATCAAAACGAATACATTTTTCATTAATTAATGTATGGGTTTCCATAATATACAACTAGATAATGTTATCAAGAAAAATAAAATAATTAGGTAATTAGCTTATTATAAACTTGTTCTAACAATAGAAAATATACAGATTGACATTTTTCTAATTCGCTATCTTTTACAATAGTACCAGCGATAGGAATATCAATTTCAACGATAAAATAATTATCCAAATAACGAACAATATCTAAAAATTGATATAAATATTCCTTAGTTATAAATTCTTGGTCTGTTAGAAAAAAATCAAAAAAACTATGTGCACATATATTTCTTATTTTTCTAGCCTTTTCTATTATGTCAATTTGGTCGCTTTTCAAGCAATAGAACTCGAATCCATATTCAAATACACCACCACAACGACTACAATTATTTTTATATTTACTGCTTACCTTTTGGTAAGGCTTGCAATTATCAATCAGTTCTATGCTGAAAAAATCTTTTAATTTCTCTGTCAGCATAATTTTTGAATATTCGTATAAAAGCATATGTAATGTTGAAAATATTATTTGTTCTTTTAATGTTGATGTATCTTCAGACAAGAGTTTCTCCAATTTTTCATTTATACTATCGTAGGTATGCATGTGTTTCAGACCTTTTTACATATAATTAATTTAAGATATTGTATGTAGTTAATTCTGAGAATACAATATCTTTATTGTAATGATGAGGATTCTAAAATGGATATTAAAGAAATACATGACCAGCAAATGTTTCATAAAGAAAATTTAATAAATGTTGAAGAGAATCAACTTTTACAGCATGTAATGGATTTCGCTAAAATGGGACTAAAAGGGATTTTCATACTAAATGGAACGGCAGCAATATCTCTATTAACCTTATTTACACACATCATTCTTATAGAAAAATATGATATTGCGCATGGAATTTTCTGGGCAACAATTACTTTTGCTGTTGGCGCAGCCCTATCTTCATTAAGTATCTTTCTGGCATGGTATGCCCAAGGAAAATTTCAAGATACGGCCTATTATGCTAATCTAATCGAAATTGCTCGGATTAGAACTTCTCATAGTAAGGACGATAAATTAGATTACATAAAGAAAATGCACATCAAAGAAATATCTATTGATGAAAAAAATGATAAGTTTTTTAAGAGCTTAAAAATATATCAGGAAGAAAATAATAAGTATATTGATGAACAAATGAAAAAGGAAAGCTCATCAAGGCTAAAAGGAAACTTTACTCAAGGATTTGTTGTATTTATAATTTTTCTAGCATTCGCTGCATTCGTCTATGGCATCTTTCTTACTTATGATTCTTTAGAGTGTGTTATAAAATGATTTATTCCAATGCCGATATTAAATTTGAGAATAGATATAGTAGTATTTTCAAGGCCCAGATAGAAATTCATAAAAAAGGTTTGGGAGAAGCTTTTTACAATGAAAAATTTCAATATTATGAAAAAGTTTTATACAATACTGATGTTATATTTGATAAAATATCTTTACTGGAAAAAAAAGCATTTAATAAAAACTTATATAAACCTTTTAAATACATAAATATTAAAGGTTTGTATCATGTTCATCATTTTCAGCCACTCAATATGGCAAAAAATTGCAAAAAAATATTCAACGCAAAAGCTAAAAATTATTCAATGAATGTTGAACAATATGAAGAGTGCATATTCAGTGTATTATATTTATATAATCGCATGATTAAGAATTTATCTGAAAATGAAGCATATGAAAAAGCTCTGGGTTATTTAACAAGAAATAGGATCGATGACTGTTATATTGAAGCGTGCGACAAAAAGATACTAACTGGAGATTGGCTTGTCTTATTGCGTAAGGATGATGTAAATTACTATTTAACATTAGCTAGACATGAAGAACCTCAAGATATGATTTTCAAACGTGTATTTATAGCAATTGAAGAATTAATATTTGGTAGAAAGCATGGCTTTGATATTAAGAATGTTGAAGCGGTTAAAAAGCCCTTAGAAACGGAGCTTTGGGATTAATATTTACTTAATAGTTAGGTATACCGAAAAAAGAGGTTCGAAATTTTATTGCAACCTACATTGCATTAATGAGACTTAAAAATGTATAAAATCGCATTAGTCCGTACAATTTATTCGGTTCACCAATCACAACACCTTCCTTTTTGGAGGGTGTTTTTTGTTTAAAGACCTGATGTAATCGTACGGTTTCCTTAGGGTATACGAAATTTTACTGTCTTGTAATTTCAAGTTTGAAAGTAAAAGGTTCAAAATCTCTCTTTTGTTTTCTACTTTCGAACTCTGGAAGATTTGGTACGCATTATTACCCAAGGAAAGTATTGTGGCGACTGCGATTGAAAACTTTTCATCGGCTTTAGTCAACAGTTCCGACCTTCCTTCGAGTTTGTACTGTTCTTTTTTTATCTCCTCACTCATATCACGGTATTCTTCCGGCGTGATTTTCCTTTTATATAACAGTGACCATTGCAACTTGGTTTTTGACAAGATTTTTGTAGATAACACAGCTTAGGTTTCTGATTTTAAAATTTCAATCAATACAAAATTTTGGAGAACTTATAGATGTGATATAATAAAAAACTTAGATCGAGAAAATAATGAGGAAAGAATAATTGGTTATAATATAGTATTGCTTTGCACGATATCGTTTTTTTGCAAGCATATTATCCAATTATTAAGTTAATTTTATATTTCGAACTGGCTGAACTAATTAATAAAAGGTAAAATTTACTATTCTTATGAAAGCCCTTTAACTTTATCGGGAAATAAACAAAAAATAAACAAAAAAGACATTTTCTATTTTTTATTCTTGAAAGTTAAAGAAACTTATTATATATTATCATCGTATTAAATTAATTACAATGTAGATATTCTAAAAATGAAATAATTTAAAATTTTTATTGAGATGGACAAAAGTGAAAAATTGGCACGGATTGAAAAAATCCTGTCTCGTGGTGTAATTAAGAATATTATGCCATCTGAAGAAGAATTCAAAGCACGTTTGTTATCCGATGAGTCTATGCGTTTTTACATAGGTGCTGACCCAACTAGTAATTCATTACATTTGAGTCATGCAAAGAACTTCATGCTTTTAGAGGAGTTTAGGCAACTCGGGCATAAAGTTTTCGTTCTTTTCGGAGATTTAACCGCTTGTATCGGAGACCCTAGTGACCGGAATTCTGCTCGTGCAAGACTGACTAGAGAACAGGCTCGGAAAAATGTTGAAGATTGGGTTCGTCAAATTCGCCCCATAATTAACTTTGATGATCTTGAAAATCCTGCCGAAGTTGTTCTTAACAGTACGTGGTTTGATAAAATGTCAGTTACGAATTTAATCGACCTGCTATCCAATTCCACAGTGCAAAGAATGCTTGAAAGGGATATGTTCCAGAAACGTCTCAGCGAGAACAGGCCTATCCATTTGCATGAGTTTATCTACCCCATGTTTCAGGGATTTGATAGCGTCGCATTGGATGTAGATGTAGAAATTTGTGGTTTAGACCAGACATTTAATGCCCTTATGGGAAGAACTCTTGTCAAACGCTTTAAAGACAAGGAAAAGTTCGTTGTTTGTGTTAATTTGATGGAAAACCCTGTTACTGGTGAATTGATGTCAAAATCAAATGGTACAGGGGTTTTCCTTAACATTGATGCACAAACCATGTTCGGTCAAATCATGGCACTACCGGATGAAATGATTAAGCTTATTCTTATTAACAATACCCGCGTTTCTTTAGAAGAAATAGAGGCGTTGGATATTAAGAATCACCCTCGAGATGCTAAAATCTTTACAGCGACAGAAGTTGTCAGAATTTTCCATGGCCAAAAAGCAGCAAATAATGCGAAACAGACTTTTTTAGAGACATTCTCTAATAAGACGTTTCCCGCAGATGCTCCGGTTATTGAAATTGAGACCCCTGAAATTCAGGTGTTGGAACTTCTGAAAAAATGCAAAAATGAGTCGAATTCTGAATTGAGACGGCTTGTTAAGCAGGGTGCTGTAAGTGCTGATGGCAAAAAAATTACCGATGAAACCTCAATTCTTGAGGTCAAACAAGAGCTTCAGCTCAAAGTTGGTAAACGAGGATTTTTCTTAATAAGAAGTAAGTAAATTATTCACTATAAAAGAAAAGGTTAGAGTTTTATTCTCTAGCCTTTTCTTTTTATAAAAAATATTGACAAAATTTTAAAGAAGCTTATAAGTTAATTATTCATTAAAAATTCAGGAGAGTAGTATGGGAAAAGATATTATCCCTATTTTTGTATTAGGTACTCCTAGATCTGGAACTACTGTTATTGGAAAATATATTTCAACCCACAAAGATATCTTGGACATGGGAGAATATGCCGGTTTTGATTTTACTTATCGTGTTGCTCCCAATTTAATGAAAACATTACCGTCTACTTTTAAGGATGAGTATTTATTTAGTCTTCAAAATCATGCAACACAATTCGCTCACGAAATGGCAATAAAAAATAATTGCCATTATTTTTGTGATTCTACTCCATGGACATTATTAGCTATGGATAAAATTAAAGACAAATTGCCCGGTGCAAAATTTGTTTTATGTATACGAGAACCTCAAGGTGTGATACAGAGCCTGGAACGCAGCTTCAAAAGCGGGAGGAAATGGGCCGGAGAAAATAATCAGGAGCGTTTTAGACTTTGGAAAGATTTTTATGAAAAAGTAAAATTTATTCCTCAAAAAGATCTAATGGTATTCAATTATAGTAATTTCTGCAAAAAACCTGAGGAAGAACTCTCTCTATTAGATCAGCAGTTATTTGCGCATGGTATTACTCCAACTTCGCTAGATAAAACGATTTTTGCAGAAACTCATGCCACTGTTGTATCTGATCATCGGCCTGTTAGTGCCAGAGTTGATAATAACGGTCATATTACATTATTGGCACGGGAAGATTGGAACAATGAAAAATGGACCATTCAAGATGAAATGATGTTGCAAACTGACAATGGATATAAGGAAATTTTAAATTTTTTAAAGAATTTACCGTTAAAAAATAGTTTACACCCTGCTGTTATTTATAAAAATAAATATCTTTCTTCTTTAGCTCAAAATGTTAATATGGTAACAAATTTGAAAGATAATATTCGGTAAAGAAAGTACATATATTTAAGCTAGAGTTTAATTATGAAAAATTATGAGCTACTACTGCACCATATTCAAAATGGTGTTGTGTTATCAAGATTAGAAATTTTTAATGCTTTGAAGACATTGTACCATGAGACAGACAACCAGCAAGCAAAATTTTGCATGGGAATGATTCTTTATGGGTTATCCGTAAGAGTTCCTACGCCTGAAGAACTTTGGGGCTTAGTTGATTTTGTTGAATATCTAGAACCATCTCTCCTAAAAAATAAGAGAAAACTTCCAATTTGTGAACCTGTCATTGGTTTGGCGGGAAGTGGCAAAAAAGGTATAAAAACCTTTAATATATCAACTATCTCTGCAATTGTTGCAAGTGCGGCGGGGTGCTTTATTTCTAAAGCCGTATCCAAATCAGTTTCTTCTGTGACCGGCTCTTCTGATATATTAAGTGCTGCCGGAGTTAACATAGATATTTCATTTGAAAAAATGATAAAAATTTTTACAGAAACAGGGCTTGGTATTTTTCAAATCGAAAAGACCATTCCTAAATTTGACAATTTTTATGGTGGAATATTTTTAGTCCCTCATGCACTATCGTATGCGCTTGCTGCTATTGTTAACCCTATTTTATGTGATAGCATTATTTATGGTTTTGCTGGAAAAAATATTGAAATTTCCAGTAAAATTTTGCATCAGATAGGATTAAAAAAAGGTGTGGTTGTTTCATCAACAGATGATAAAGTCTTATATATTGATGAGCTCACTCCATTGCAATATAATAATATTTCTTATATTGAGACACAAAAAACCTCTAAAAATATTAATCTAACAAACATATTTGGATGTAAAAGATGTTCTCCTGATGAATTGAAAAGCAGCATAGATATAAATGGTCAATTAGATATTTTTAATTTATGTCTTTCAGGAAAGGCATCTCAAGCTCAAAATAATGCTATTGCAATGAATACAGCTTTTATGATTACCGAAGCTGGGATTACAGACAATCTAAAAACAGCTTTTGAAATGGCTCATGATATTATTATGTCGGGAAAGGCATTAAAACAATTTAATCATTTCAAAGAAATGGTCAATGATTTGGGAGAGGACAGATGAATAATAGTGTAATTCTATTTGATATAAAAAAGAATTGCTGGAAAGAATATTCTCGTCCTCTGCCAGAGTTAACTACCGACGAAAGCCTCGTTAAGGTAGAATTTGCCGGATTGTGCGGCAGTGACATGCACAGAATAAAAGCACCTACAAGCCATGAAACTCAGGTTGTCATGGGACATGAAATAATTGGTACTGTTAAAAAATCTGATAAAGAAACATTAATAGGAAAGAAAGTCGTCATTAACCCAATTGCTAATTGTAGAAAATGCTCTTCTTGCAATGATGGCTTAACACAATTCTGTTCAAATAGTAGAAATATAGGAAAAAATATCGATGGAGCCTTTGCTAAATATTTAAAAGTTCCCAACAAAAGTCTGTATATTGTTCCAGCGAATTTTCAAGCTGAGTTGGGGGTTTTAGTTGATGGAGCGGCCGTGATCATAAATGGTATAAAAAAGCTGTCAAAAAAACCCCATTCTGTTTTAGTTATTGGGGATGGAACCGTTGGCTGCCTATCCATTGCGGTGTTGAAAGCCTTATATCCGGAAATAAAAATTTCGTTACGCGGGCATCATAATACTGATTATGTAAATCAAGTATATAGCACATCAGCCCCCCAAGAAAATGAAAAGTTTGATTTAACAATCGAAACTGTAGGACGTGCACAATCAGATACTTTAAACCAATGTGTTGAATATGCTTCTATTGGGGGTCAAATTTTAATAATGGGGGTTTATCCTCCTAACTTTTCTTTAGATTTTAATGCCAGAACCGCTTTTTATAAGGAATTAGCAATATATGGTGTTAATTCGTTTTGTGTTACAAAAAAAAGAGACGATTTTAGAGAAGCATTAGCTTTAATTGATTCCCATCCGGAGTTTTTTGCTCCATTAATCACTCACAAATTTTTATTATCCGATTTCAATCTTGGTATTGCAAAAATGTTGGATAAAAGTAAAGAAGCTGTCATAAAAGTTATTTATACTACTGCTTAAGGATTTCATGAAAGACATCAATATAAAAAATTATCAGCTTGTTTTATTGGACTGGGATGGTACATTAGTCAGAACTCGAGAGAATGTTATTTATGCAATGCAACCCGTTTCTCAAAAATATAGAAAACTAGACTGGTTTGAATTAGATAAAATTAGAAATCACAATTTATCTTTAGAAGACAATTTTGAAAATTTCTTTCATGAAAATAAAGATATTGCATACGATTTATATCTAAAAACTTACATATCTGGTATAAAAAATAATGTGCATAAAATTACCGGTGCGGATAAATTACTTAAAATTCTAGATACCTTATCCATAAAAAAAGCTATAGTTACCAGCAAAGACAGAATACTTTGGGAAATAGAAAAGAACACATTTAATACATCTTTTGATTTTTCTGTATGTAAAGATGAATGTGATCACAATAAACCCCTGCCTGATCCAATACTTAAGGCAATAGCCCATTTTTCAATTTCCAAAAGTAACGTGTTGATGATTGGAGACAGCCGACACGATTATATAGCGGCTAAAAAAGCAAAAATCGATTCTATCATTATTGGAGAAGAAATATACGCTACTTTTGATAATTTAGACACACTAATAAAAAAAATATTCTTTTAGACCCTTTAAACATCGAAAACTTATTTTAGCTAAAAAATATTGACAATTTGACAAAATAAAATTAATGATTTACTAATAATATTAGGTGCGAGAATAACAATTCGCTTTTAAACGGAACTAAAAATATGTCTAAAGATATTTCATCAAACTTAATCTTTAATGATGAATATTATAAAGAAGTCATTGATAAATATGGCTACAATGCTTTTGATTTCAAACCTATTGATTTTGATATTTCTCATTTGGATAAAAAGGCACTCAATCAACGGTGGTTATGTCATTTTGATGGAGAACCTTTTTCTCAAGCAATAAATAATAAAGAAAAAGCAATCGTCACAACTGGAGTTGGATTATCCGGGGCTCCTCACATGGGAACAATTTCCCAAATGATGCGTGCAATATTTTTACAGGAACAAGGATTTAATGTTCAATTCGTCTTGGGGGACTTAGATTCATATAATGCTCGCTCTCAACCATATCCTGTTGTAAAAGCCAGGGCTGAACAATATAAAGAATTCATTACCAACCTTGGCTTTTCAAAGGAAAAAGGAATTTTACGCTCACAAGATAATAATCCTGAAGTCTGCAGAACGGCTTATTTGATTTCTCGATGCCTGACAGATGAAGATTTCCTTAATGCAGAAGAAGACTTATCGGAATTATATCAAAAACAAGGTGCTTATCCAGGTATTAAATATCCGGTTAAACAGGCTATCAATCTAATGGTGGCTGATTTTATTCATCTTGGAATGGCAGATAAGAATAAAAGTGTTATGGTAATGCTTGGTTTGGAAGAACATCTCTATGTCAGAATTGCAAAGGATGTTATAAAAAGGATGGAAATGCCTTTTCATCTCGGAGCAATGTATTCCAAAATTATTAAAGGCTTCAATGGTTTTCCTAAAATGAGTAAAAGTATTCCCGGATCCTCAATAAACGTTGATATGAATATTGATCAAATAAGACATAAACTTCAACATGAAGAAGGGCATTACAGCAAACCTGATGATTCTGTTGCCTATCAAATGATGTGTGCTGTCTCAAATTATACCCCTAGAGATCTAAATATTCTTCACGAAAAATGTTCTGTCGGCGGTCGGTATTGGAGTGCGGCAAAAGATGAATATGCAGAATATCTTGACTCTATTTTTAAAAAATGGCCTAAGGATAAGGTATTCGATCGGAGTGCAACTATGAATCCTATAGATATGTTTATTATGAAAAATGGCTGCGGCAGAAAACTCTAAAATTTAATTTTAGCCAAGACTTCATCACTATTATATTCTTTTTTTTCAAGCTTAGGCCATGTATCTAACCCATCATTGTCAAAACGAGGGAAAATATGGATATGAAAATGGAATACTGACTGCTGAGCAGATTTACCGCTGGCATGTAATATATTAATACCTGTAGCACCTAACCGTTCTTTTAAATGCAAACTAATTTTTTTTGCAAACTTGATAATATGAGTAAGCTCTTCTTCTGGAATATCAAAAATATTTTCATAATGCTTATTAGGAACGATAAGCAAATGACCATAGACCTCCATTTTTCTGGGTAGAAAACAAGATAAGATATTATCTTGATAAATTATTTTTCCCGGAAGTTCTTTGGCACAAATCTTACAAAATACACACTCCATGAGCAACTCCTTATTGGAAAATTATATTATTTGTAGCTTAATATAATAAAAAATATATGTCAAACAGGTAGTTAATGAGTAAACTATATAAAAAATACCAATCCAAGTTAAATTTACTGGAATTTTCAATACAAATTATTTCAAAAGAAAATAAAAAAAGATTTTTGAAGGATATAATTATATCGCTAATGTTGCTTTAGATGAATTTCCTCGGATATCTTTTCAACAAGGCAGTACTTTGATGACACCGCATATTCACGGAATATTTTCATAGTTGTCAAAACGGATTTGTGTGGAAATATATTCTTTTATAATACTCTCAGGTAGCATTTTTTTATCCTTATCTAAAATTTTAATTTTCATAAAATTTAGAGCGACCGAAATTTTAAGGTACAAAAAAGCATCTTAAAACTTCAAACAAAAGTCCTAAGACGCTAGTTTTGGTCCGGATATTTTTTTAACAGACTTTACGCTAAGCACTAGCAACGCACGAGAGTCCCGAGGAAGAGCCCTCGGAAAATTCCAGGCACCTTGTTTCCAAGATACAAGGTTATTGTGCCTTATTTTTGTAAAATTATCAAGTTTATATTTGTTGTGATTAAAACTTATAGTTTTTTGTTTGTTGGATTGTCAGAGAATGAGGAACTTTAATTTTTCAGTACGAATTTATCGTTTTTTCGAAACAACACACCAGACATCAAGAAAACGAGTTTTTTGTTGCTTCAAAAAAATTACTGATATTTGTTACATTGAGCTAAAAAGGAAGTTCATCATAGATTTGTTTAGCTTCTAAATATTCTGTTTGTATATTGCTAATAAATGTTTCACCAAATGTTTCTACGAGCTGATTTAATACATTGAATTTTCCATATTGCTCATGTAATTTATAAAGCGTCGAATACGGGTATTTATCAATATTTAAATTTTTTATACTTGAGATGAATAGGCTAGACATAGTATCATTCATAAAAATATCTGTTAGACTAGAGGAAAATGATAGATTTAGTGAATAAATTTTATAATACTCTTTATGGTCAATATATTCAAAAATATATTGCATATATAAGGGCAATAAATCATTATTATTTTTAATTTCGTAGCATTCCATATTTTTGTTGTCGCACCAGTCTTTCAAGCTTGTTAATAATATTTTATTAATGCGTTTTTGAGAGAGTTTAGATATATCTTTCCAGTGTTCATTTCTTAAAATATATATTAGCAGAGCAATTTCTTTTAAATTGTTAGATTTTTCTAGTTTTGTATCAGCACTTTTAATATAAATGTATTGTTCATTTTGAGGGAGACTATTAAATATTTTATATGTAAAATTAAATACATTAGGATTGATACTATCATCACATAAAGAAATTAATGTATCTAATAATTTTTTTTCTGGAATTCTATTTAGAATTTCATTTATATATTCTTCATCGTCGACATAATATAAATCATTAAGTTTTTGATGAATATCATTTATAGAATAAAAAGCTTCTCCTTTTATAAGTGCGGCTAGCGCATAATTAATCATTATTAGCTGTAAATCACAGACCTCTTTAGACGGGGTTATAATATTGTGGTGAACTGGATTTCTGTACATATAATATAAACTACAAATGTAGCTCATCATTCCTTGTTGGATATTTTTATCTGTTTCCGTTTTTAGTGGGTTCATTTTTATTAAAGGTTTGTTTAGTGAAAATGCTTCTTGAACTAGTTTAGCTCCATCTTTGTCTAATCCAGACTTTTCACGCAATTTATTGGTTAAATAAAGCATTGCATTGCTTAATACGTCTCGGTAGTTTTCTATTTCATAATTTTTTTTTATGAAATTATATAAATCATTATCAATATTAATTTCCGGCCTGAATTTCATTATTTTTTCCTAATTGGATACATTATTTGCTATTCCACCATGCTAAAGCAGCTAATCCGGCTAATGAGATAGATTGAATTATATTTCCTAAGATAGATTCCTTTGCTCTATAATTATATTTAATAGTTTTTAAAATGCTATCTGTCCCGATTAATGCACAAATGAAAATTATACCCATAAAAATAAATGGAGGCATTATCTGTTTTATATTTTCTTTGTTTTGATATAAAGAAATCATATCTAAACAATAAGATATAAGCCATATAACAATTAACCAAATAACAGCTAAAATGATTGTGGCTGATACTTTTGAAATGTTGTTTGCTAAAAGATTAGTTTCTGTTTTAGGTTCTTGTTCTGTCTTTGTTTCTATGTCCACTAGAGATATCCTTTCAATTTTTTTAATCTATATTACACCACTTTGACTTACAAGATAAAATGTAATTATATTTTTTTATCTTTGGGATAAATATTAGAGTTAATAAAATGGTGATGAATGATATATCAAATTAATTTTCTATAATTTCTTGATATTTGTGATTATTTTGTAAAAATGTCTTAGCTAATCGGTATGTGTACATAGTTGCCTTGTAATATTCAGGAGTAAATAATAGTTCGAAATTCGTTGCGAAACTGTCACCAATGCAAACGGCGGCCTACAAAATGGCTGCTTTTTCTTTATTTTCCAAAGCTTTCAGCGAGTTCGAGTGTTTGATTTTCAAAAATTGCGTTTGGGGAAGTTTTTCTGAACTTTGGCGCTAAGGTTTCTTTGTTTTTCAATGGATTAATTGATTTGTTTGGTTTTGAGATTCTGGGATATTTAAAACTTGTCAATTAAAATAATTTATTGTTTAATTTCATTATAGGAGATTACAATGATGAAAATAAGGGTTCCTTTGGCAAAAGATGTTCCTGCAATCACAGAAGTAATTCAATCAGCATATAAAGTTTGTTATCGTGGATATGTGCCTGATGAATATTTGAATAATTTATGTATTACTGCAGATATTTTACAAAAATGGCATGATTATTTAC
The DNA here is from genome assembly GCA_944393665.1 of uncultured Alphaproteobacteria bacterium. Classification (GTDB taxonomy): domain Bacteria; phylum Pseudomonadota; class Alphaproteobacteria; order RF32; family CAG-239; genus CAZU01. Next base: position 34,797 of record CALYAX010000007.1, read on the forward strand.
AAAAATATGAATGCTATGTGGCAGAAAAAAATAAACAGATTGTAGCATTTCTAATGGCAATGGAAGATAACTCAGATACTTTTGAAATTGGGGTATTATACGTAAAACCAGAGTACCAAAAAATGGGAATAGGCACTTTATTAGTTGATTATTTGTGTAAAATAAAGAAAAAAAACGATTATAAAACCTGCAAAGTTTGGACCATAAAAAATGGTCCTTCAGTTGGTTTTTATAATAAGGTAGGATTTACAATTACAAAATATGAAAAACCTTGGAAATTTGACATTCCAATTATAATGATGTTAAAAATTTTATAAAAGCTCGTAAACTGTGAGTTAAGAAGCACCAATACAAACAGTACTCTTTTCAGGGCGCTGTTTTGCTTTTGTAATCAGGGCTTTCAGCGAGTTCGAAAGTTGTAAATACAAAAATTGCATTTTTGGAAATTTTACGAGCTCACCTTGACAAAATTACAATAAAATCAAGCACTAAACTATACATTTGAGTATTTTTATTGACAAAAAAATATAGATATGACACATTATACTTATGGTATGGCTCTTTTATCTGGAGATAAAATTATGCTTTCAGAAGAACAAATGATGTTGCTCATTAATAAGCATAAACCGAATAACTATTTAACATGTTCTCCGGAAGAAGCTTTTCAGATGACGGAGTATGTTAAAGATAAAATTTCAAAAAGTGAAGTTCGTGAAGTTTATGACCTTTTGGAGATTATAGAAAAGTGTTCTCCTCCTGACCATGATGATTTTGAATTGATTAAACATTACAACGAATTATATGCAGATATTAATATTACCAAATATCCTTCTTACCAAGGAAAAAATTTGAAATATGGTTGCAATATAAAAAATTTTTATGATGCTAATCAATATATGAATGATGAGAATAGCGTTTCCCGTTGTGTATCAATTTTTAATCGAATTGCCGATCCATCAAAAGGTCTTCCAAACAAAGCTTTGTTTGATTTATCTCGGAAATGTGATATCACCTTCAAGATAATTTCAGGGACAAATTTTGATGGCGAATGCCGTTATATCCAGCCTGAGGAAAAATCAAAACCGGCCATTGCGGTCGTTATCACTCAAAAAGCTCTTGAGGCTTCAGATGACTCTTTGGCCGTTCTTTTAGGACATGAATTGTCACACGCTATTGATATTAATCGACGGCCATTTGGTTATAATGGCAGCATCGGATGGGAAGCCCCTGAAGATTTTGCAAACATTGTAGGTTCTCAGATTGCTCAAAATGCAGGATACGATCCTAGAGAATTTATCAAAAGTCAGGGAGTGGAAAATGAAAAAACACAAAGGGCTGCCGAAATGATTTTAAAATACTCCTTAGATCCGTTTCGATTAAAATGCAGCAGATTACACGAAAAAATAAAAAATAAGAGTGGTGAAACAGCACATGTTGAAACAGATAAAGCCGAGGAAAAGAAAACACAAGTGAATATTTCACAATTGATAATGAAACGAAAAAAAAGGTTCAGGGGATAATAAATTTTAGCTCATAATTTGCTTGCTAAGCATCATCAATACAAACAACAGATCTAAAAACAGTTTGTTATTAGCATTTACACTAAATGTTTATTTCCCGGTTCTTTATTTTCTTCTGAAATAAGATATCGGTAATATTGTTTTATTTAAAAACAGTGCCAGAGGCCGGGATACATATCAGCAAAGCAAGTCATACAAACCTTGTGGATATCTTGATTTCGGAAGATTGAAAAGCAGGCTTTAGTTTCCAACATCTTTAGTATTGCATAAAAGATATCAGATAAAAATATCCGGACTTATACAAAACTATTTATCTTTTTGTAACTTTCTAAGCTGGCAGATACAACTTACGTAGTGGCAGAAGAACCTTTCCTTCTGCTCTAAAATTATCGTAATGCACACCTATCAGCTCGGTCAGGATATCTAAATCGACCAAGAATACGGGGGTCTTAGCCCTTTCTGCTTCATATCTAGCTTCTTTAGTAAAACCACCCGTGCTGACGTAAATACAGCGATCTCCGACCTGTCTTCCACCGAGGAAAGTTCTAATTTCAGGAGCTCCCATTTGTCCTTTGCGATGTTTAACCTCAACAAAAATACGTGGCTCTTCCAGGCCCAAACCATCTCTGGAGGCAAAAACGTCAATACCCCGGTCTGCCCCTTTAGGACTTCTACGAGCAATATAACCCATTGCATTCAATATTTCTTTGACAAGTTCTTCCATATCATCTGGAGATAAATTTAATATTCGATCTTTTAATGTTTCTGTTGAATTTTCAAGAAGTTCATTAGATTGAAGTTCCAGCTCTTCAGCAACTTCCTGTTCATTTTTGGCAATTTCTTTTTTGTTTTTAAGGAGGCTCAAAATTTCAACTTCAGCATCGTGAGAAAGACGAAACACTGTTGACAGACTGCCCAAAGAATTTTTAGAAGTACTGGACAAATCATCTCTGGATATTGTTCTAGCATTCCATTCAACTTTACGCAGATTGGGATATTCCTTAATGAGTTTATTATTATAATAGTAATCGCTGACAACTTCGCCAATGTAATACAAGCGGTTACTTTTATCATATGTTATAATGTAATCACCCTTTTTTATGAAATTAACAAAAGAATCAATGATGCCAATCCACTGGAATATAGCTTTTTCATTAGGGTATTTTTCCTGTACAAGTTCCTTAATTTGATTTCTGCTTTTTCCAGCCAAATCACCTAAAGCCTCCCAGCCAAGAGCCGCAACTTTATTTTTTAAGAATAAAGGAAGTAATTCTCCTCCCTGAGAACGAACCATCCAGATATTCACCATGATCAAACTCCTTATCTTTTTTGTTTATAAAATAACGTAAAACAAATTTATTTAAGACAGGTTAATACAATATGTTCTTATCTATTCTTAAAATTTACGGACTATCTGAAAACACTAAAAAATCATTCGGCAAAAAATCTAAAAAACAGATTTAACGCCATAATTTGCTCTCTTCTTGTAAGTCCCGGAATTCCGGGGTTTATTTTTTGAAAAAACTGTTTTATAAAATAGCCAAGGAGATGATTATGCGAAAAATCTGTTTATTGCTTATTTTTTTATTATGGAGCTGTTCCCAGCCCCAGACAACGAAAGAAACCTCTTTTATTACCCCGCAAAATGATCCCCTCTTTGTGACGGTTGAAGGGTTGGACAATGCGGATAATCACAAACTGGCATTTATACAGCACGGGCTGGCCTCTAATCAGCAGCATCAGGCGGTTCAGGCCGCCAAAAAAGCTTTTCTGGCCAACGGATATGTCGTTGTGACCTTTGACAGCCGCTATTCATTGGGCAAAAGCAACCGCGATGTTGAAAACACCCGGATATCCACTTTTGCCGAGGATTTAAATAACGTTACCGCCTGGGCAGCCAAACAAAACTTTTACAGCGAACCGTTTGCCGTCGCCGGACATTCGCTGGGCGGCGCATCAGTCTGGACATACGCCGTACAGAATCCGCAAAAAGTCAATATTCTCATCGGCATTGCCCCAGTCATCAGCGGCGATTTGTGGGAACTTTCATGTTTTAAGAATATGCCGGAATTCTGCCGCAAATGGAAATCGGACGGTGCTTATACTTACCAAACGCCGGACGGGAAAGACAAAGCTCTTATTTCCTACCAAACCCTTGAGGACGCCAAGAGCTTTAATGCCTTAGACGATGCACAAAGCCTGAAAGCTCAGCCTTTTCTGATTGCGGCAGACAATGACAATGTTATTCCGCCGCAGGACGTCCAAAAATTATATGACCGCCTCCCCGCCCCTAAATATATGGCCATAATTACCGACAGCAGCCATAATTTTGTCAGCGGAAAGAATCAGGACGACTTGACCGAAGCAATCAGCTCATTTCTGAAGCAGAATACAAAATAAAAGAAAATTCTTGACTTAGAGCCGTCTCTAACAATTAAGATATAAAAGCTTACATTTAGCCGTAAAGTTTAACTTACCGCGAAGGGAAAAATTTATGAAAATATTGTTCTTTGCCTTATGCCTGGTCATTATTGCCGGAACCGGCTATCTGCAGACGCCGAAATTCGGCAGACTGCCCCGGGGAAAAGAGCTGGAAGCAATTAAACTCTCCCCGAACTATAAAAACGGCAAGTTTCAAAATCTGGTTCCGACACAGCAGATCACCGGAGAAAACGGCTTTTTGAGCGTTATGGCCGACTACTTATTCGGAAAACACCCGAACACCAAACCGGATTATCGTCTGCCGAGCCTCAAAACCGATTTGAAAAAGATTGCACCCGATAAAAACGTTTTGATTTGGTTCGGACATTCTTCTTATTTTATTCAGCTGAACGGCATCCGTCTGCTGGTTGATCCGGTGCTGAGCAACACCGCCTCTCCGGTTCCCTATAACGTCGTTTCTTTTGACGGCACCGATATATACCGCCCCGAAGATATGCCGGAACTTGACTATATTATCATTACGCATGACCACTGGGACCATTTGGACTATCCGACCATGAAAAAGCTAAAGGCCCAAACGAAAAAAGTTATTGCCGGGCTCGGTGTCGGTGCCCATCTCCGGCGCTGGGGCTTTAAGGAAGAACAAATTGAGGAAATGGACTGGAATGACAAGTTTGCTGCCAAAGGTTTTGAGATTCACTGCCTCCCGGCACGGCATTTTTCCGGCAGAGGATTAATCGCCAACCAGTCTTTGTGGGCGTCGTTTTTGCTGAAATTCCCCGATTTTAAGCTTTATATCGGCGGTGATTCCGGTTATGGCGGACACTATAAAACCATCGGCGGCCAATTTGAAAAGATAGATTTGGCCCTGCTGGACAGCGGACAATATGATCCAAACTGGAAATTCATTCATGAGATGCCGGAACAGGTTATTCAGGCCGCAAAAGATTTGAACGCCGCTGCTCTTATGCCGGTTCATAACTCACGGTTTACCATTTCCAATCACGCGTGGAACGAGCCGCTGGAACGGATTACGGAACTCGGTAAAGATGAAAACTTCCGCATTTTAACGCCGATGATTGGCGAAGAAGTTGAGTTGAAAAACCCCAAACAGCGTTTTCGCTCGTGGTGGGAAGAGACGCCGCCGAAGAAATAACTTATATTGCCGAGATAAAGAACGCCCCATCTGATGCGGGGCCAATTACTTTATTATTTTTGAGGCTTTCAGTCCGCTTAACTGTCATATTGAAAAATGGAAGGTGTTTTTTGTTTAAATACTTTACGCAATTGAAAGGCTTTATAATGCCCAATTAATGCCTGCCAAACCGTTCCAACCGTCACGTCCGCCTTCACGCCGGCTGACTTCCATAAACAGCTTCAAATCTTTCCCGAGCCAGTTTTTAGAAAATCCGACACCAACTTCGGCATAATTTTTTAATTCCATATCCGGCAACAGAATGCCATTGGCCCGAGAATCCTGCCCTTCGTTAAAATTAAAAACATAACGCCCTTTGACATAAATTTCCAACTCATCTTCAAACGCCTTAGAAAGTTTTATCCCGGGAGCCAACTCATAGTTTGACATTCCTTTAAACTTTACCCTGGCATTGCGGCCGGTCACATAATCATTACTGCTGATATAGGTGTAACTGCCATATAGATTAGGCTGGAAAGTATAATCAGAGCCAAACTTGAAGTTATATCCGGTTTTAAGGGCCAGACCGCCTAAATACGACGTAAATTTATCTTTGTCTGTTTCCTGATGGGCACGATTTTCCATAATTGCCGCATTTATCGTTGAACCGATATAAAACTGCCCTTTGGAAAAGATGGCGCTGGCACCAAGATATCCGCTTTCCTGATTGACATGCTGGCTGGAAAATTCATGTTCTCCTTTGGCATACGCCAGATAAATATTATAAATTGCTTGCCAATCGGCAGACAGGCGTATCGGCCTGGTTGACAGTCCGCCAATTACACCGTAAAATTTACTGTCACTATTGTGAAAATTCTTAATTTCAATCTTATCATCTGAACCAAACGTTTTTATAAAGGGTTTGATCCCGTATTCTCCGGAACCAACATTAAAATTGCTGTCAGCATCGGCCAAAATGCGGCTGTAGATTTCATTACTGAGAACTGAAGTTGCTGCTGCGGCAGCATAAGAAGGAACTTTAACCTCCGGGTTAATACTTTCTCGCTGAAATGTAAATTGGCCGCTATCTGCAAGATAATCTACCGTATAATTATAAACAGGCCCTGCAGCTTTGGTAACTTTATTCTCGACCTGTCCGGCAAAAGAAACATCAGCAAAATCAACAGCGGTATATTCACCGCCGTCCGTTAAAACATTGACATGGTGAACTTTGACAGAAGTATTGCCGCCGTTATAATTATCGGCAACAAATCGTCCCATTGCTGTTTTTCCCAAATCAACATCGGCATTATTAATATTAATTTCACCGCCATTAAGCTTTAATTCCCGGAAATGGTGGTCAGCAAGCCCAAATCCGGAAAAAGTCAGCGTACCGTTATTCATTATCAAAGAGTTATTACGGTTACTGATATTGTTTATGTCATCAAAGCTGACATTAACTGTCTCTGCCGCACGGGTTACTGGTGAGCTGCCAACGGATATATCACCGTTGCTGATATTAGCGTGAAAGGTTATTGCACCACTGTTGTCACCGGACAGATTCAACTTGTATCCCTCGCCGCCATCGATATTATCATAAAAAGACAGATTTCCTGAATGGCGGGCAGTCAGATTGACCTCTGAATCTTCATCTTCCACATAGATGGCATTACTAACACCGCCCGCCGTATTTCCTTGAAATATTGAAGAAGCATTATCGGCAATAATACTGATTACTCCATAGTGATAAATAGCTCCTCCGGCCGTATCGGCACTATTATTGAAAAAATTTGTATTCATTACAACAGCTGTCCGCGGATTAGACAGGCTTGCCAGGCTGCCGTTATAAACAGCACCGCCGTAATCGGCATGGTTATTGATAAATTCGCCGGTTACATAAAAATCTTTTGCACTATTATTAAAGATAGCCCCGCCCTGGTCAGCCGCTGTATTGCCAATAAACAAACCATTGATTTTGCCGACGGTCGAATAACCGGAGAAATGCAAGGCACCTCCCGCACCGGCAGCTGTATTGGCAATAAAATTGCCATTAATGTTACCAATGGCAATATTACTCATAATAGCGCCGCCATAAAAACCGCTGTTTGAGATAAAATCAGCATTCACATCGCCGATAATTCCATGGTTATAAATTGCACCGCCCCAAGATCCTGCCTTATTGGCGATAAAATTTCCCTCAATCTTGCCAATCTGCACAATTCGGTCAAAGTAGTTCGTGTTATTATAAATTGCGCCGCCCAAGTCACCAGACGAGTTACCAATGAAATTTCCTTTGATATCGCCGATAATTGCCGAGCCATGCCCGTTGCTGTCTACCTCGACATAATTAAAAATTGCCCCGCCATTACTGGTTGCTTTATTGTTAATAAAATCTCCTGTCACATTACCGATTTTCGCATTATTATTTTGCATAATTCCGTTAAAAATTGCGGCACCTTTATATGAGCTGTTATTAACAAAATCTGCATTAACTTCTCCGACCTGGTATTTGGTATTATAAATTGCACTTCCTTCAATTCCATAAAAAGGCGAACCCAGATTTTGAATAGTTGATGAGGGAAGAAAACGGTTATTACTGCTGCAACTGTTATCTGCACAGGCATGAAGATGATATTCGTAATTATAATAAGCCGGCTGCCAGGTCCCATTCTTTTCTTCATAAGTCATAAAATCATGGTTACCTTCTATTGCCGACATAAAATTCAGGCTATAAGCCGGATTGGCCAATGTTGCCTTATAATGCAGATAATCAAATGAAGCAGCTTCAACTTCTGTCATTGTAAACAGCACCGGCAGGCTGAACAAAACCGATATGCTTATTTTTTTCGAATATCTAAAAACCATTATACCTTCTCCTGAGAACCAGACAGAAAGTTTTTATAATTGCTTATTTACACCATTCAATATTTATGGCTCATAAAAAGTGTTTTTTGAGTTGAATTATTCCAAAATTTACCGTCCGGACAGATGATGGTTCAAGATTGAAACATGATGTCCCAAAGGAACCAGTTTGATTTGCCTTCGGCAAAACATAGATCAAACTTTAATTAATTCGGCTAACCGATTTTTGAGATTTGAAAATTTTGAAGCGTCATCGAATTAAAAAATAAATTTAATTTCAGACCACTATTGGACAAAATAATCATTTACTTTCTGTATAAAAAGTGATATTATTTATTTATCTTATTTAATATTAACATTCAATAACAAGAGCTTAATTGGATAACAACAAATTTCGGGAAGTAAAACCATGGAAAAATTTGACAGTGACAATAAAAGAAAAATCAAACTCGCAAATGATGTCTTTTTGTTTTTTGAAGATGACGGGATGGGAAATTACACTTTTTCCAGTAATAATCCCGAACTTCAGGAATGGTGCAATCAGGTCAAAAAGAAAAAAGTAAAAGAAGAGGCTATCAAATTTGTCACTAATGCAGCCCGGAATTTTATTCGCAAACCGCAACAAAAAGCTCAGGAACTGTCCGCCGTAAATACTCAACAGCGGGAAGAAAACGGCCGCCCCTCCCGCCGTTTGCAAACTAAGAAAAAGAGTCAGGCCTTTGTTTCGCGCCAACCTGTTGATCCGAATACTATTATCAAAGGAAATATAAAAGATTTTGTAAGTGCTCTTAATCTTTATTGTCAAAAATCCGGTACACCGATGCCTGAATTTATTAATGCCGGTACTATCCAAAGTAACGGAAAAGCCATGACAACGATTAAGCTGATTGATGCGGAAGGCCATCAGGAAACGGCTCATGCCGCTACAAAGCAGGAAGCCAAACAAAAAGCGGCCCTGGCTTATTGCCGTAACATTTTGAAGATTAAAGCCCTAAATGAAGAAGCACTTTTAAAGCAGCAAAAAGAAGAAGCCGAATATGAACGCGAACAACGGGAAATTGAAAGTTATCTTCGCCGGGAATCTGAGGCGAATTTGAAAAAATATCAAAAAGAATACGAAGAGGCTCTTAAACAACAAAAAACAACCCAGCAAACAACCGGGGCTTTTCAAAGGGTTCAAACCGAAACAAAGCCGGAAACCGAACAGGAAAACCGCAAAGTTCAAAACGCGGCCTATCTTGAGTCAATAAAAAAGATTATTCAGTCTGCAACGGTGACGAAAGAAGAAACGGAAAACGGCAGAAAATATCAAATTGAGTCCAAAGAAACCGGACACAAATATATTTTGACAGTTGCCTATAATGATGAAAAAAGGCCCGGAGTCAACGATCGTTTTCAGGCCATTACCGAAAATTTAAGAACGTTGCGCGTCACTTGCGATGACCTTTCGGCATCAACCCCGCGTCAGATTAAAAGGACTTTATCCAGAGAAGTGAACACGATTAATAATCCTTACTCACTTGATGCGCTTTTCTTAACCAATCTGAAAATATCGGGCAATCTCTCCAACCGGCCGGAAAAAGTGCAGGATGCCCTGCTGCTGCGCGAGCTGCTGCAGGCTGCTAATGATCAAATTGTCCGCGCCCCCAAACTTATTGAAAGATACCGTAAAGATCCCCAGGCTAAAAATGTTGAACTAGCCCCCTACACCGAAAGTTTGGAACATTTGCAGCGCCATACTTCTCCCGACTCTGTGACCGTTGGTTCAAAAGCTCTGAAAAACCTGACAAATGAGGAATTTGCAAAAATTCTACAAAAATTTGATAATGCCTACGCCCTTTTGATCGACAAACAGGGGAATCCGGGGCGGCAGGTTATGGGGTTGAAGACTGACAGCTACGCCGGTTCCGATGCGATTATAGCAGCAGAGAATCTGGAAAAAGATGCTATCTTTTCGCTTGTCCGTGAACCTAACACCCGGGGAGAAACGAAAATTAAGGTTGCTTTAATTGAAGAGAAGGATATGCCCAAAACCAACGTCATTCACGCTGTTTACGGTCCTTACGGCCCAACCGGAAGAAACGGCATATACACCATGATGTTCGGCGACCCCGGCGAACCTTTTCCCCGCAGCTTAGATGAAAATGCCTCAGAGGCGGATGTGGCCAGAAACCAAAAAGCAGAAGCTTACTGGAACGGTGAAAACGGCAGTGGCGGCCATGTTTTTCTGATTACCCCCAAAGAACTTGAAGCGTCTATTCTGGCAATGAAAGAAGCGGGGATGGTAACTATTATTCAAGAAAAACGTTTGAAAGAATTTGTTTCGGCTCCTGCTAATCCGGTTATCAGGCATGAACCGTCACAAATTTCCGCAGAAGCTGTTAATTTGGGCAAAGTTTATCTTTCTTCTTCAAGCAAGATAAATCATGCCAAAGGAAAAGGTATTGTTTAAAATAGGAGTTTTATTGAGAAGGCCCCGCAAATGCGGGGCTTTCTTATGATATGACGCAATCCTCCCGCATCAGCGGGATGTATTATATTTGAACTAAAAATTAAAAGCCTGGCATTTTTCGGGTTTTTAATGTATTATCGGCGCAGTTTTTGGAAAACGCTTTCAACCCGGTTTGTCCGGCTTTACGGATTAAGATATTTTGCGTTTTGGCTGCCAAGGGCACAAAAAACTATTTTATATTTTTGCCCAATTCATAGGCCTGCTGCCAGGCAGGGGTATTTTTAACCTCGCCTTTCTGCCAGGCGCCTACCCCGTAAACAATCCCCTTTTCGCGGGCATCATCCAGGCAATCTTCGGTAAAACCCCGAAAGCCTTCAATTGTCCGGCGCATATTGCCGGTACTTTCGTCGGCAGCGGCAACGATAAAGTAAAAATCTTTACGGCTGATTTCCTGATAACGCGGAACCGAACGGTCAATCAGGGTTTTCATCTGTCCGTTCATGCTGTAAAAATAAACCGGCGTTGCCAAAACAATCACATCGGCGGCAACCATTTTATCCAAAATTGCCGCCATATCGTCTTGCTGAATACATTTGTGAGTCGTGTTGCAGACACCGCAGCCTAGGCAATAATTGATTTTCAGGTCATTGATAAAAATCTTTTCCGCCTGATTGCCGCTTTCGGCAGCTCCTTTAATAAACTGATCACAAAGCAAATCAGAGTTGCCGCCTTTGCGGGCGCTTGCAGAGAGTACAAGTATCTTTTTAGTCATTTTGAAGTCCTTTCAGTCATTCGTTAACATCAGATTGGGCGTTTTGGGCACTGCTTCTCTTCATTATTTATAATCCGTTTCGGCAACCGGTTCCAGCCAGGTTGTCTGATTATCCGGCAGATTGGTTTCAACAGAAACATGGGTGAACCAGCTGCCGGGGGCTGCTCCGTGCCAATGCTCAACTTGCGGCGGAATACGGACGACATCGCCTTTATTTAAAATGCGGATTTGGCCGTCTCTTTCCTGATAGCGCCCTTCCCCGTTCAAGACCAACAGAATCTGTCCGCCGCTGTGTTTATGCCAATGGGTGCGGGCTCCGGGTTCAAAGGTCACATTGCCGATAGAGGCGTTCCAAACATCGTCTTTGGTGCTGAGCATGTTTAAATAAGTCTGCCCGGTAAAATAAGCCCCAAAGGGATTGGGTTCTCCCTGATCAAAAATAGTGTCAATACGTGCCGTTTTCATTTCCTGTGCCTCCGTAAAATGTGAAAAAGCTAATATTGTCAGAGCCGCCGCTGCGGTTGCCAGATAGTTAAGTTTCATCATAATCTCCTTTAATTTCAACCCATTGGAAAATTTTTTGTTTTCTTTGAGCGATTCTGATTACAGCATAAACTCTAGAGTTAACTCTAAGTCAAGAGTTTTATTGACAGAAACGCACATTTTTATTAGGATGGGGAAAAAGGAGAACTAAAATGAGTTACACAATCGGGCAAGTTGCCCAGAAAATGGGACTAACCGCGCATACCCTGCGTTATTATGATAAAGAAGGACTGCTGCCGTTTGTTCGCAAAAGCGGTTCGGGACAGCGCGTGTTTTCGGAAGAAGACCTTGACTGGCTGGTGATTATCGACTGCCTGAAGGGAACCGGAATGCAGCTGAAAGACATCAAACAATATATTGACTGGTGTCAGGAAGGCAACAGCACTTTACGACAACGCCTGGAGATGTTTAAAAAACAAAAATCCCGGGTTGAACAGCAAATGTCACAATTACAGCAGTATATGGAAAAAATTAACTACAAAATTGCCTGGTATACGGAAGCTGTGGCCAACAATAGTATTGACAAAGCCAAACAGAACAAATGTCTGGCTGCCGAAAGAGCGCGGATTTTCGGCCAGCCCGGCAAATAAGGTTATTTTCGTAACCATCTTTTTCTGTTGGAAAAAACAGGCTTTTGTTTCTAAACGACCGTATTCACAAACAGGCCGGGCGTTAAGATATCGCCGATTATGCCTGCCGCCGAGGTATAAGCCAGGGGCAATCCTCCGGCGACATTCAGCGTATAGTCGAGGCTGCCGCTCTGGTAACCGGCATTGAAATTGTTATTGAACAGTCCCAGCACCAGCATCATTAAAAAGAATTTTTGCGCAGGACTTAATCCGCCTTCCTCGTCATTGTCCCGTAAAGCCAGCAAGGCCAATGCCGCCATGCCGGAATCGTTCAAGGTGCCATTCATACTTTGAAAGCTCCTGCTGGCGGAAAAAGTGGCTGAAACGGAAGAGGTATCAGCCGGGGAAGCCGAAAATGCGGCGACAGGTGAAGAACTGGCAGCGGACGTCTCAACACCGTTTGCCGGAACGGCGGCTGTCGAAACAGCGGCCGTTGTATTTTTTCCGGCCAGGGCAGGATTGTAAACCGCGGCCGGGAATTGAAAACCTGTAGATCCGATTGGGCTGATCATCTGCTTTTCCCCTCTTCTGATGATAAGGGGATATAAGCGCCGGCAAAAGCATTCAAAGCTGAATTTTGGATTATAATGAAAGGTTATAAAAAAAAGCCTCCCGAAGGAGGCTGTAACATCAAATCTCATCATAAACGGTTTTCACCGTTTCCTTGTTGAGATTATTTTTATAAAGGAACAGAGCCAGTTCTTTAAAGTCTTCCGGCTGCCGCCAGTCGAAAAACTCTCCCTGCTCTTTAAGCTCTTCGAAGTATTCTTCGATCAGAGCCAGGAACTGCACCAGTTCCCTTTTTTTGGAGAGCACCGGAGCAAAGCACCTCAGAGATTCATTTGAGGTCAAAATAACGACCTCATAGTCTTTAAATAAAGGAAGCTCTTCCAAAAGGACTTCCCTGTCCTGGACGGTCCGGCATTCTTTCCGGTCGATCCGCCGCAAAGATGCTCTCAAATGATTGCCTTTGCGGATGCTGCCCCCTTGCGGGAGGTATTTAGCACCATTTTCGGCAATCAACCCGTTGGACTCTCTGTCGCCGCCGGCTCCCAACTTAAATCCCTGAGGATTTATTTTTTTCTCATCCCAGCCGGTAAAATCATCAATGAAAATATAATGATTTTCTTTACAAATATAACTCATTAGTTCACTGGGTAATTCAATTCTTTTCATAACTTTATTTTTTTAGTTAAACATTCGATTAAAAGAAAGAACATCCTGAAACTGCCGGGGATAATCCTACAATTTATACAGAATAATTCTTTTTGATATTTTTAAATTACCATAAATTTACAAGAGTGTAAATAATATTTTGCCCACAATTAAAGAAATAGACAAAATTTCATTTTTCTGTAACAATTGGATAAATGAAAATAAAAAACCCTGCCAAATTGGCAGGGTTTTCCGGTTCAAAAATATTTTACATCCGGCGTTTTTACCAGATACTGGAGGAAATCCCCTCCTTGATATTTACCGATAACCTGTTGGTAATCGGCAATATCTATTTTCAGCCCCTCTTCATAGTCCTCGGGCGTAAAAGAGGCCCGGGCATAAAGGTCGGAAAGGATAATGTTTGTTACGGCGAGGCGATGCGGCACGCCGTACAAAATCTCCTGATAATTCGGCCAGCCCATATTTGAAAACCGGCTGATCAGTTTTTCAAATTTTGACCAGTCCGCGGCTGCTATTCCCGGTATCAGATAACGTTCGGGCCGGTCTGATTGAGTTCTTCCATCAAAAGAAATGGTATCTTTCATCAGGGGTCCCAGGCTGGCGGCGATATACCCCAGCAGAATTTCTGACAAATGACCTTCGGGGACATGAAGATCCAATTTGGCCGGACAATGAACCAATATCAGATTGATTTTGACATCCCGGTATTTTTCTTCCCGGAAACGCCACATTGCCTCAGCCAGCAACCGCCGGTCATAACTGAAATTTCCGGTACATAAGACGGCAGTGATTTCAGAAAGGCCTTTGGACTTGGCAGTCAGGTAGATTTCATCAAAGTTGCCGGCGGTATCCATATCCCGGCAGACTCTTTCGTTAGCCCTGACATAATCTTCCGGCGCCAGTTGGCACAGGCAGTTCAAATAAGCCTGATATTCTGTTCCGGACATTAATCCCTGCTCACGGTTAAATACTTTGTCAAACAATCCTTTGTTGCCGCCTTTGCCGATGCAAACCAACGGAAGCAATTCGTTATAATGTTTAGCATAAAAACGTATGACCTCAAAAGCGTAGAGGTGTGCCGTCATCATGCCGCTGAAGCAAAACAGATGCGGGTTGACCATTCCTTCGGGCAAATTGTACATATCTGTACACAGTGCCTTGGCAATAAATCCCTGGGCGTTGCTATAACAGTAGCTTTCTCCCTCTTCACAGCTGCCGACCGACAAACTGTTCCATATAATATTTTTCCATTCTTCCGCTTCCAATTCTCTGGTTCCGGGAGAAGGCATTGTCCGGGCAATTTCCGCGCGGGCATCGGCGTTGCATTTGTAGCCGTTCTGCTCCAGCAAATCCAACAACCGGAAGATATAATCAATTTCTTCCTGAGGATAGCCGGTTTCCAATAATTCATCGGCACTATTATTCTCCTGGAGAACAAGTTGTGCAATTTTAAATAAATAATGCATGATATAAAAATTTTGGTTAGGGTTGAAATTTAGCACTTTTTGACAATTTTGTCAAATTCTATTTGTGTCAGCAGGACGAAAAAGATGATTTAAATTCTTTAGAAAAGGGTTATGTTGTTCAAAAAGAAAACTCTCGCCAAGAGGAAAACAAGATGAACCGTTCTGTTTTATATCTGGCGGCTGCATTATTGGGAGCCGGCGCAGTTATATCCGGCACCTTTTACTATAAAAAACCGGAAATTCCGGCTGCAGCACCAAAGATTCAATTTTCAGAAAAGGAAGAAAAAATGGCTGATACAAATGATGAAAATGCTTCCCTCCCCCAAACCGAAGAAGAATGGAAACAGCGCCTGACGCCGGAACAATACAAAATTCTCCGCCAAAAAGGCACTGAAATGCCGTTTACGGGAAAATTTCTCCATCATCATGAAAACGGAATTTACAGCTGCGGTGCCTGCGGCAATCCGATATTTGTTTCCGATACAAAATTCGACTCCGGAAGCGGCTGGCCCAGCTTTGACGAGGCGCTTCCCGGCAGCGTTAAATTACATGAAGATAACAGCCACGGCATGAAGCGGGTGGAAGTGACCTGCGCCAAATGCGGTTCTCACCTCGGGCATGTTTTTTCCGACGGGCCGACCCCGACCGGAAACCGTTTTTGCATTAATTCGGCAGCTTTGAGTTTTAAACAGCCTTGAAAAAATTTTTTTAATGTTTTTTCATCCTCTTTTTTGCACCATATTCCGCGGTTATACAATGTATGCTTTTATTACAGACTTTTTCCGGCTATACTGCCCAATGGAGAATTGCCTGAAAAGCTAGAAAAGTAAGCCCTTGAGGGGAAAAAATAACTTGACATTTTATTTATTGGCTTTATACCCTTAAATGTTTTATAAATAAGGGAATGACTCAGAGTTTTAACTTCTGTTTTTTATAAAAACAGTCTTTGGATTTTGAATTCCTGTTACAGATAGAGCACAGCCTAATGAACAAAAATGTAAATCAAGGACTACTCATCTCGGTTATTATGCCGGTATATAATACTCAGGAGAGTTTTCTCCGTGAAGCTGTTGAAAGCATTTTACACCAGACTTTCACCGAATTTGAATTCCTGATCATTGATGACTGCTCAACCGATCCCAACATCCAGAAAACTTTAAAGTCTTATAACGATCCGCGTATCCGGCTGCTGCAGACGGAGCAAAATAGCGGGGCAGCTGCAGCCCGCAATTTGGGACTCCGGGAAGCAAAAGGCAAATATATTGCTTTTATCGACTCTGATGATGTTTCTTATCGGGAGAGGCTGGCAAAAGAAGCCGATTATCTGGAAAACCATCCCGAAATCGGTTGCGTAGGATCGTCCAACCGTATTATTCCTTCCAACACAATTCAGTTTCCGCCCAAGGGAAGCAGCTATCTCAAAAACTATATGTTGTTTATAGGCTGCGGGTTCTGCCAATCGTCCGTTATGCTGCGCCGCCAGCTGCTGACTGATCATAAAATTGAGTATCAGAGCCAATACGTGCCGGCGGAGGATTATGCCTTGTGGCTGGATTTGTCGGCAGTATGCGAGCTTGAGAATCTGGACGAGGTTTTGATTGATTATCGCTGGCATGACCAAAATATTTCCTCTCTGCAAAGGGACAAACAATTTGATAATTCGCTTCGTGCCAGATACCGGCAGATTTGCAAGCGTGCCGAAATGAATGATCCGCAGTTTGCGGATTATCTGGTTGATTATGCTGCCGGAAAAGCCTTGAGCAAAGAAGGCTTCCGCCAGGTTGAGAAAAAGCTTCCAACCCTGATTAACAAGCTTGCCCTGAAGGGTTATGATAAAGAGATGTTTATTCATGAACTCTATGGAATATTAAAAAGAAACATTAAGAAATGTTCTGACCGGAGCTATTTCAAACTGTTAATAAAAAGTGATTTGGTGACATATTTTCATATTCCATTGTTGTTTCGCGCCAAAACTTATATAAAGAAAATGATTTTAAGGAGTATAGGATGAAGACTATTCTTGTAACCGGCGGAACAGGTTTTCTTGGTTCCAATTTATGTATCAGGCTCATTAATGAAGGAAACCGGGTTATCTGCGTGGACAATAATTATACCGGGAGAATGAGCAATATCGAAGCCATTAAGAACCATCCCAATTTCAAGTTTATTCTTCATGATATTGTCAATCCCCTGACAATTGATGAGCATCTTGACCAGATTTATAACACTGCCTGCCCGGCCTCGCCTCCGGCTTATCAGGGCAAAGCAGCCATTCAGACGACCAAGACCTGTGTTTTTGGCGCCATTAACATGCTTGAATTAGCTAAAAAACACGGCGCGACAATTTTGCAAACCTCTACTTCCGAAGTATATGGCGAGCCGCTGGTCCATCCGCAGGTTGAGTCCTACCGCGGCAATGTTAACCCCAACGGAATCCGCGCCTGCTATGATGAAGGCAAGCGCTGCGCCGAAAGCCTGTTCTTTGACTACTGGCGTGAAGAAGGGGTTGATATCAAGGTTATCCGGATTTTCAATACCTATGGGCCGAATATGGATCCCAAAGACGGACGGGTGGTCAGCAACTTTATCTGTCAGGCTCTGCGCGGCGATGATATCACGATCTACGGTGATGGTTCGCAGACCCGTTCTTTCTGCTATGTTGACGATTTGATTGAAGCGATGATCCGGATGATGAACAGCCCCAAAGGCTTTACCGGCCCGGTTAATACCGGCAATCCCGGGGAATTCACCATTCGCGAACTGGCTGAAAAAGTCGTGGCTAAAATCGGCGGAAACTCGAAAATCGTTTACAAAGATTTGCCCAAGGACGATCCGACCCAGCGGCGTCCTGATATTACCCTGGCTAAAACAAAGTTGAACTGGGAACCCAAAATTGCCTTGGACGAGGGTTTGGACAAGACAATTTCTTATTTTGCAAAAGAAATTAATTTGAGATCAAAGGTAGCATAATGAAAGTTGGAATTATCGGAACCGGATATGTGGGGCTCCCAACCGGTGTTGGACTTGCCGAACTCGGCAATGATGTGGTTTGTATTGACCGCGAACAATCAAAAATTGACCGTCTGAAAACGGGAAAAATTACCCTTTTTGAAGAGGGACTGGAAGATCTGTTCAATAAAAACATGCAGGCTGGACGGATTACCTTTACCACTTCCATGAAAGAAGGCGTTGAAAATGCCGATGTGGTTATTATCGCCGTCGGCACTCCCCCGCATCCGGTCACCAAAGAAGCGGATATGAAATATATTCATGCCGCGGCAACGGAACTGGCCGAATATCTGCAAGGCTACACGGTAGTGGCTACCAAATCAACCGTTCCGGTAGGAACCGGCGATGTGATTGAGGGCCTTATCAGCAAAAAGAATCCCAATGCCGATTTTGATGTCGTATCACTGCCGGAATTTTTGCGCGAGGGTTTTGCCGTTCATGACTTTTTCCATCCGGACCGGATTGTTGTCGGCGCCAACACAGAACGCGCAGAAAAAGTTATCCGCGACCTTTACAAGCCGTTTGAAGGCAAAACCAACATGCTGTTTGTCAAACGCCGCTCTTCCGAAACGATTAAATATGCCTCAAATGCATTTTTGGCGATTAAAATTCATTACATCAATGAAATTGCCAATTTCTGCGAGAAATCAGGTGCTGACGTTTATGAAGTTGCCAAAGGCATGGGGCTGGACAGCCGTATCGGGCCGAAATTTTTAAATCCGGGGCCGGGCTACGGCGGCAGCTGTTTTCCCAAAGACACTCACGCCATGGCTTATATGGGACGTCAAAACGGAATCAACCTGAGCCTGATTCAAGCAGCTATTGACGGCAATGCCCAGCGAAAAAAAGAGATGGCTGAACGAATTTTAGAAACTGTCAAAGGGATTGACAATCCCAAAATCGCCGTTTTGGGAATGGCCTTCAAAGACGGAACCGATGACTGTCGTGAAAGTCCGGCAATGGAAATTATCGGCGAGCTGATTAATCAAGGAGCCGATATTACCGCTTATGACCCCAAAGCTCAGGAAAATGCCAAACTTCTGGTCGGAGATAAGATTCACTACGGCAAGGATATGTATGATGTCCTGAAAGACGCCGATGTTTTGGCGATTTTGACCGAGTGGAAGGATTTTAAGGCACTTGACCTGAACCGGGCTAAAACACTTATGAAGAATAAAAAGATTGTTGACTTGCGCAATCTTCTGGACGCCGCACAGGCTCGGGAAGCCGGTTTTGAATATCAGGGAATCGGCCGCTAAATCTTAGCTTTACCCTAATGCCGGAACTATCCGAGTTCCGGCATTTTTTATGTTCAAATCTGCGGGCTGCCTGAATGATTAAGCTCTTGACTGCCTCCCGGTTATCTGACAAAATGTTTATTCAGGGAGCGGACGATGGACAGCAAGTACAGTCAGAAAGATATTTTAGACATCACCAAGGTTTTTATCCAGGATTACAGCGATTTGCAGGCTTTCCGGAAGATGTTATATGCCGGAACGGACTTTCCGCTTCCTAAAGATGTTTCCGGCGGCGAAGCCCCGCAAAACTCTGACCATGACATCATAAATGCCGCTTCGCTGGCTAAACTGGGTGAACGAATTTTGAATGACGGGCTTTTTGCCTCCTGCAACGCTTATCATTTGTCGCTGCCCTCGGTAAACACACCGGGAATTAACCATGCTCTCGCCTTGATGGTTGACAACCAAACCAAAGAAATCTGGTATCAGGATTCCTATGGAATTGATATGCGCCGGGAGTTGCGCGATTTTTTCAAAGAGCTGCTTCCTGATCATAAAATTACTTATTTTACACAAATCCAGCAATATAAGCAAAAAAATGACAGTTCCTGTGTGCTGCTTTGCGAATATAATCTGCTGGATATGTGGCAGCGCAAAAAAGGCCACCCCGAAAAAATGCATCAATTTGACAGTTTTGAAGCCAGAGAAGCCGCGTGGCCGTTGGTGGAACAGATAGTGATGCCCGTCCCTCAAACGAAGAAAACTCCAAAGTTCAGATTTATGAAAAAGGAACCGGCTCAAGATCCCAAACGATATTTAATTGAGCGGAATCGCAATACCCAGAGGTATTTTAAATACCGCATAACCTCGGAAAAAGATTACCGGGAACAGATTAAAACCGCCGCCGCAACAGCCAGAAACAAACACGCAGAATTCCGCCGTGAGATGACGGAACGGCACCTTATTCAACGAATGGGCTGATTATGAAACTGTTGTGCTGGAATTGCAACGGCGCGCTGCGCCATAAACTTGATCCGCTGCTGGCGGCAGAAGCCGACATTATGATTATTGCCGAAAGCGAACAAGATATTAACTGCAAGGAGTTCAACGAATATCTCTGGACGGGAGAGAAGAGCTTTAAGGGATTAAGCCTGATCAGCCGTCATGACTGCCATTTGGAAGCTGATCCGGTCTATTCGCCGGAATTTAAATACGTTCTTCCGGCGCGGCTTTACCTAAATCATGAAAAACTGAGACTTTGGGGCGTATGGACTACCGCCGCGGGCAATGACAGCTACAACGGCTATGTGGTGGAAGCAGCGAAGGCTTTTGAGTATTACACACCGGAATTGGGTGAAGACTGCCTGATTGGCGGGGATTTTAACAGCAATCAGCGCTGGCTCAAACATTTTAAGCGCCGCTATAATCATTCCCGCCTGGTAGAAATTCTGGCAGCCCGTGGTTTGATCAGCGTTTATCACACGCTGAAAAAAGAACCTCAAGGAGAAGAAAGCGAACCGACCTTTTACCGCAACCGCGACCGGAACAAACCTTATCATATTGATTATATTTTCACAAGCCGTCCCTTTCTTGACCGTCTTACCCGTTTTGAAATCGGCAAAGCTGACTTGTGGGGGCGATACAGTGACCATCTGCCGCTGATTATGGAGTGGGAGTGACGTTCCACAGACGCTTTCCGATATCTTCACGTACAGTCATGATACGGGCCGGAACAGTATCTAAATAAATTGCCGCACCCAGTCCCGGCGCCGGATCGTATTCTTTTCCGTCTATGACTATTTTCCCGGACTTGAATATTTCCACCCGGTTTTGGTAGCAGCAGACGGTATTGTCACAACTTAAGCCAAGCCACTCCGGAACCGTCTTTTTACCTTTGACAATTTGCCTGAGGAGACGTTTTTGTTTGTCAGAAAGTTCTGGCATTGCCATTTTGCCGCTCCAGACAGATTTGATAAAATTATTGCCGCGTCCCGGTAAAATCAGCATTTCATCACCGGCGGTCTTAAGGGCAATGACTTCCGACGAGGCATTTATCAAAACATCGGGGCGCTCTGCCAAACCTGTCGAAGCAAAACCGATAACAATCGCCGGAATACCCCACCACCGCCAGCGGGTCATCCACAGCATCAGCCACAACCCTCCGAAAATAACCAGCAAAAAGCCCCATAACGGCATTGATAAAACCGGAAGTCCGGCAGATGGCAGGCCGCTGACCCAGGCGGTAATATCATTAACCCAGCCGACACCGAGCCCGACGATTTTCAAAGCACCATTTTCCAACCCTAAAGGCATCAGAATTAACGCCAGCAAGGTAAAAGGCATAATGATGAAACCGATTACCGGTCCGGCGGACAGATTAGCCAGAGAAGTATAAACCGCTATCCGGTTAAAATGAAAAATTGCAAAAGGCAGCGTGGCCACACTGGCGACCAGGTCAGTAATCATAATTCCCAGAAAATAAGCAACAACGATACGAAATATCCGCCGGTAAAGCGGCAACAGCCGGTCCGGAGGCCCATTCAAAAAGCGCGATAACCGGGAAGCAAATTTTTCATAAAAAGCAATCAAAGCAATCACGGCTGCAAAAGACATTTGAAAACTAGCGCCGATCAAAGCTTCGGGCGAAACCAGCAAGACCAGAAAAGCTGCCAGGGCAATCGTTTTCATAGAAATAGCGCGGCGGTTGGTCAGAACACCCAACAAGACGATAAAAGTCATAATAAAAGCGCGTTGAGAAGGGATTGCGGCTCCCGAAATCAACAGATAAACCATACTGATTAAGATAGCAAACCAGGCGGCAAGTTTTTTGCTGTCATAACGCAGTGCCAGGGGAGGAACCAAAGCAATAACCAGACGAATCAGGAAAAACATCAGACCGGCGATCATGCTCATATGCAAACCGGAAATAGACAGGAAATGCGCCAAACCGGAATCCCGGTAATTATTAATCAGTTTTGTTTTTATTCCGCCCTGCTCTCCGGCAACAATTGCCGCTGTTACCGAAGCTTCTGCCGGCGGCAAAATCTTTTTAATGCGGCGAATAATGTTTTGACGGATTTCATCAATTCTGACAGACAGACGCGCCGACAACTTATCCGGCGCAGCACAATCAATCGGAAGCACCCGGCTCTCAGAATAACCGCTGCCGGACAAACCCTGATAAAACTGTTTGCGGTCAAACTGATAACCTCCGGGAATAACGGACAGCGGACGCGGCATTAACAGGCCGACAAATTCAACACATTGCCCGCTGTGCAAACGTCCGGGCTGCGGGCGCAGGCTGACGCGAAACTTTCCCGGTACGGGCGTTTCGTCAAAATTGCGGAGCTCCGTCAGGGTCAGCCGGATATTGCCGCGGCTGTTATAATCCATCGATTCAATACGGCCGGAATAATAATTTCTTCCTTCCGGGGCCGGATACTGATGTCCGGCAAAATAAATCGTACGGATCTGAATATATGCAAAACCGCCTAATATACATGCCGGAACCAGCAGGCTGTAAAGCACTTTCGGATGATAGCGAAACAATACCGCGAGCAGAATCAGCCCTTCAATCAGACCTAACGTAAGCCATTTTCCAGGTTCTGACGGAAG
Organism: uncultured Alphaproteobacteria bacterium; assembly: GCA_944393665.1. Taxonomy (GTDB): domain Bacteria; phylum Pseudomonadota; class Alphaproteobacteria; order RF32; family CAG-239; genus CAZU01. The sequence continues at coordinate 57,656 of CALYAX010000007.1, forward strand.
CTGAAAATAAATTCCGATTCCTGACGCAAAAGCAACCGGAAACCACAGGCTCCACCGGCTGCGGTTAGCTTCAAACTGGCTGCGGATATAATTTATCAGGCGTTTAAACATTCAAATTCCTTATCTCAGGCTTAAATTAGCCCAGAAAGTTTTTATTTGCAATAAATTAACCTTTTAGGGACTAAGATGGGTAAAACAAATGAGGAGTGCAGCAATGAAATTAAGATTGACAGCAGCTGTTTTGGCTTTTTTGGCCGCGGGCGTTGCGCAGGCAAAAGTAACCAATATCGCGGACTACAAAGACACACTGTCTGCCCGGACTGTTGAAGAACCTGCGGAGACAACCTGTTCAGAAGCCTGCGGCGGTTACGACCTGACAACCCTGATTTGCCCGGAAGGACAAGTTTTGACCGATTGTCCGGTGGAGGGCTGCAGTTATTATCACAAGTGTGAAACCGACAGCGGCGAGTAAATTAAAAAAATTTGGTAAACAAAACCCCGGAGAATAAAATCTTCGGGGTTTAATTAATCTGCCGGGGGAGTGGTCAGGTCTTTTATAAACACTTTTTCCTTCATATCACGCGCGGAATACGGCCGGGAAAAACATTTGGCTGAATGGTTCTGACAAAAAAGTCAGGACGGCCTTTTTACCAGCCGCAAAACAATATCTGCCGCATTTTCACTCGGGGTCTGGCCGCCGCAGCTGAGGGTTTCTTTTACTTTATCAAAACCGTCCATCTGGCGGCGGTATAAATCGCCCTGGTCCAACAGTTCCAGAATGTGGCGGCAAATGTTGCCGGACACGCAGCTTTCCTGCAGCAGTTCGGGAATAATTTCGCGGCCAAGCATAATATTCGAAAGGTTAACAAACTGAATTTTCATAACATGGCGCAGAATAAAGGCTGTCAATGCAGACACTTTATAAGCGACGATATGGGGAATATGACAAATGGCCAGTTCCAGCGCTACGGTTCCGGAAGCGGCAATCGCCGCCGATGAGGCCTGAAAAGCGTTATAACGGTCTTGCTGGGTTTCCACCACCAATAACGGCAGAGTGCTCTTGGCAGCCTCAGCTTTTACATGAGCTGCCACGGTTTTAACGGTAGGAATTACAAAATAAAAATCCGGAGAACGCTCCAGCAGCTTTTGTGCCGCTTCCAAAAAGACCGGCATCAATTTGCTGACCTCGGTATGGCGCGAGCCGGGAAGAACGGTTATAATCCGTTTGTCTGCCGGGATTTGATATTTTGCCCGGAAAGCGGCTCCGTCTGCATGCAGTACTTCACTTTCTATCACCGGATGGCCGACAAACTGCGTTTCAAGATGATACGGCGTAAAATATTTTGGCTCCTGCGGCAGCAAAGTCATTAGCGAATCGACATATTTATACATCGTTTTAGCGCGTTTTTTCTTCCAGGCCCAAACCTGCGGCGCCACATAATGCAACTGGGGAATTCCGGTTTTGAGCTTGCGCAGCGCCTTATGCACGCGGGCGGAAAAACTCCAGCTGTCAATGGTAATCACTATATCGGGATTTATTTTTTGGATATCAGCCACAGTTTCACGAATCCGCCGCAAAACGCGGGGAATACTGGGAATAATTTCCACCAGCCCCATAATGGCAAGCTCGGAAATATCAAATAAAGACTTTAGGCCCCCGGCTTCCATGGTATCACCGCCCAGGCCGAAAAACTCGACTTTGCCGCCGGTTTTGGCCGTCAGCGCCCGCATCAGCCGCGACCCCAACAAATCGCCGGAAGGCTCGCCGGCAATCAGATAAACTTTTAACGGCGCCGCCTGATCTTGTGCGGCCGCACCGGACGGAAGGTTATTTAAAGTAGTCACCCGGGTTTACTCCCATTATAAACATTTTATACTTGTCCGCCAATTTTATAACTTCAGGCTCATCAACTATCAGGCCGTTTCCGGCATGGACAACAATGCCGCGGAGACCGCTTTCATGTGCACGTTCAACGGTTTTAGTCCCGATGGTCGGCAGGTCAATCCGCATATCCTGCTGGGGTTTGCGCAATTTGACCAGAATACCGCCATCGCCCTTGCGGCGATACCCCCCGCAGCGGCGAAGCAGCTCATCGGTTCCTTCAATGCCTTCAACCCCCAAGACCAGTCCCTGCTGCACCACAACCGACTGTCCGACATCAAGACGTCCCAGCTCGCTGGCAACTTCTATACCGCGGCGAATATCTGTCTGTGCGGTCTTATCTGCTTTATATTTGCCTAAAACGCCTTCTTTTACCAGAAGATCAGACATAACTTCATGAATTCCGCGGACAATCATGCCCTCGGCCTCTATTTCATTGACAAGAGCGCGCAAAATTCCGTCATCCCCCAGGGCTTTGGTCCCGATTTTGGCAAAAAAAGCCGTTGTCCGCAAATCCGGAACCAAATCAAAAAAACCGGGTCGGTGAATGGTGCCGATCATCACCACGTCTTTAACTTTTTCATCGGCAAACTTTTTAAATCCGGTTCCGGCCTGCCCAATACGTATCCATTGGTGAGGAATGCCGTCATCGACCAGATTTTTATCGGCATTGCCGTCAATTGCCAAAACAAAAAAATCGCGGCCGATTTGACGGCAATAATCAATCAGCATCCGGGGGATTGAACCGCCGCCGGCAATAATTCCGAGTTTGCGCATAGAAGTTGGAGTCATTGTTCTTTCCGTAAAGAACCCCGCCGCTATCCGGCGGCGGGGAATAAGCCTAATCAGCAACCATAATGTTGCGGCGTCCCTGCAGTGCCTCGTCAATAAACCTGACCTGCTCCATAATCATCGGATTGTCCGCAAATTTTTCATGAGCCTTGGCAAGGCGGGTTTCAAAATTGTCTTCTTTGCCTTTGAAGATATACATAAAGGCGCGGGTAATCGCTTTAACCTGTTCAGGCTCCATGCCGCTGCGTTTGAGCCCGATAACGTTCAACCCGCGCAGTTTGGCACGATCTGATGCTACAATGCCGAACGGAATAACATCACGGTCAACACCGGACATACCGCCGATCATAGCTTTGCGACCGATACGGACAAACTGGTGAACCGCACAGTTACCACCGAGGATTGCTCCGTCACCGACACGGACATGGCCGCCGATAACAGCATTATTGGTCATAATGACATTGTTGCCGACAACACAGTCATGCGCCACATGGGAGTTGATCATAAACATTCCGCCGTCGCCGACAGTGGTGGTAAAATGCTCTTTGGGCGTTCCGGCATGCATGGTGACATTTTCGCGGATAATATTGTTTTTACCGATAATCAGTTTGGCTTCTTCCTGAAATTCATTGCCATGATCCTGCGGGCCGGCTCCCAAAACCGCTCCCGGAAAAACGACAGTCCCTTCGCCAACGGTGGTATCGCCCATAATCGTCACACGGCCGAGCAACTGAACATTTTCACCGATTTTAGCACGGGAACTGATCCAGCAAAGAGGACCGATTTTGGCCGAGGCAGCAATCTGGGCACCGTCTTCAACAACGGCAGAAGGATGAATATTGGACATACTTAGAGTTCCTTTTTTTTAAGAGTTACGTTGATTTCTTTATAACAGAAATATATTAAACTTTCGTTGAGAAGTAAACACACAAATCTTTACAAACCTGAAATAATCCGGGGCAATTGGGGATTGACAGCTTAGCCGGATTTGACTAAAATCAGCCTGTATATTTAAAATTAAAAAACTATGAAAGAGATTATTTTTTTCGATGAAACGGAACGGGCGATTGCCAGTCAGGCAAAATTTAATGCCCGGGAATTATTAACGTTTTTTCTGGCAGCCGGAACTTTTGGCTATTGCAGCGACGGAAACATATCAATGCCGGCCATACGGTTTTGGAATTATCTGAAACCCCAGCTGGCAGAAAAAGAAAATGAAATTGCCGCGCTGATGCAAAAACTGGTGACCCTGCTGACCGGCAAAAAAGAACTCCGGCTGCGCAAAACCAGCAGACTGATAGCCGAAATGCTGTGCCGGCACTATTTATCCGAACCCGGCAGCAGCTCTCCCTATTATGAAGTATGGGAAACCCTGCTTAACCGGCTTGAGAGCCACAGCAGAAAAGAAAAAGGCAAAGTTTATTTTGACCTTTGGGCGTTCATTTGCGGAAACAGAACAATTCCGCAGCTAAAGGCCGCAAAAATTCTGGTTTTTTGGCCTCAGCTGGAAAATGTATTGGCTCAGTCCGAACGTGCCAAAGAAAAAGCTGAAAAAGCCCGCAAAAAAGCTATTGAAGCTCTGGAAAGCCTGGATGCCCTGTCTCCGGCCGAGCGTCATGAAGCAAAAATTGTGATTGCGGCTGGATTATAAAAAACAACCCCGTTCAAATGAGCGGGGTTGTTTTAATGACAGGCAAAATTATTCAACAATCATTGCCGTGAATTCAGCCTCGGAAACCGGCTGGCCGTCAACATAATTGACACCTTTGAAAACAAAAATGTTGCGGCGCTCCTTAATTTTCTCAACGTGCATTTTGAGCACATCGCCGGGCTTAACCGGTTTGCGGAATTTTACGCCGTCAATCGACATGAACAAAACGCCGGCGTTTTTGCCGTTTTCCTTTTTCTCACGGCCGGCAATAACAATCGCGCCCGCTGTCTGGGCCATCGCCTCGACCTGCAGGACGCCCGGCATAACCGGGTTGCCGGGGAAATGTCCCTGGAAAAACTCTTCGTTCATGGTAACATTTTTGGTACCGATCCCTTTTTCGCCCGGAACCTCGACTTCTAACCTGTCGAGCAGCAAAAACGGATAACGGTGCGGAAGCATTTCCATAATTTCTTCAATGTGATAAATTTTATTTTCAGACATTGGTCTTTTAATCCTTATTTCTTTGAATTTTTTTGCAAGAATGCAACTTGGCGCATAAAGTCCTTAATCGGAACCGCGGGAGTTCCCATTACGACAGCGCCGGGTTCAACATCGCGCATAATGCCTGATTGAGCGGCAATCTGCGCTCCGCTGCCAATCGTCAGATGGTCAGCAAAGCCGGTTTGTCCACCGCAGACAACATAATCGCCAAACGTACAGCTGCCGGCGATGCCGGTTTGAGAAACCAGGACACAGCCGCGGCCAAGTTTGATGTTATGCGCAACCATAACTAAATCATCGATACGGCAACCGTCGCCGATGACGGTGTCGTCCAATGCACCGCGGTCAATGCAGGTATTGGCGCCGATTTCAACATCGTTACCGATTATCACCCGTCCCAACTGCGGAATTTTTTCGTGCCGGCCCTGAATAAACATAAAGCCGAAACCATCCCAGCCGATCCGGACGCCGCCGTAAATATAGCAGCCGTTCCCCATCAGGCAATGGGAAATATGAGCATTAACGCCAATGCGGCAGTTGCTGCCGATCTCACAGCCGCGGGAAATGACCACGCCGGTCTCAAGAATGCAATTGGCGCCGATTTTAACATTTTCTTCAATCACCACATGGTCGCCGATAAAACAGTTTTCCCCGATGACAGCCGATTTGTCAATAACCGCCGTGGGGCGGATTTCCGGCGCCGGAACCGGTTCCGAATACATGGCGCGGTTCAGTTTTAAAAAGGCCAGATGCGGGTTGGCAGCCGTAAGGATAATAATACCCTTCGGCATAAAGGGAAGCAGCTCCTCAGTGGTGACACAGGCCGAAGCTTTTATTTCTGCCGCTTTGGCTTTCTGCTTGCGGTCGTAGAAAAAACAAATTTCCCCCTCACCGGCATTCTGCATTGTTGCCAGGCCGGAAATTTTGACGCCGCTTTTACTTTCGTCAACCAATTTGGCATCGCAGATTTGTGCAATTTCAGCCAAAGCCATGGGAGCGTTGCTGTTAAAAAACCGGGTATCAACCATATCTTTTCTCCATAAAGATCTTATAAGCGGGTTCCGAAATTCAGCCGGAAGACCTGGGTTTCATCGTAATTTTCCTTAACAATCGGGAAGGCAAAGTCAATATCAATCTGCCCCATCGGCGACAGCCATTGGAAGCCGAAACCGGCGGCAACACGGGGACTGTCAGAATAATCGACATTTGCCCGGTTAAGGTTATCCGGTTTGCCGAGCATACCCATATCCACAAAGGTGCGGCCTTTAATACCCACCTCGTCCAAACCGATCGGGAACATCAATTCGCCGCCGGTGTATAACATCCAGTTACCGCCGAGGGCATCTTTGGTGTATTTGTCACGGGCGCCGATACCGGCAACATCAAAGCCGCGAAGCGTGTTTCCGCCGAGATAATAGCGATTGCTCAAGCGAACGTCTTTTCCGCCGTATCCGGTAATGTAACCACCGTTAACAAAGAATTTGAACGTATAGTAATCGGCCAAAGTATAGTAAGCATAAGCCTTGGCATCAAACTTAAGATATTTTTCATCCCCGCCCAAACCAGCAACATCATTGCCGAAAGACAGGAAATATCCCTCTTTGGGATACATGGCGTTATCACGTTTATCATAGACAATTGTCTGGCCGATGGAAGAATCGTTATATTTTCCCTCTTCTTCTTTAATATAGATGGAAGCATCTTCATCAACATTGCTGATCTTATCCTGGCGGAGCGTATAACGAAGCTGCTGCGACAGGTCATCGGTATAGTTCCAGCCCAGACGCAGGCGGCCGCCGGTGGTTTCGCTGTCATAAGACCCCTCGTCCTGATAATCCTGCTCGTTGCGGAATAAATCAAAACCAGCCCGCAGGCGGCGCCCCATGAAATAGGGTTCGGTGAAGCTGAGATCATATTCCTGGCTGCGCTGCGAAACGCCGACATCAACCCCCAGACGCTGGCCAAGGCCGCGGAAGTTATTTTCGACAACGCCGGCCCGGACCAAAGCCCCGTTGATGGTTGAGTAACCGACACCGACATTGAAATAACCGGTGGATTTTTCCTCAACATTAACATTGATATCCGCCTTATTGTCATCCGTAGGAACGGTTTCGATATTTATTTTGCTGAAGTAATCCAGATTCTCAACGTTGCGGCGGGAATCTTTGATTTTTGAGTAGTTAAAGGCATCGCCCTCCTGAATACGGAACTCACGGCGAATAACCTTATCGTGGGTGCGGGTGTTGCCGGTAATATTAATGCGGTCAACGAAAATGCGCTGTCCCTCACGGATGTTATAAATGATATCAATTTCTCCGGTATCGGTATTCTTTACCAGATCAGGCTCAACATCGACGAAGGCAAATCCCTTGCGGCCCAATTCATCCGTAATTGCGGAAATGCTTTTTTCAACCTTCTCGGCATTGTACCAGTCGCCTGCCTCCTGCAACAACTCGGGACGCAGATCAGCCGTATTGACCTCGGCAATTTCCGAATTGATATCTATCTTGCGGATTTTGTAGCGTTTGCCTTCATCAATAACAAAGGTGAGAACAAAAGATTTTTTATCCGGACTCAGTTCGGCAATGGCGGAAATTACCCGGAAATCGGCATAACCGCGTTTTAAGTAAAAACGGCGCAGCATTTCCTTATCATAATTAGTCTTTTCGGCATCATAATTTTCTGCCGAGGAGAAAATACGGTACCAGCGGCTTTCCTTACTCATAATCTCTTCCGCCAGATCATCATCAGAGTAATGACGGTTGCCGACAAAATTTACTTTGGTGATGGTGGCCAGCGGGCCTTCGTCAATATTAAAAATCAGGTCGACGCGGTTCTGGTCACGTTCAATAATCTGCGGCTCTACCACCACGGCATAGCGGCCGGTGCGCTTATAGATGTCGAGAATACGCTGCACATCTTCCTGCACTTTGGCCCGGGAATAAGTTGAACGCGGCGCCAGCTGCACTTCGGCCTCAAGCATGGCATCATCGACCTTGTTGTTGCCGTCAAACAAAACCTTGTTGATGACCGGGTTCTCGGTAACTTTAATGGTCAGGAGCCCGTCTTTCCGAATATTCAAGCGGACATCGTTAAACAGGCCGGTGGCATATAACTGCTTCAATGAAGCGTCCAGTCTGGCGTCATCGGTTACCGCGCCTTTTTTTACTTCAACATAAGAAAGCACGGTTTCCGGCTCAACCCGTTCCAGGCCCTCGACCTTGATATCGCGTACATAGACAGATGCCGCCAGCGCCGAAGTGGAACTCAGCAGAACTGTCATGGTAGTCCAAAGTTTGAGCATTTTCATCAGTTATATCCTTAAGTTAATAAAAAGCTTTATGAAAACCAGCGGTGAAACAGCCGGACAAAATCATTATAAGTCGCAAACAACATCAGCGATACGATTAAAAACAAGCCGAACCGGAAAACATAATCCTTCACACGTTCGTTTAATTCGTGCCCGCTGAAAATCTCTATCAGGTAAATGACAACATGACCGCCGTCCAACAATGGAATCGGAAAAAGATTAATCAGGCCGAGGTTAATGGACAACAGGGCCATAAAAATCAGAAAATCCAGGGCGCCGCTTGATTTGGTTATATCGCCCGACATTTCGGCAATGCGGATAATTCCCCCGACTTCTTCGGAACTGCGTTTGCCGGTAATCATCTGGCCGACCCCGCGCAAAGTCATGACGGTAATCCGCCAGGTTTCTTTAGAAGCATCGCTCAGGGCCTCAAAGACGGAAACATCTTCCGGGGTAACTTCAACAACGTTCAGGGACTGAATCCCCAGCATCGGCTTAGCTCCGGCTGCCTGATTATTTTCAACTTCCAGAGGAATGCTTTTCAGCGGAAAAGACAAATGGATTATCTCATCGCCGCGTTTGATTTCCAAACTGACTTCCGGATTGGTATTGAGTTCAACCTCCTGGCGGACCTGGGCGAAACTGTCCACCGTTTTGCCGTTGACTTTCAAAATCCGGTCACCTTTTAAAACCCCTGCAGCCTGCGCGGCACCGCCGTCAATAACATCACCGACGACCGCAGGAAAATCGACCTTGCCCATAAAAAAGAAAACGCCGGCAAAAATCAAAATGGCAAACAAGTAGTTAGCCCCCGGTCCGGCAATGACAATAGCCAGTTTCTTAAACGGATTTTGATAAGCAAAGGCATACTTTTTATCTTCTTCGGGCAATTCGGCCGACTCATCGGTGGAACTGGCGGCATCGCCATCTCCCAAAAACTTGCAGTATCCGCCGAGCGGTACGGCACAAAGTTTCCACTCGGTGCCGGAACGATCGCGAAAGCCCCAGAGTTTTTTGCCGAAGCCGAGCGAAAATTCCGCCACTTTGACACCGGTAAACTTGGCCATCAGATAATGACCAAGTTCGTGTACAAATACAAGAATACCTAATAAAACAATAAAAGGAACAACGTAGTAGACCGCGTTTATTAACCAATCCATAATTTTTGACCTTAATTCAACATAAATTTAACAAACAGGAAGACGAAAGGTGCGGCAAAGATCAGTCCGTCAACCCGGTCAAACACGCCGCCGTGTCCGGGAATCAAGTCACTCGAATCTTTCAGGTTCAAACGGCGTTTAATCGCTGATTCAACCAAATCGCCGATTTGGGCGACAACGGCAACAGCCGCGGCCCAAGCGCCGAACAAGATAATGCTGTTGTCTGGAACGCCGAGCCCCCACAAGTAAGCCGAACTGACGGCAAAGGAAAGAAACATACCGCCCAGCAATCCGGACCAGGTTTTATTGGGGCTGACAGAAGGGGCCAGTTTGGGACCTTTAATTGAGCAGCCGAAAACATAACCGCCGACATCAACAGCCCAAACAGCCAGGACATACCATAAAGTCAGGCTGAACCCCGCCAGCTCATAAAGCCAGATCAGCGAACCGATACCGATGGAAATATAAGGAACGCCCAGTACCAGCAAATTGCGGTGAGCCTCGCCACGGGCTTTGAACCATACCAAGACTGTTCCGCCGGCAAGCATTATCCAATAGCCGGTCCAGGAGCCAAGCGCCACGGCCGAAGCCATGACAGCCGTGTAAGATACCGCATAAAAAGCACCGCGCACTGACGGAACCATCCGCGCCCATTCCCACGCCAGGAGCGCTCCGGTAATCAGAGCAAACAACTGGATATAAGGATAGCCGGCCCACAGACAGAAAATGGTAACCGGTACCAAGATCAAGGCGGTTACAATACGTTTGAGCAAAGAATTAAGTTTAGACCTTTCCATAGCGTCGCTCCCGGTTAGAATAATCAGTCAATACGGCCTCCAGCTCAGCTTTGGTAAAGTCGGGCCACAGGGTGGGGGTGAAAAATAATTCGGCATAAGCCAGCTGCCAGAGCAGGTAATTGCTGACACGCTGCTCACCGCTGGTCCGCAGCACCAGATCCGGATCCGGAATGTCTCTGGTATAGAGCATATCAGAAAACATTTTTATATCAATATCTTCCGGCGAAATTTGCCCTGCTTTTGCCATAGCGGCTATTTTGCGGGCAGCGGCAATAATTTCCTGGCGGGATCCGTAGCTCAGGGCAATGCACAGCGTCATTTTATTGTTGGCGGCGGTTTCCTGTTCCAGTTTTTCCATTTGTCCGGCAATATCAGAATCGAGCATATACCGCTCTCCGATAAAACGAATCCGCACGCCGTTTTCCTGTATTTCTTTAAGATCAGATTTCAGATAGTCGCGCAGCAGCCCCATCAGTGTGTCGACTTCTTCGGGCGGGCGCTGCCAATTCTCGGTTGAAAAAGCATACAGTGTCAGGTATTTAATCCCCAGTTCCCCGCAGGCACGGGTAATTTCTTTGACGGTTTCGGCCCCTTTTTTGTGTCCCATAGCGCGGGGCAGACCGCGTTTTTGAGCCCAGCGGCCATTCCCGTCCATAATGATAGCAAGGTGCGCCGGCACCGTCTTTGTGGTCACGTTTGTCACTTACGGCAGCCTCTTATACCTGAAGAATGTCTTTTTCTTTTGATGCGAGAAGCGAATCAATTTTCCTGATGGCTTCATCGGTCAGTTTCTGAATTTCATTTTCAAATCGTTTTTCATCATCTTCCGAGATGGCGTTATCCTTTTTAAGTTTTTTGATTTCATCCATCGCGTCGCGGCGGATATTGCGGACAGCCACCTTGCTGTTTTCAGAATATTTCCCGGCAATTTTGGTAAGTTCTTTGCGGCGCTCTTCCGACAACGGCGGAATCGGGATACGGATCAGCTGCCCGTCAGAAGCCGGGTTAAGCCCGAGGTCAGATTCCATAATCGCTTTTTCAACCGCTTTGGCCAGGCCGCGGTCCCAAACACTGACGGAAAGAGTCCGGGCATCGGGTACGGAAACAGTTCCGACCTGGGCCAGCGGCGTGGGAGAGCCGTAAGCCTCGACCATAATCCCGTCGAGCAGGCTGACATGCGCCCGACCGGCACGCAACGACCCGAAATCGGTCTTGAGTGCCTCGAGAGTTTTATCCATGCGGGTTTGCGTATCGTTTTTGATTGTATTAAAATCTGACATTGTTTTTATACCTCTTTCCTTATAATGGTAAAACGGCCTTTGCCTGCGACGGCTTTTTCCAAAGCATCATCACCATGCTGGTTAAAGACCACAATCGGGATATTATTTTCGCGGGCAAGCGCCACGGCAGCAATATCCATCACTTTAAGCTGGCAGGAAATAACCTCGTCAAAGCTGATGGTTTCGTAACGTTTGGCCTGCGGATTTTTCTTGGGATCAGAATCATAGACGCCGTCAACCTGGGTGGCTTTCAAAATGACATCGCACCCCATTTCAGAGGCGCGGAGAGCCGCGCCGGTATCAGTCGTAAAATACGGGTTTCCGGTTCCGGCGGCAAAAATAACCACCCGCCCTTTTTCAAGATGGCGGAGAGCACGGCGGTAAACGTAATGTTCACAGACCTCGGGAATATTCAGCCCCGACAAGACCCGGGCCGGCGTATCCAGATTTTCAAGAGCGTTTTGGATATACAAGGCATTCATTACCGTGGCCAGCATACCGACATGATCGGCCACGGTGCGGTTCATTCCCCCGGAGGCCTCTTTGGCGCCGCGGAAAATATTGCCGCCGCCGACAACAATGCAGACCTCAACGCCGGAATCCTGAACGGATTTAATCTGCCGGGCAAGATTTTGAATAACGGCGGGGTCCATGCCAAAAGGCTTGTCACCCATCAGGCCTTCGCCGGAAAGTTTGAGCAAAATACGTTTATAAATCGGTTTCATACCAGACTCATCTTTATTAATTTGTTTCAATATTAACGATTTTATCGGCTTTGTCACCAAATATTTACACTTATTATTAAAAAGGTTGCAAAAACAGAGTGAAAAGTTTATCAAGAATGCAGGAAGAACTTTTGACAAGGAATTTATCATGACCCTTATGACTACTTTGTTAAGCTGGGGCGGAATCGGTTATCTGCTCGGCTCAATTCCTTTTGGTCTGGTTTTATGTTATCTGGCCGGATACGGCGACATCCGTAAAATCGGCTCAGGAAATATCGGCGCAACCAATGTTCTGCGTACCGGCAACAAAACCCTGACGCTTTTAACGATTATTCTGGATGCCTCCAAAGCGGGTATTGCAGCTTATCTGGCGTTCCGTCTGGTTAAACCGGAACCGGTTATCTTTCTCGGCATGAGCACGACAGCCAATATTGCCGCCTCGCTGATTGCCGGATCACTGGGCGTTATCGGCCACAATTTTCCGGTTTGGCTGAAATTCAAAGGCGGCAAAGGCGTTGCTTCGGCTTTTGGCTTTATTGTCGCCACCTGTCCGGCGGTAGGGCTTTTGGCCCTGGTTACCTGGGTTGTTATGGCGTTTGCAAGCCGGATTTCCTCTTTATCGGCTTTGACAGCAGCTGCTTTGGTTCCGGTTTATGCTTATTTTTACACCCAGCCGATGTACGCAGCTTTTTACACCGCCATTGCCCTGCTGGTGATTGTCCGCCATCATGCCAATATCGGGCGGCTGCTGCGCGGTGAAGAAAGCAAAATCAAGTTCAAAAAGGACTAGGAACGGTGGCTGCCGCTGCCGACATAATCGACTGCCTGCGGCTGATTAATTCGCCGCGCGTGGGAGCAGCGACTTTTTATAAACTGATCAAAAATTACGGGTCGGCGGCAGCGGCCCTGGAAACCCTCAAGTCGCCCTGCCCGGCCGCCTGGGCGGAAGAAGAAGCCGAACGTGCCGAAAAAGCCGGTATTGAACTTGTGTTATATACTTCTGAAGCTTATCCCCAAAACCTGAAAAATATCGATGCGGCTCCGCCGGTTCTGTATGTCCGCGGGCAGACGGAATTTCTGAATACACCGCTCAGCCTGTCGATTGTCGGGGCCCGCAACGCCAGCATAAACGGCCGTAAAACCGCTTCCCGAATCGCATATGATCTCTGTGAGCAAAAGGTGATGATTGTCTCCGGGATGGCACGGGGCATTGACAGCGCCGCCCATAAGGGAGCCATGTATGCCCTTCATCAAAAAGGTCCGACCATAGCGGTGCTGGGAACCGGAGCCGATATCCCCTACCCGGAAGAGAATCGGAATTTGTATGAGCAGATTGCCGGACAAGGGGCAATCGTTTCGGAATTTCCGCTCGGGACCTTGCCTTCTGCCAATAATTTCCCCCGGCGCAACCGGATCGTGGCTGCTTTGTCGCAGGCTGTTTTGGTGGTGGAAGCAACCGCCAAGTCCGGTTCGCTGATTACGGCAGGACTGGCGGAAGAACTGGGGCGAAAAATTTTTGCGGTACCCGGAGCGCCGACTGACGCGCGGGCCAGCGGCCCCAATCATTTGATTAAGTCCGGCGCTGTTCTGGCGGAAAACGCGGCGGATATTCTGCCGGTTTTAAAAATGCTGCCGCAGGGACCGGCCCTGAAAGCTGCAAGAATGCCCAAGCCCCGGCAGCGGGAATTGTTTGTTCCCGCGGCGGCAAATGAATTCACAACCGAGGAGCCTGTCAAATCAAAAATCATTGACTATCTGAACCGAGATGGAGTATACGTGGACGAGATTATCCGCGCCAGCGGGCTGGATCAGGCCGTCATCAACCTGGAACTGCTGCAGCTGGAAATGAGCGGCAGGATTACCCGTCTGCCCGGCAATAAGGTTGCCCTGATAAAGTAAGGAAATAAAATGAAATTAGTTATTGTTGAGTCCCCGGCCAAAGCCAAAACCATTAATAAGTATCTGGGAAAAGACTATCAGGTTTTAGCCAGTTTCGGCCATATCCGCGACCTGCCGAGCAAAGACGGTTCCGTTCAGCCGGATCAGGATTTTGCGATGACCTGGGAACTCAGTCCCGGCGGCAAAAAACGCCTGTCTGACATTATTAAGGCGGTTAAAGACGCCGATACGATTGTCCTGGCCTCCGACCCGGATAGAGAAGGAGAAGCGATTGCCTGGCATATTTTGGAGGAACTGACTGCCCGCAAAGTTCTCAAAAACAAGAAAATTGAGCGGGTGGTTTTTCATGAAATCACCAAATCTGCCGTCACCGAGGCGATTCAAAACCCGCGGCAAATTGATGACAATCTGGTTTCGGCGTATATGGCGCGCCGGGCTCTGGATTATCTGGTCGGTTTCACGCTGTCGCCGGTGTTGTGGCGCAAACTGCCGGGTTCAAAATCTGCCGGACGCGTCCAGTCAGTGGCGTTGCGGCTGGTCTGCGAACGTGAAAACGAAATTGAACGCTTTAAAGCGGAAGAATACTGGACCATTGATGCCGAACTTTTTACCCACACCCAGGCACTGATTAAGTCGCGGCTGATTCAGCTGGACGGCAAAAAGCTGGAAAAATTTGACCTTAATACCGAGGCGCTGGCTTTGGCGGCAAAAGCCAAGATTGAGGCGCAGGAATTTGCTATTTCCAACGTGGAGCGCAAAAAAGCCAACCGTTATCCGGCCCCGCCGTTTACAACCTCCACCCTGCAGCAGGAAGCGGCGCGCAAATTGCGTTTTTCTGCTAAAAAGACCATGCAGGTCGCTCAAAAATTATATGAAGACGGTTATATCACTTATATGCGTACCGATGCGGTGAACCTTTCTCACGAAGCGGTTGCGGCCTGCCGTGAAGCAATCCTTAAATACTTCGGCGAGGCTTATCTGCCCAAAACGGCTAAGGAATATAAAACCAAATCAAAAAACGCCCAGGAAGCGCACGAGGCTATCCGTCCGTCCGATGTTTTGAATACTCCGAAAAAAATGGAGCTTAAACTCGACAGTGACGGACACCGTTTGTATGAACTGATTTGGAAGCGCACCGTAGCCTGCCAGATGAATCCGGCGGTTTTGGACAAAGTGGTGGTTGACGCTACTTCGGCCGATAACCAGATTGTTTTGCGCGCCAACGGACAGGTGATTGAGTTTGACGGCTTTTTGAAACTGTATCAGGAAAGCAAAGACGATAGTGACGATGATGATGACAACCGGATTTTGCCGAATGTTGAAAAAGGTGAACAAGTCACCAAAGGCGAAATCACTCCGGAACAGCATTTTACGACACCGCCGCCGCGGTATACCGAAGCAAGCCTGGTTAAAAAACTGGAAGAACTGGGAATCGGGCGTCCGTCGACTTATGCGGCGATTATGTCAGTTTTGCAGGAGCGCAAATATGTGCGGGTGGAAAAACTGCGTTTTATTCCGGAAGACCGCGGGCGGATTGTTACTGTTTTTCTGGAAAATTTCTTTAAAAAATATGTCGAATATGATTTTACGGCCCAGCTGGAAGAATTTCTTGACAATGTTTCCGCCGGCGAGATGGAATGGAAAAAACTGCTGGGCGGTTTTTGGACCAAGTTTATTAAAAACATCGAGGCGGTTCAGCCGCTGCAAATTACCGATGTTATTAACAAAATCGATGAGGTTTTGTCTTTCCACCTGTTTCCGCCGCGCGAAGACGGATCTGATCCCAGAGTCTGCCCGGAATGCGGGACAGGCCGCCTGAGCATCAAGCTCGGCAAGTTCGGCGCCTTTATCGGCTGCTCCAATTATCCGGAATGCAAATATACCAAACCGCTGGTCGATACCAGCGATGAAGAAGCTTCTGACAAACCGGCGGTTAAAAGCGGTGAAGACAAAGTCATCGGCGATATGAACGGGATGAAAATTTATCTTAAAAAAGGCCCTTATGGCTTTTATCTGCAGCTGGGTGAAGATGCAACCGCCACTACAGAAAAACCCAAACGCTCCGCGCTGCCGAAAAACATCCAGCCGGAAGAAGTAACCCTTGAACAGGCCCAGCGGCTGTTAAGCCTGCCGTATGACCTGGGAGAAGGCATACAGGTTAATATCGGTAAATTCGGCCCCTATCTGAAACAAGGAAATAAATCGAAATCACTGACCGGAAACGATAATATTTTTAATATCACCCTGGAACGCGCCAAACAAATTCTTGAGCATGTTGCAGAGCGTCCGAGCGGCAAAGTTTTGGGCCAGCATCCCAAAAACAAACAGGATATTGTTTTGATGAGCGGCAGATACGGTCCTTATCTGAAGTGCGGTCGTTTCAATTTTGCGCTGCCGAAAGAATTTAAAGAAAAAGAACCGACTTTGGAAGACGCACTCAAAATTATGACAACCAAGAAATAAAATAAGTCCCGCATTTATCATGCGGGATTTATTTTATTAGTGCGTTTTATATGGTAAAACTATTTAACAACCCGGGCGGCAAATTGTTCTTTGGGTTCGCCGTTGATGGTTTTAATTTTGGGATTAGCCAGCATCTGAGGCAGCTCCATGGTGCAGAAAACGCTTTCAGGCCTGGCATTCTCAACAAAGGCCGTCACATTGCCGGAGGCGCATTCGATCAGCCGGCGTGAAGCCTCTTTCCAGATCAGCATGACATTTTCGGCATTAATGCCGCTGTCAGAACTTTGCAGCCCCAGTTCGATCAGTTTAGCGCCGCAAGGCGTATGCTCAATCATCATAGCGCCCGGATTAGCGGCAACATAAGCAAATGCTTTTTCCCGGTTGACTTTACTGGGCTGTCCGGTGACACTGTAAGTGACAAGCGCATTTTCCGGCGTGGACACATCAAAAGTTTTGGCCACTTTGAGACCTTCTAAAAATAAATCTTTTTCACTCATGTTATTTCTTTTTACTCTTTACAATTTCAAGCTGTCCATTGGCAACGATAATATCTGCGGTATCATTGTCGCCGATGTCGCCATCAAGAATCCTTAGAGCCAATTTATTCTCAATCTGGTTTTTTAGCAAGCGTTTTAACGGTCTTGCCCCATAAATCGGATCATAACCGTTATTAACAATCCAGACAAAAGCGGCATCATTGACATGAAGGCGGATATTTTTTTCCGCCAGGCGTTTTTCGATCCCGCGAATCTGAATTTCGGCAATGTCTTTAATATTGGCCTTATCGAGTTTATGGAAAATGGTTATTTCATCAATACGGTTAATAAATTCCGGACGAAACGAAGCTTTAACCAAATCCATTACTTTAGCCCGAATCTCTTTGGGATTGTCAGCACCGGTGGCATTGCTTAAAATTTCCGACCCCAGGTTTGATGTCATGATGATGATAGTATTTTTAAAGTCTACCGTACGGCCTTTTCCGTCAGTCAGACGTCCGTCATCCAGAACCTGAAGCAGAATATTGAAGACATCAGGATGGGCCTTTTCAACCTCATCAAACAGAATAACCTGATACGGGCGGCGGCGGACCGCCTCGGTCAGAAATCCGCCCTCATCATAACCGACATATCCCGGAGGAGAGCCGATCAAGCGGGCTACGGCATGTTTTTCCATATATTCGGACATATCAACACGGAGCATGGCGCTTTCATCATTAAACAAAAACTCTGCCAGTGCTTTTGACAACTCGGTTTTGCCGACGCCGGTAGGGCCTAAGAACAAAAATGAACCGATCGGCTGGCGGGAATCGGAAATTCCGGCACGGGAACGGCGCACCGCATTGGAAACGGCGGCAATCGCTTCCTTCTGACCGATAACCCGTTTACTTAAAAAATCTTCCATATGCACGAGTTTTTCTTTCTCGCTGGAAAGCATTTTATCAACCGGAATACCGGTCCATTTGGAAACGACATTGGCAATATTTTCTTCGGTAACGGTTTCGGAAAAGCTGTTTTTATGTCCGGCAGCTTTATCCTCGGCCGTTTTAATTTTATTTTCCAGTTCCGGAATAATGCTGTATTGCAATTCCCCGGCCCTTTCAAAGCGGCCCTCGCGTTTGGCTATTTCAACCTCAATGCGGGCTTTGTCGAGTTTTTCTTTTAACCCGGTGAAATCTGCCAGCCCCTGTTTCTCTTCCTGCCATTTATCTTCCAGTCCCTTGGCTTTAGCTTCCAGTCCGGAAATTTCATAACCGATCAGCTCCAGGCGTTCTTTAGATTTAGCATCTGTTTCCTTTTTAAGGGCTTCACGTTCGATTTTCAGCTGCATAATCCGGCGGTCGAGTTCATCGAGTTCTTCGGGCTTGGAATCAATAGCCATGCGCAGCGAGCTGGCGGCCTCATCCATCAGGTCAATCGCTTTATCAGGCAGAAAACGGTCGCTGATGTAACGGTTAGACAGTGTGGCGGCAGCAATTAAAGCCGAATCCGAAATTTTGACGCCATGATGGAGTTCAAATTTTTCCTTTATGCCGCGAAGAATCGAGATTGTTTCCTCTACATTAGGTTCTCCGACATAAACGGCCTGAAAACGACGTGCCAGAGCGGCGTCTTTTTCAACATATTTTTTGTATTCATTTAAAGTGGTAGCGCCCAGGCAATGCAGCTCGCCGCGGGCCAATGCCGGTTTGAGCAGGTTGGAAGCGTCCATCGACCCTTCGGAAGCGCCTGCTCCGACCAGAGTGTGCATTTCATCAATAAACAAGATGATGCCGCCGTCTGAAGCTTCCACATCTTTAAGAACCGCTTTCAGCCTTTCCTCAAATTCTCCCCGGAACTTGGCTCCGGCTATCAATGCGCCCAAGTCCAGCGCCAGCAGCCGTTTGTGACGCAGGCTTTCAGGCACGTCGTCATTGACAATCCGCATAGCCAATCCCTCGACAATAGCGGTTTTGCCGACACCGGGCTCGCCGATCAGCACCGGATTGTTTTTGGTGCGGCGGGACAAAACCTGGATGGTGCGGCGGATTTCATGTTCGCGTCCAATCACCGGGTCAAGTTTTCCCTCTTTAGCTTTGGCCGTAATATCTATGGTAAATTTTTTCAGAGCCTCAAAATTGTCTTCCGCCGTTTCACTGTCGGCAACGCGGCCTTTGCGATATTCATTAATAACCTGGTTTAACTTGGCGGCATTTATTCCGGAAGAGGTAAGAATCTGATAGGCATCATTCCCTGCCGTCATGGCCAGCGCCTGAAAAATCCGCTCGATGGTCACAAATTTATCTCCGGCTTTATCTGCCAGTTTTTCCGCCTCCATCATCACCTGGGTAAATTCCTGCGACATCAGGCTCTGCACCCCGCTGCCTTCAACCGAAGGCAACCTGGCAAAAGCCGTTTCCAGCTTATCGCGGATCTGCGTCAGCGAACCACCGGATTTGAGAACCAGATTGCTTATAAGTTCATCGCCGCGGTCAAGCAAAACCTTTAATAAATGCAGCGGCGTAATATACTGATTGCGTTTTGCCGCAGCCAGTTTAATGACATCCTCAATCACCTCTTTGGATTTGGCGGTCAGTTTTTCAAAATCCATTTGTTATCACCTCATTTTTCTTTCTGCTTATTTAAATATAGGAAAGAAACGGGCTAAAAATCAAGCGGTTTGAAATTTATTTTTGCAGAGGGTTAATCTCTGCCGGCACAGCCGGACGCAAATTAATCACCGTCAGCTCTGACGGGGCAAACAAGCGCATGTTCGGTCCCCAGGTTCCGGCACCATTGCTGACATATAAATCAAAGCCGTTAACTTTATACAAGCCGGAAAGATAATTGTTGGCCTTTTTGACCAAAAGATGAAACGGAAAAATCTGGCCGCCGTGAGTATGTCCCGACAACTGCAGATTATAAGCCGAAGAGGTCAGATTATCGGCTACCTGCGGATTGTGAGAAAGCAAAATCCGGAAATTTTCCCGGCTGCTGCCTTGGAGTGCTTGAGGAAAATGGATATTAAACGTGGGGTGGGACTGGGCCGTGGTCAGATCCGGAATACCGGAAACAAAGATATTGGTTTCTTTTATCAGCTCGCCGCGGTTAAACAGGGTATGAAACCCTAACTCGCTGAATTTATAATCCCAGGCATTTATACCGTTATAAAACTCATGATTTCCCATGACCGACCAAACGCCCTGGGTGGTTTCTATCCGGGCCAGAGCATCAATCTGCGGCTGAATATGGGGCATTTTATCATCAATGATATCTCCGGTCATAAAAACCATATCCGGCTGAAGGGAATTAATTTTTTCGACAACCTTATTAACCCGCCATAACGGTGTCGAGCGGGTGACGTGCAGATCGCTCAGCTGGACAATTCTCCAATCGCGGGTAACCAAAGGGGTATAAATTGTCAGTTCCCGGACGGCAGGAATTTTGGTTCCGGCATATAACGCCCACCAGGTCAGGGCTCCGGCTAATCCGACAACTGCCAGGTTGGCATAGGCCAATACGCTGATGTTTTTGGGGTTAATGTTCCAGCTGGCATATCCCAGAA
>CALYAX010000008.1 GCA_944393665.1 uncultured Alphaproteobacteria bacterium
AAAATTTAAGCCCCGTTACAATATTCTTTTAAAAGACGACAAGACTTTTCCGCATTTGATGATTGATGTGGGATCCGATTTTCCGTGCCTGCGTAAATATCGCGGCAGCCGGGCGGACAAGAATAAATATTTCGGGCCGTTTGCCAGTATCGGGGCAGTTAATGCCGTGGTTGATATTTTACAAAAGGCATTTTTGCTGCGCTCTTGCCGGGACAGTGTGTTTCGCAACCGGGAACGCCCCTGTCTGATGTATCAGATTAAACGTTGTTCGGCACCTTGTGTGGGGCGTATTTCCAAAGAAGATTACCGCAAGCTGGTGAATGAGGCGGTTGATTTTCTGGAAGGCCGCAGCACCAAAATCCAGGAAGAACTGTCAGCGCAGATGGAAGAAGCCAGCGAAAAGCTGGATTTTGAGACCGCGATGGTTCTGCGTGACCGAATCCGCGCTTTAACGACTGTCCAGTCGCGTCAGAACGTTGAGTATGCCTCAATTAAGTCGGCTGATGTCATCGGACTGGCCCGCAAAGGCGATTTGGTCTGCCTGCAGATCTTTTTTATCCGCAGCGGCCAAAACTGCGGCAACACGCCGTATTTTCCGACGCAGATTGAAGGTGCTTCCGACGGCGAGATTTTAGAAGCTTTTTTGGGAATTTTTTATGCTTCCCACCTGCCGCCGAAAGAAATCATTGTTTCGGTCCCGCTGGAGAACAAAGAATTTTTGGAAAATGCCATCGGCGCCAAGATTAATACTTATTCCAAGGGCAATAAGGCGGCGATTGTTAAAATGGTTGCGGACAATGCCCAGGCTTCTTTGGAGCGTAAAGCGGCGTTAGAAACCAGCGTGAAAAAGAATTTAGAGCAATTCCGAGAGATTTTCGGGCTGCCGGAACTTCCCAAACGCATTGAGATTTATGACAACTCCCATAACCAGGGCAGTTTTGCCATCGGCGCGATGGTGGTGGCGACGCCGGAGGGGTTTGACAAGAAAAGCTACCGGACGTTTAATATTAAAAACAGCGATATTACCAATGATGACTTTGCGATGATGAAAGAAGTTTTGAGCCGGCGTTTTGCCAGGCTGACGCCGGAAAACAAGCCTGATGTTATTCTGCTGGACGGCGGCCGCGGGCAGCTGAATGCCGTTCATGAATGCCTGGCCGGGTTTGACCTCAGCGGGATAGCTGTTATTGCGATTTCCAAAGGGCCGGACCGGAATGCCGGCAAAGAATTTTACCATATGAAAGATAAGGAAAGTTTTGCGCTGCCGTATCAGTCGCCGATTGCTTTTTATTTGCAAAATCTGCGTGACGAAGCCCACCGTTTTGCGATTGGAACCCACCGCAAGAAACGCGGCAAGTCCATTTTCAAGTCCCGGCTGGACGAGGTGGAAGGAATCGGCGCCCGCCGCAAGCATGATTTGCTAAACTTTTTCGGTTCGGTTGAAGAAATTGCCCAAGCCAGTGTCAAAGACCTGCAAAAAGTGAGCGGAATCAGCAAAAAAACGGCGGAAAAGATTTATAACTACTTCCATGTTTAAGTTTTCTAATTTAATATTGCTTCAGGTTCAGCTTTTTTTGAGGAAAGGTTTATATCGTGTATAGTCTTCCTAATCTTCTGACGATTTCCCGGATCGTGGTTATTCCGGTCATTTTCCTGTCGATTTATATTCATTCCGAGGCCTGGATGATTTTGGCGGCGATTTTGTTTATCGTTGCCTCAATTACCGATTATCTGGACGGTTATCTGGCCCGCTCGTGGAATGAAACCTCCGCTTTCGGGCGGCTGCTCGACCCGATTGCCGACAAGCTGCTGGTGGCTTCGGCGCTGGTGGTGATTCTGGCGCGTCCGGGCATGGTGGTGACAACGCTGAGCTTTATTCCGGTGATTGTTATTCTCTGCCGCGAGCTGCTGGTATCAGGACTGCGCGAGTTTTTGTGCGAAGTCAGGGTCGGAATGCCGGTGACCCGCCTGGCTAAATGGAAAACCGGGTTTCAGATGACGGCTTTGTCGATGATGCTGTTAAAAGGCGTTTGGTACTGGGGCGGAATCGGTGAGATTTTGCTGTGGATTGCCGGTGTTCTGACTTTTATTACCGGGTATCAGTATTTTCAGAAAAGCCTGGATTATATCCGCGGGCTGGAAGCTCAAAAAACGGTAAAAGCAACCGCAAACGGTGCTCCGGACGATGTTGTTAAGCCTGCGGTTAAGACGGTTAAAAAGGTTAAAGCCGCTGCGAAACCTGCCGTAAAAGGCGCTAAAAAAACGGCTGTAAAAAAGACGGCTCAAAAAGTTGTCAAAAGCAAATAATCCGAGGACGGATGGAAACAGAAACCCAACATATCCTGGTTGTTGACGACGACACAAGGCTGCGCTCGCTGCTGCAGCGGTTTTTGCGCGAGAATGGTTTTCTGGTTTCCACCGCCAAGGGAGCTGCCGAGGCCCGCGAGGCCATGCGCTCCTATCAGTTTGATTTGTTGATTGTCGATATCATGATGCCGGAAGAAACCGGGCTGGAATTTTTGTCGTCATTACGGCAGGAAAGTTCGGTTCCGGTGATTATGCTGACGGCAATGGGAGATACCGAAGACCGGATTACCGGTCTGGAAAACGGCGCCGACGATTATCTGCCCAAACCGTTTGAGCCGAAAGAGCTGGTGCTGAGAATCAAGAGTATTCTCAAACGGGCACCCAAAGAAAAAACTGAAATTTCCGAAAAACTGAATCTGGGCCAATGCGTCTATGATATGCAGCAAAAAGAGCTGTTGACCAAGCAGGGGCAGGTTATTCATATTACGCCGGTCGAACAATCATTACTGAATGTTCTGGGCACGAAATCCGGACAGATTTTTACCCGTGAAAAACTGGCAGAAATCTTGGGGGCCGGCCAGAGCCCGCGCTCGATTGACGTGCAAATTACCCGTCTGCGTAAAAAAATTGAGCGCGACAGCAAAAACCCCCGCTATTTGCAGACTGTTCGCGGCAAGGGGTATATGTTGCTTCCCGAATAGAGTAAGGAAGATCGTATAATGGGTAACTAATACAGATTTTGCGAGGTAAAAGTGTCCTCACGTACTGAGGTGTACGCTGCGGTACTTTTTCTCTTAAATCTTATTATTTACCTCATTCTCCGATCTTCTTGGCGCAACATGCTTATCAAAACCGGGCTGTACGCTGTGGTACTTTCGCCCTAGCTTCCTACTACTTGCCTCATTCTCCGACCTTCTTGGCATAACGTGCTTATCAAAGTGTCCTCACATTCTGCTCAGGATGTTTTTTTGTAACAATCGGTCACATTAAATTTATTTACATTTTCAACAGTTCGGCTAAACTGGGTGCAGCTTAAATATTTATGGAGTGAACAAGAACGATGCATATCAGACTACCCGAGAAAATGGAAGACGGACTGCGTTATCTGCGGCTGAAGTTTTTGCCGCGGACATTGTTTTTCCGGACGATGTTGTTGATTTTTATTCCCCTGATTGTGGTTCAGGTGGTTTCGGTGGTGATGTTTTTTGACGGCAGCTGGAGCCGGATGGGACGCCGTTTGTCGGAGAATCTGACTTCAGATATGGATTTTGTCATAGAGATGATGCAGAAATCTCCCAAAAATGCCGCGGCAATTCAGAAACTGGCCGAGCAGAAGTTTAATCTTGAGGTTGAATATTACAACAATCAGGTTAAGCACAAAATCATCAATAAGGATAACAAGGGAAATAAGATGATTATCGGCTATCTGGAATCATCTCTGCAAACAACTTTCCCTAATGCCGATACCAATATTTATCTCGGAAAAGGCGATAAAGACCTGATTGTGCTGGTTGATACCGATCAGGGTTTGTACCGTTTTGTGACTTCGAAAAAGAAAATTTTCAGCAGTTCGATTTTTATGTTCGTGGTCTGGATGGTCGGAACCTCGATCCTGTTGTTCCTGGTGGCGGTTTTGTTCCTGCGGATTCAGGTGCGTTCGATTGCCGAGCTGGCCCAGGTGGCGGAAGAATTCGGCAAAGGAATTGACAATAAAAAATTCAAGCCCTACGGTTCTTCGGAAGTGCGCAAGGCCGCGATTGCTTTTATTAAAATGAAAGAGCGGATTCAGCGCCAAATCAGCGAAAGAACGCAAATGCTGGCCGGTGTGTCGCATGATCTGCGCACCCCGTTGACCCGGATGAAGCTGCAAGCATCGATGATGCCGGAAGGCGATGATAAAAAAGACTTTTTGGCGGATATCGAAGAGATGGAGAAAATGCTTGACGGCTATTTGTCATTTGTCAGCGGTGAGGGCGGCGAAAAGTCATCTTTTGTTGACGTGAATGAAATGATTTTGAGCATCATTAACAAGTTCCGCAACAAAAAGGCGCTGATCCGCTATTCGACCAATGATCAGGTAAGCGCGATTCAGGGACGCGAGCAGGCGTTAAAGCGGGCTTTGACCAATGTGATTTCCAATGCTTTCCGTTATGGCAAAACGATAGCGGTTAATCTGGAAAGCAATGATAAAAAGCTCCTGATCTCGATTGACGATGACGGTCCGGGAATTCCGGCCGACAAGCGGGAAGAGGTTTTCAAAGCTTTTTACCGTCTGGAAGGGTCGCGCAACAAAGAAACCGGAGGAGTCGGCCTGGGCCTGTCCATTGCCAAGGATGTTGTGGCTTCGCATGGCGGAACCATAGAGCTGTTTGACAGCGAGTTGGGCGGGTTGAAAGTGCTGATTGCCATCCCCTTATAGGCAGGAAGCGCGCTCTGTGGTCAACTAATACAGAATTGTCGAGTCAGCCGCTAAGTCATGTACTATTTTGTACACTCCTGTCGCGGCTGCTCTAAATTCTTATTATTTGACTCGCATATCGCACTTCTTTGACTGGGGCGCGTTCTGTGGTCGATTAATACAGATTTTGCGGGTTGGAAGTGTCCTCATGTACTAAGTTGTACATTCCGGTACTTCCACCCTAAAATCTTATTACTCAACCGCCTATCAGCCTTTCTCACTTTATGTATCTGTGGCGTTCACATATCGCACTTCTTTGAGTTGGGAGCTCGTCCGGCGGTTTTCTAGAGCCATTTTCTGCGGTCTCGCGCTCATGTCATTTACTTGTTTGTAAACTCAATCGCGCTCGCCTTGAAAATAACTCTATAAATTCCACCGGCCCAGCCTCCTTCAGATTCTGTATCTGTCAGGAAAAACAAAAAACCGGAGCGTCAGGCTCAACGGTTTCTCGTTTGGCTGGAGAAATTAATTGCAATTTAACTAATTTATGCTAAGGTAACTCCTGCAGTTCAGAGATGGGCTGCGGAGTGTAGTAACTCCTCTCTATAATTAACACTCCTTGAATATCGGGGAGCCGGGGAAATAAGCATGCTTGCATGACGAATAACCTGGACTGTTATAGAGCAGTTACTAACTCCCCACCTTTCCATTTTCGGAAAGGTGGTTTTGTTTAACCAAATTTCCCTCCTGAGGGAAAAAACAAAAAGGAGTTATAACTATGAAAATGAATCAAGTTTATGATGATAACTATTTTAAAGAAATCGGCAAAAAATTGTCCTATTTCCGTCAGGCTTCCGGTTATGAGGTCAAAGATCTCAGCGAAGTGACCGGATTCAGCGTCAATAAAATCGATTGTTTGGAAAACGGGGAGAGCAACCGTCTTCAAAAAGTGCGTTTTGAAAATTTATTCCGGCTGTGTTTTTGTCTGGGCAAAAAGGTCGTTATTTCTTTTGAAGACCTGCCTCCGGAGGAAGAGCTGGAGAAGTATGATATAGACGGTCTGCCGTGGCTGACCAAAGACCAGCTGATGCAAATCCTCGGCCAGCGGTTATAAAAAATTGCTGTATAAAAATCCCTCGTTTTATTGAACGAGGGATTTTTTGATATTTGTCGCAGCGGAAAAAGCCCGGTTGTGCTTATTTGCTGATGGGGAAGACCTGGACGCCGTTGGTGGTGGTGAGCCCGTTTGATTCCTGCGGCGCCGGAGCGGGAATGCCTGCTTCCAGCCCTGCATTAACAGTTCCGCGCTGAGGTTTGGTGCGCGGTGCCTGCAGGGAGGGATCCAGCGGATAAGCGTTTTTGGGCAGGCGCAGCATCATGTATCCGTTGCCGCCGCCGTAGGCCGGGCCGGACATGCCGATGGAATAATACCCGCCGATGTAGCCGTAATCCAGATCGATGTAATCAATCGCAAAGACGGTTTTGATGGTGCTCTGGCCGATGGAAGTCATTTTACAGACATAACCGGCATCTTCAAGAAGGACATGGTTGACCGATTTGGCGAACAAAATAGACTTTGACGGGGTACAGTCCGGGGTCTGGCCGCCGTAAGTCAGGTTATAATTAAGAATCAGATTCAGTTTGTTAGCCTGTTTGCCGATAATCACATCGGTAATTTTAACATGGTCGATATAGGCATTGGTCGGGGTAATGCCGGCGGTAATCGGCATGGTGATATAGTTTTCCAGGCAGGTGTGGGCATAAGGATCGGCCTGGCAGACCAATGCTTTTTGATAATTATTGTTGTCAAAAAGGTGCAGCAGGCTGTTGTAAACATATTCCCGCGACATCGACAGTTTGGCAGGAGCGCACTGATGAGAGCGGCAGACTACGATTGAACTGGGCATTCTCAGCTGTGCCGGCTGCATTTCGATGGCTTCTCTCTGATAATCGGCTTGCGTCGGTTTGAGCGGATCGGTCAAAACGTCCTTAACGGTGCGGTTGCGCAGATATTCACAGCTGCACAAGGCCAAAGCCGTTGTCATGTATAATAAGCTTTGCGGTAGTTTCTTAACCATTGCGAACCCTTTTTCTTTAAAATTATGCCCTATCTTAGGACAAACCCGGGCAAATACCAAAGGATTTTTTCAGGTTATTCAATAGATTTTGTGAAAAAGATTGCTTTCTGCCCCAAGTTGGACTCTAATAAAGGACAAGGAAATGAAAGGAAGAATATTTGCGGCAGTTTGTCTGGATAATCGTATTGGTTTTGGCAGCTTTTCCGGCTGCGGCCAAAAACCGGATTTATGTGGTTGACGGTGACAGTATTTTTATCGGCGGGCGGGAAATCCGCCTTTCGGGAATTGACGCTCCGGAATATTACCAGCCCTGTTTTGATGCCGGCGGCAAAGAGTATTTGTGCGGTCAAAAATCCCGCGAGGTGTTGGTGTCGATGGTTAATGATTCTCTGGAGTGCCGGGAGGTTGCCCGTGACCGGTATCACCGCTCGGTATCTGTCTGCAAGGTTGACGGAGAAGATATTAACCGTAAGATGGTGGAACAGGGCTGGGCCGTGGCTTACGACCGTTATTCCAAAGCTTACGTTGCGGCAGAAGCGGAGGCCCGCCGGGCAAAAAGGGGAATTTGGGCCGGAAAGTTTATGAAACCGGAATTGTACCGGGTACTGAAACGCTAACGGCAAGCTTATCCGGCGGAAATATTGCCAAATAATTAAAATTTTGCTGAAATTGTTGTTGACACGGCGCGAAACTTATGTATATTGCAAAGCAACGTTTTAGGTTTAAAATAAAAAGGTGAATAATATGTACGCAGTAATTAAAACCGGCGGAAAGCAGTATCGCGTTACTTCGGGCGATGTTCTGAAGATTGAAAAGATTGCCGGTGAAGAAGGTAAAGAAGTTGTTTTTAACGAAGTTCTGGCTCTGGGCGACACCATCGGAGCTCCTTTGGTTGACGGTGCCAGCGTTAAAGCGACGGTTTTGAAACAGGCTAGAGATGCCAAGGTTATCGTTTTCAAGAAAAAACGCCGCCAGAATTATCGCCGCAAAAACGGCCACAGACAGAGTATTACATTGGTTAAAATCACCGATGTATGCGGCAAATAAGAAAAATTAAGGAGAATTAATTATGGCACATAAGAAATCTGGTGGTAGTTCATCGAACGGACGTGACTCGATCGGACGTCGTCTGGGTTTGAAAAAATCCGGCGGCCAGGCCGTTATTCCCGGCAACATCATCATTCGCCAGCGTGGTACCCAGTACCATCCGGGCAATAATGTCGGAATGGGCCGCGACCACACTATCTTCGCAGTTGCCGAAGGTAAAGTTGAATTTTCGACCAAAGCCGGCAAGACGATTGTTTCGGTTGTTACCGACTAATCCGTCCGACGCATTTTTAAGGTCAAAGGGGTGTGGCAATACACCCCTTTACTTTTCGGAGAGGCAGATTATCTGGGTAATCCGGCAAGAGGGGAAAAAATATGAAATTTCTGGATCAGGCAAAAATCTTTGTACAGTCGGGTGACGGCGGGGCCGGGTGCGTTTCGTTTCGCCGGGAAAAGTATATTGAATTCGGCGGTCCCAACGGCGGGGACGGTGCCAAGGGTGGCAGTGTCTGGGTTGAGGCCGTGCCGAATCTGAATACCCTGATAGATTTCCGCTATCAGCAGCATTTTAAGGCACCGCGCGGCGGCGCCGGGCAGGGCTCGGACAAGTCGGGACGAAAAGGCGAGGATATTGTCATCAAAGTGCCGGTCGGGACAGAAATTCTGGCTGATGATCAGGAAACGGTGATTGTGGATATGATCGAGCCGGGGCAGAAATATCTGCTGGCCAAAGGCGGGGACGGTGGCCGCGGCAACGCGCAGTTCAAATCATCGACCAATCAGGCCCCGCGTTATGCCGAGCCGGGCTGGCCGGGTGTGGAAATGTGGGTTTGGCTGCGTTTGAAAGTTATTGCCGATGTGGGATTAATCGGGATGCCCAATGCCGGAAAATCGACTTTTTTGTCGGTGGTTTCCAAAGCGCGCCCCAAAATTGCCGATTATCCTTTTACCACGCTGCATCCTAATCTGGGAGTGGCCTGGGTTGATAATTTTGAAATGGTGATTGCCGATATTCCCGGCCTGATTGAAGGGGCGCATGAGGGAGTCGGGCTGGGCGACCGTTTTCTCAAGCATGTTGAACGCTGCTCGGCTTTTTTGCATTTGATTGATGCCACCCAGGAAGATGTTGCCAAAGCTTATAAAGACATCCGCCGCGAGCTGGAACTTTATGACGCGGTTTTGATGAATAAGCCGGAAGTGGTGGTTTTGAATAAGTGTGATGCTTTGGACGAGAAAGAAATTGCCGCCAAGAAAAAGGCGTTGGAAAAAGCTTCAGGCAAAAAAGTATTTGTGATGTCGGCT
Source organism: uncultured Alphaproteobacteria bacterium (assembly GCA_944393665.1). GTDB lineage: Bacteria > Pseudomonadota > Alphaproteobacteria > RF32 > CAG-239 > CAZU01. The sequence goes on from CALYAX010000008.1 coordinate 9,133, forward strand.
ATTGCAAAACAGGGAATTTTTGATTGCCTGATTGAGGTAAACCAGTATATAACCAGAGAAAGAAAGCGGCAGGAAGATGATGATGAAACGGTGACGGAAACCATTACCGAAACAATACCGGAGTCCCGTTCCTGGTCGCCGCTGGATTAATTATAAGGAGAGATGATTTGAAAAAAACGGCTGCAGCGCAAACAGATGTTAATGTTAGTGACGCTATTTTAGATATTGCCGTCAAGGCCCTTGATGACGGCAAGGCTGACGATATTGTGGTCATGGATTTGCAAGGCAAGACCTCAATTGCCAGTTATATGGTCATTGCCAGCGGAACGTCCAACCGCCATGTTGCCGCCCTGGCGGAACAGGTTCAGATGAAGCTTAAAGAAGCCGGTTACAAAACAGTGTCCGAGGGCGAGGAAAAAGCCGACTGGGTTTTGATAGATGCATTTGATGTCATCATTCATCTCTTCAAGCCGGAAGTGCGCGATTTTTACAATCTTGAGAAGATGTGGGCGGCTATTGCCGAAATCCGCAAAATCGGTTAAACCCCTTATTGTGGCCGACTAATACAGGAACTGCAGGTCGGTCGCTAAGTCATGTACTAAGATGTACACTCCTGTAGCGACCGCTTGGTTTCTTATTATCCGATTCACACTCCGGGTTTTAATCAGCTCGTCTAATGAATCAGAAAATAAAATGAAAATTACTATTTTAGCAATCGGAAAATGCAAAAAAGGCTCGGCGGAAGCTGAGCTGATTGCCGAGTATGTCAAGCGTTCAGCCTGGAAAATTGAGATCAAAGAGCATGATAATGCTTCTCAGGAACAGGAAGCGGCTTTTTTGCAGGCGAATATTCCGGCCGGAGCCAAAGTCATTGTTTTGGACGAGAGGGGCGAGAATATGAGCTCGGTTGATTTGGCTCATAAAGTTCAGAAATGGCAGATTGACGGCTGCTCGGAACTTTGTTTCCTCATCGGCGGAGCCGACGGGCATTTGGCGACAACCCGTGATAAAGCCAATCTTTTACTGTCGTTTGGAAAGCTGACTTTGCCGCATATGCTGATGCGGGCGGTTTTGGCCGAACAAATTTACCGGATACAGACAATTATCACCGGGCATCCTTATCACCGGGCTTAATTCAGATAAACGACCTGATTGAAAACATTCTGCAGAAAAAAGAGCGAAACATAGCAGATGATTGCGGCAAACAGCGGGGTCGTTACCCAGCCGGCGGCAATCCGGCCCAGAATACCCCAGTTTAATCCGGTTCCTCCTTTGGCGATGCCGATGCCCATAATCCCGCCGATAACCGCTTGCGAGCTGGAAACCGGAACCAGCGGCAGTGCCGGGAGGTTATGGCTGTGCAAAAACTGCTGCAGGGACTGCGAGGCAAACAGGAATAAGACAACAGAGGCGGAAACAACAACCACCCAGGCTACCAGGGGAGACATATGCATGAGGTTGTTGCCGACCGTGTTGATGACTTTATGGGAATAAGTGAAAATGCCGGTGCTGATTGCCAAAGCGCCGATTAAAAACAAGATCTGAGTGCCGTTGAGGGAAAACCCCGGACCGAAACTAACGGTTTGAAACGGGCTGGAATCGACAAAAACACCCATGACATTGGCGATATTGTTAGCGCCCAGGGCATAAGCGCCGAAAGCTCCGGCAATGATGAGGCCGAAGCGGGTGTAGCTGTCCTGCCGCAGGAGATGGGTTCGGCTGTGCCGCAAGACCAGACGGACCAGATAATAGATGAGAATGGCAATAATCCCCGCTAATACCGGGCAGACAATCCAGGTACTGACAATCGTGCTTAAAACCGCCGTATCAGTCTGGTGTCCGGCAAAGATGTTCCAGCCGACGATGGCGCCGACAATGGCCTGGGAAGAAGAGGTCGGCAGCCCGCTTTTAATCATCCAATAGACGCTGACCGCTGCCGCCAGTGCTGCCATAAAGGCGCCGGGAAGGGTGTCTATTTCACCGAGTTCACCGAGGGTTGCGCTGGCGCCGGCACCGGCATAAACAGCCCCGAGAATGACAAAAACCGAGGCAATGACTGCAGCGGTGCGGAAGCGGACCATTTTGGTTCCGACGGCGGTGCCGAAAATGTTGGCGGCGTCGTTCGCTCCGAGTGACCAGCCCAAAAACAACCCCGAGCTTAAAAAGATGAAATATGTCAAATCCACCGAACTCATTAAATGTCCCGTTTGATGGTGAAGATTAATAACTCGTCTATGAAATCCTCGGCGATGTCGGCAATATCGGCGATTTCGTTAATAAAACCGCTGAGCTGGATTTTGGCGGAAAGGTCAATATCCGAATCGAAGATACTTTCCTGAAGCTGGCCGGAACTGAGATCAGATTCGTGTTCGATAAAGTAGACTTTCTGCGAGTAGTCGCGAACCGAAGAGAGGTCGCGGAAAAAGGCCCGGGAGGCTTTGCCCATGTTTTCGGCGCAGTCGGAAACCTGATTGCAGAGTTCGTTGATGCGGCCGTGATAATTGTCAGGGAAAAGCGGCCGTTCAACGTAGAATTTATAGGCGACTTCGTCAAATTTATTGATTACCTTGTCCAGATTTTCGACCAGGTGCAGGACATCGGCGCGCAGGTCGGGGATCAGGTTTTGGGAATAAAGTTTGCTTTCGATATCGCGGCGGAGGTTGTCGGCATCGTGCTCAATCTGTTTGATCTGCTTGGAAAGCTTGGCATATTCCTCGCTGCGCCCCTGTTCCAGAAATATTTTAATGGCGCGTTTGAAGGTCATGGCGGCGTCAAGCAGCTTGTCATGAAAAAAGTCGATTTTGCTTTCCAGCGATTTGGTCGACGAGAAGAGTGATAAACTTAAATGAAACATACGGACTTTTCCAAAGTTAGATTTATAACAATATAAGCTTTGAATTATGAAAAAATGATTTATTTCCCGGCCAGAAAAAATAATAAATAATCTTTATTTTAAGCTTGTAAATATTAACAACATTAGCTAGATTATATGTGTTTATTATAATCAATTTAAGGATTTTACAACATGAATAAAAATAATGCAATGTTTGTAGCCGTTTTGGCTCTGGTTGTTGCCGTTGTTGCGCTGGTTATGTGCATCATCTGCTGCAGCAAGAACAAAGGTGCTAATGTTGAAGAAGTTCTGAACAATAATCCCGAGATTATTGTTAATGCTATGCGGAACTATGAGCAGAAAATGCGTGAAGATGCCCAGAAGCAGGCTCAGAAAATGGTTGAAGACAACCTCGAGGCTATTAACAATAACCCCAATGACGGTATTATTGCCAATCCGGACGGCAAAATCGTCCTGGTTGAATTTTTCGACTATTCCTGCGGTTACTGCCACCGTATTTATCCGGCAATCAAAAGCATTGCTGCCAAGAATCCGGACGTTAAAGTTGTTGCCAAGTCAATGACTTTTGTTGCGCCGATTTCTTCTTATGCCGCCAAAGCTTCTCTGGCTGCTAAAGAGCAGGGCAAATATGCCGAGGCTTATACTGCCCTGTTTGAAGTTCAGGGTCCCCTGACCGAAGCCAAAATTGATGAAACCATGGCTAAACTGGGTCTGGATATGGAGAAACTGAAAGCGGACATGAATTCTGACAAAGTTAACAATGCTTTGAACGATATGTCGGCTCTGGCCAATAAAATCCAGGTCAGCGGTGTTCCGACCCTGGTTCTGAACGGCAAGATTGTTCAAACTCTTGATGAATCCGTTATTCAGGACGAGATTGATGCCGCCCGCAAAAACTAATTGATTTTTGCTGATGGTTAACGGCTGCTTTCGGGCAGCCGTTTTTTTATTAAAAAAAGCTCATGGGGTAAAATGGTTTATGACTTGAGTTTTGGAAGCAACCGCCCTATATATAAAAGATAGTTTTTCACCAGCAAAGGAAGCACAATGAGAACAGGCAGAAATATACTGGTTTGGGTTTTGGCGATTGTCCTTTTGTCGGGCGCCATGAATATGTTTGCCGGCGGGGCCGAACGCGCCAATGCCGAAAATGTCGCTTTTTCAGACTTTATGAAACATGTTGAAAATAAGCGTATTTCAGAAGTAACGATTGAAGGAGCCAGCATTAAAGGGACTTATACCGACGGGAAACATTTTTATACTTATGCTCCCTTTGACCCGTCAATGGTGGAAATGCTGCGCAAGCATGATGTTAAGGTTATTGCCCAGCCGGAAGACAATACTTCAAACACCATTTGGGGTGTTTTGATTTCGTGGTTTCCAATGATTCTGCTGATCGGGGTGTGGATTTTCTTTATGCGGCAGGCTAACAACGGCAACAACAAGGCGATGAGTTTCGGCAAATCGCGGGCGCGGCTGATTGAAAATTCCAAAAAAGTCACTTTCGCCGATGTGGCGGGGGCCGATGAAGCCAAACAAGAGCTTGAAGAAGTGGTCGACTTTTTGAAAGATCCGGAAAAATTTCAGCGTTTGGGCGGCAGAATTCCCAAAGGCGTGCTGATGGTCGGACCTCCGGGTACCGGTAAAACGCTGCTGGCAAAGGCTGTTGCCGGCGAAGCCGATGTGCCGTTCTTTTCAATTTCCGGATCGGATTTTGTTGAGATGTTTGTCGGCGTTGGCGCCAGCCGTGTCCGCGATATGTTTGCTCAGGCAAAGAAAAATGCCCCCTGCCTGTTGTTTATTGACGAGATTGATGCCGTGGGCCGTCACCGCGGTGCCGGTTTGGGCGGCGGCAACGATGAGCGCGAGCAGACTCTTAACCAGCTGCTGGTGGAAATGGACGGTTTCGATGAGAACGAAAATGTTATTTTGATTGCCGCGACCAACCGGCCTGATGTTCTGGATCCGGCGTTGCTGCGCCCGGGACGTTTTGACCGTCAGGTAACGGTGACTAATCCCGATAAACAGGGGCGGGAGGCTATTTTGAAGGTGCATGTCAAAAAAGTTCCTTTGGCCCGTGATGTGAATTTATCGGTCGTTGCCCGCGGCACTCCGGGATTTTCCGGCGCCGATCTGGCTAATCTGGTGAATGAAGCCGCTTTGCTGGCTGCCCGCAAAAACAAGCATAAAGTAACAATGTCTGATTTTGACGAAGCTAAGGATAAGGTCTTGATGGGCAGCGAACGGCGCTCGATGGCGATGGATGAAAAGGAAAAGCTGTTAACCGCCTATCATGAAGCGGGTCACGCCATCTGCTCTTTGTATGTCCCGGATACCGATCCGATTCATAAAGCAACGATTATTCCCCGCGGCCGCGCGCTGGGAATGGTTCAGCAGCTGCCGGAAAAAGATCAGTATTCTTATTCGCGCTCAAAAATGCTGTCGCGCCTGACAATTATGATGGGCGGCCGTGTCGCCGAAGAAATCAAGTTTGGTTATGACAAAGTTACCAGCGGCGCTTCTTCGGATATTGCCGGCGCTACCAATCTGGCCCGTTCGATGGTGACGGAATGGGGAATGAGCGATAAACTCGGTCCGGTGCTTTACGCCGAAAATTCCAATGAGGTCTTTTTAGGCAAATCGGTCACTCAGAATCAAAATATGAGCGAAGAAACTGCCAAGATCGTCGATGCTGAGATTAAACGGCTGGTTACCGGCGGCTACGAAGAAGCGAAAAAGATTTTGACTGATCATCAAAATGAATGGGAAACGCTTTCCAACGCCCTGTTAGAATATGAAACCCTGACTGGTGATGAAATCAAAGCCGTTATCAAGGGAGAAAAGATTGATAAGTCTTCCGACTCTCCGGTTGAGGAGGGGAAGAGGACTCATTCTTCCGTCCCCGAAATATAATTTAAAGTTCGTCTAACGGGCACCTAATACAAAAACTGCAGGACGGCTGCTAAGTTATGTACTAAGTTGTACACTCCTGTCGCAGCCGCCTTGGTTTTTTATTATCTGCCTCGTTATCCGAACTTTAAAAAGTCCGTCCGGCGCCCACCTAATACAAAAACTGCAGGACGGCTGCTAAGTCATGTACTAAGTTGTACACTCCTGTCGCAGCCGCCTTGGTTTTTTATTATCTGCCTCGTTATCCGAACTTTAAAAAGTCTGTCCGGCATGAAACAGATACAGTCCGAACGTCGGGAGCGCATACAGCGGAACGGAGGTAAAACTATGTCCTCATCTGCTCTTATATCATTTTGTAACAAACCATAACAACTCTTGACCGGATAGGTGGCTTTTGGGTCTTGAGTTTTGGTGTGTGTGGGTTAGAATCGTGAAAAATATTTACAAGAAGGGACTAAAACAATGGCAAATAAATGGTTTGGGACAGACGGAATCCGCGGCAAAGCCAATGAATTTCCGATGACGGCAGATTTTGCAATGAAGCTGGCGCAGGCTGCCGGACAAATGATTTGTAAAACCAGACGGCGGGCGGCAATCGGCAAGGATACCCGGATATCGGGAGATATGCTGGAAGCGGCGCTGGCAGCGGGATTTACCGCGCAGGGGATTGACGTGGTCAGGCTCGGCGTTTTGCCGACACCGGCCATAACCATGGTAACGCCGGAACTTGATGTTGACATGAGCGTGATGATTACAGCCTCGCATAATCCTTATGAAGATAACGGCATCAAGCTGATTAATGCGCAGGGAAATAAATTTTCCGACGAGGTTACGGCAGAGCTGGAAGCTTTGATTGAAAAAGGTGAATTCAGTACCAGCCGGGAGAATATCGGACGGATTTATGATGACCGGCAGGCGGTTGAAAAATATAAGAATGTGGCTTTGTCTATGGGTAAAGGCGGCCGCCCGCTGGCAGGAATGAAAATTGTCCTGGATTGTGCCAACGGCTGTTTCAGCGAGATTATGCCGGAAGTTTTTAAACATTTCGGAGCCGAAGTTGAGGTAACGGCTAATTGTCCAAACGGTTTGAACATTAACCGCGACTGCGGGTCGACACATCCGCAGGCGATGATGAAAAAGGTGCTCGAAACCGGAGCGGCAATGGGAATCGCCGTTGACGGCGATGGAGACCGTATTATTGTCTGCAATGATAAAGGCGAAAAAATCGCCAGCGAACAAGTTATCGGCTATTTGGCGCAATATCTTGATAAAACCGGAAAGCTGAACGGGCGTCCGGTGGTGTCGACAGTTCTTTCTAATACCGGTTTGGAAAATTTTATTAAAAGTATGGGGCTGGATTATTACAGTACTCCGATCGGTGAGCGGCATGTGGTTGCTAAAATGCAGGAAGTGAACGGTGCCGTAGGCGGGGAAGAATCGGGCCATGTGGTTTTGGCAGACTACAGCCGGACCGGCGATGCCCTGATGGTGGCGCTGATGCTGGCGCAGGCTGTTAAAGCAGACGGAAGGCCGATGAGCCGGATTTTTCCGATTTTTGAAATGGAGCCGATGGCTTTTGTTAATCCGCGGTTTGACAGTCGTGATCAGGTGAAGAGAATTGTCGGAGACCTGTCTTTTAACAAACTGCTTGAAGAATGCCGTGCCGAGATTGCCGGGCAGGGGCGGATTGTGATTCACCCCTCGGGAACCGAACCGCTGATCCGGGTTTGGGTATGCGGAAAAGATGCCGGCCTGGTCAATCTTCTGAACAAAAGGCTGGTGGAAAAAGCCGAATCGTTGAAATAGAACAGATTCAAAGCCGGTTTAAACTTTTATTTACTTCTGGAGAGTAGACTTGGGGCTATAACCTAATGACAGCTTTGCAGGAGGGTTTTGATGCGTTCTTATACCGAGCAAGTAAATTTGGACTGGTATCGTCAGAAAACCGTTGATGTTAAAAAACGCGGCAATCTGTCTGTTCTTCTTCCCCAAAACGGAGCCGCCGTTTCACGCGGTGAAAAAAGTTCCGAAAAACTGCGTTGTATTTGGCCGTCCGCCTTAAACAATGTTGACAGCCGGTTTATCAGCCGCCGGGTATGGGGACGATAACAGATCATGATTAAAGGATTAATGGCGTTATTTACCACCGGAGTTATTTTTAATCCACTGGTGCTGCTGGGGGTTGCCACAGGCCTTTTTGCGATGGCGCGGCTGACGGACGGCCAGATCAAAGATCTGTTTTTTGATTATCATCTTTATCTGCTGGTTTTGCTGATTTCTGTTGTTTATAGTTTTGTTTTTAAAAAAGTTTATAAAGATGACGGAATAACGCCGGATTATGCGGCGATGACTTTCAGTTCATTGCTGGGTGTAGTCAAATTTGTCTTTGCCGCGGGAATGGCAATAGCTTTTGTTATGATGTTAAGTTTTTAGCTAAATTGAAATATCAAGATTGCAACCGACAGTATCCGACTGGGGAACGCTGCGGCTGTTGTCGAGCAAGACTTCTACGACCTGTTGCTGCAGGTCGGCACTGTTTTTGATAAGGCTCATCTGCATTTGCTGGATAGCCAGGGCATATTGGCTGATTGCGCCGAGTTCCGCCATTTAATTTCTCCTGAATTTCAAGACAAGTTTGATTATATCATAAAATGTTTAACAGTGCATTAAATTTTTGACCCCGACAGACAGCCATCTTGAAAAAAGCAAAAGGGCGGTTATTTATAAAAACAGCCAAATTTATGAGGAGAAGCCGCCAATGAATGAAGGATTTCGTAATATTGCGGTATTGTTGTGGGCTTTTTGCGCGATGAACAGCAATTCTTATGCCCAGGACAATCAAGTGGTTATTGCCGAAGAGGCCGCCTCTGAGGCGCCGACAGTTGTTTATGGCGCAGCCCGCAAGGCTGACGGGAGCGAGGAAGAAGTTTTAGTCGAACAGCCGGCGGATGCTGCCAATCCGCTTGGCGATCCGATTATTCCGGTTGCTCCGACCACGGTAACAACCGCTCCGGTTATAAACAGCATGCCGTCAGAAGTGAAAAATCCGCAGCCGGGCGTTTCCGGCAACGGAGCCGGGAGCGAACAACCCGATACGCAGCCGCAGGTAATCGGCCAGCCGGTCGTGCCGGAAGGACAGCAGCTGGGAGACCAGTTTCAGAATACGCTGATGGAGGCTAACGGAATGGTTTATGATGTTCAGGCTTTTCCGGAAGAAGATTTAAAGGCTATCGGCAATCCGAGCAATCCGGAAACAATCTATTCGCCGAACGTTAACCAGTAAATCCGTTTCTTAGTCACAGGTCATTTGTTTGCGGCTGAGATCCCGGCATTTCCAGCGGTCTTCTATCCGGAAAGAGGGCTCGATGGTAACTGATTGGGCGGGACCTTCTGCCGCGGAGCCGAGATGGATATAATATTTATCGTCGCAGTCGCTGTCAGGATTTTCAATCAGCGGAAAGATTGTGCTCTGGGCAAGGTTATCATAAGAACTGAAAATATTGGCATATTTGTAAATATGCAGCGAAGAAAGCGAATTGGCCAGTTTGATATTATCGCTGGTGGAAACAAGGGTTATTTTCGGGGTATCAATCTTGGCGTATTGTTTGACAAACAGATTGGCAGGTTTAAGGATAATTCCTTCAACGATTTTATTTTTACTGTTGCAGCCGAAAGAAACACCTTCCGAATATGACACATAATTGAACGGATCGGCAAACTCTAAACGCCCTTTGATAAAGACCTCGCTGTATGCTCCGGTTTTAAGGCCGCCGATTAAATTGCCCTTCAGGCCCAGGGCCGAATCTTTGCCAAGGTTGATGTTTCCGGTAACACTGCCTTCGGATAACAGTTTGGAATCCGGAGCAACATTAAAATTGGTGCACAGATTGGGCGCGTTGACAAAGCTGACAATTCCCGAAACCGGGGTCTGACGGGCTTTTATCTGACACTCTGAAGGGGCGCCGAAGAAAGTGATCCGGGTGTTGCGCAAAGAACCTGAGGCGGGAAGTTCAAGAGGTTCCTGCAAATAGATCATCAGGTCAACATTTTCAATTTTGCGGTCCAGGATTTCCCGGTACATGGGCAGGTTTTCCCGGGTGATATTGAGAGTTACCACCGGACGCTGATATTGGCGGCAGTCGGGATTGGACAGGCCGACCAGGCTGCGTAATTCCGTTTTGGTCAGATCCAGGACCGGATTGACAGTATTTCCGCTGATCAAATCAGCGTCAGGATAAAGTTTGCGCGCCAGTTTCAGGCAGTTGGTGCGGCATTGTTTGAGATTGTTGTCATAAGCGCAGGGGATTGCGTCTTCGTCTTTGTTACAGCGTTCGGCAGTAAAACCTTGTTCACGGCACAGGTCAGCAGCGGTTTTGCAGGCGGTGTAGAGTATTTTTTCTCCCTGACGGCAGCTGGGTGTCTGAGCGGAAAGCGGCCCGTAAGGACATTCGCTGAAGCCGGGGCAGTCGGCAGGGCGGATGTTGGTTTTGACAATTCCTTCGCAGGTTGTGCAGCTTTCTCCTGTGGCAACGTAGCCTTCGGGAATCTGGTTCAGGCGGTGCGACATTTCAGGACAATCGTTACAGCAGGTGCCGTAGTTTTTGGAATAGGGGCAGAGTTTGTTGCTCAGCTGGCATACTTCAGAAGAAACATAGCCGAGCTCGACACAGGCTTTGGCTGAGTTTTCCTGACAACTGCGGTACAGCGGGAAACGATTATCGCAGAGTTTGGTCGGGTAAAGCGGACGTTTGCAGTCGTTGGCCAGAATGGTATAATTATTATTGCGGCACCATTGTTCCTGAGAACAGCTGCGGTAATAGGAATCATGGTGGGGACAGCGTTCAGAGGGGGCGGTTTGGTTGGAGCAGTTGGCATAAGTGACGCGGTAGCCCTCGTCGATACATTTTTGTTCGGCGCGGGTCAGTTCGCGGTTTTGATAAGTATTGTCGGCATAGTCGGGTACGACGGAGGCATGCGCAAAAACCGCCGGCGCTAAACAAACAGCTAATAAACCAAGTAATCTGACCACTCTGCTCATTTATTTTTTCCGAGTCCGATTCATGAATAATAATATTGTAACGGGAGCGGATTAATTAAGCGTTAAAAAAAGATAAAGATTTTTGACAAAATTTATTTTTTGACTAGATTTAAACCGATTTTTGTGGTATGTTGGCTCTGTCGTTAGATAAAAAGCCTAGATTTCGCAACTCAAATCATCAGGGGATAAGATATATGAATAAAAAGATTACGGTACTCAACCCGTTTGCATCGGGTGATTATGTGGTTTATCCGGCTCACGGCGTCGGCAAAGTTGCCGACATTACCAAACAGAGTGTTGCCGGAACCGAGCTCGAGCTGATTGTGGTGAATTTTGACAAAGACAAAATGACTTTGCGCATCCCCATGGCCAAGGCCGAGACGACCGGTCTGCGCAAGATTTCCGGAGAAGAGACAATGGCGGATGCCCTTAATACCCTTAAAGGCAAGCCCCGGGTTAAAAAGGTGATGTGGTCGCGCCGGGCTCAGGAATATGAAAATAAAATTAATTCCGGTTCGCCGGTTGCCATCGCAGAGGTTATCCGCGATTTGTACCGCAGCGAGAATCTGGCCGAGCAGTCTTATTCCGAGCGTCAGATTTATGAGCAGGCTCTGGATCGTCTGGCCAATGAATATGCGGTTTTTGAAAGCATCAGCGCGGAAGATGCAACTAAGAAGCTGCTGGGAATTCTTGCCAAATAATTTAAAAGGCTGTTCTGCGGGCGCCTAATACAGAAATTGCAGGATAACCTCCCGGTTTTTACCAGTTTGTAAACTCAGTCGCGGTTTCCCTGATTTCTTATTATTCGCCTCACATATCAGTCTTTTAAGTTGTGTCCGGTCGGAGTTTTGGAAACTAAAAAAGGAATGGACTGAAATCCGTTCCTTTTTTTGTTAAAAATTTAAATTTTGTCCGAATCCGCTCTTGAATAATTAATTTCGTTCTATATAATCATCAGATATAACGTGATTATTTGTGGAATTATTGAGGCGAGTGGTTTAGTCACAAAATTTAAAAGAATTTTTTTACTAACTAAAATTAATATTATGAACAAAAAGTTGATTATTAGAATCGAGGGTACAGAGAGTGTGGTTATTTTTTGCGAACTGTCAGCGGAAGAAGCGCAATGGTTATGCAATGAATTAAATAACTTTAAACCCGGTACGTATTGCGTAAGAACAGCAGGATTCAGCGGGGAAAGAGGAACTTTGTATGATGTTGAAACAGAAATATTTTCCCGTTTTCAGGAAATGTTTCGCGAATCGAAAGCTGCTGCTTGTGAAGATGTTATGGAATTTCAGGCGCAATAAAAGATTTAAAAGGCAAGTGAAAAAACACTTGCTTTTTTTGTTGTTTATAAGTCTGGGGAAAAGGCAGACTCAGCTTGCGAATCAGTCAAAGGTTAACTAATGGTTAACATATAAAGAGATTAACCAGGGAAAGAATTATGACTGACGAAGCCGAATATATTACCAGTTCCAGCGATGGAATCGTTATTTCCGCCTGTCCGGTATTGGTTGAGGAAAACCGTTTCACCAATGATTTTTGCTTTGGGTATTATTTGTGTATTGAGAATAATTCCGACCGTAAAATTCAGCTGATAGGCAAAAACTGGAATATTACGGATGAACTGGGTAACCGTTATTCGGATACTTCTGCCGGTTTTAAAGGAGAACTGCCGGAACTGGAACCCGGGGAATATTTTGAATTTACTTCCGAGGCGCCGCTGAAGTCTGCCAATGCGGTTTTTTACGGCAGCTGCAAAGTGATAAGCGAAGGCCAGCAAAGGATTAAGGAAGTAAAGATTCCGACTTTCAGTTTATCGGCCGGAAAAGCTGCTCCCTCGCGGATTTTGAACTAAGTTTTAAGAAAAGCCCCAATGCCGCGGGGCTTTTTTATTGCCGGATCTTTATGGACAATGCCTTTGGGCAGGCAGCTGACGGCCGGGGTGTTGTCCGGGCAGGTTTATTGGTAATAAGTCGGGGTCAGCGGCTGGTTAATGACATACATATTCAGGTATTGGTGAATATTAGCGGTCATTTTGGCATTAAATTCTTCAAACAATTTATCAACCATGCCGTTCCAATATTTTTCCTTATCGGCAATATCGGTGTCGGCGGGAATAATCAGCTCACGCCAGGCGGTAACCTCCGTTTCTGCCCGCGAGGTATTGGAAGGGTCAGAAACACGGACAACAACATTAAGCGTTGCTTTGTATTTAACCCGGTCTTTGTTAAACAGCTGGGTATTTTCTTCCAGTTGTTCGGTTACGCTGGCATCGCGGATAATGACTTCAGCGATTTTGGGGCTGGAAAAATCGGCCGCCTTTAAACGGTCATTAGCCCAGGTTTTAGCGGTTTTTTCAATGGAAACCGGAAAGAGGTGCTCAACATTGGGGCGGGTAAAAGTGGGCATGAATTCGGAAGTGACGACCACTTTGTTAACCTTGAGCTGAATTGGTTCCTGACTGGTGAAACGTGGTTCCTGAAATTTCTGAAGCTCGTCTTCATCGCGGGGGAAAAGAGTGGCACAGCCGGCGATGAGAACAGTCAGCATCAGAGCTGGTAAGGCACGAGTAAGTATTTTCATTTTTTTAATCCGCAATTTAATAACATAAAGAAGCCCGGTTTGAGCTTTTTTATACCATATCAGCCATTGCTTAAAAACTGGTTAAACTATTGTTTGGAGAGTTCCCCCCGGTCAAAACTGTAAGTTTCGTTACAGAAATGGCAAGTGGCGGTTATTTTGTTATTTTCAATCATGGCATTGATGTCGTCTTCAGAAAAAGTGCTCAGAGTCTGGAGCAGCTTTTCACGGCTGCAGCGGCAGCCAAAACGATAATCTTTGCAGGCGGAAATTTGCAGGTTGCTGCTGTGGAACAAGCGGTGCAGTAAGTCCGCGGCGCTCAAATCGGCGTTGAAGACTTCATCGGCAGTAAGGCTTTCCATAAAGACTTTGGCCTCATTCCAGGATTCAGCCAGTTCTTCCGGGCTCTGCTCCACGTTGCCGCCTTTGGAAGGCATTTTTTGGAGCATGATTCCGGCAGCCAGCCAGTGGGGCGAATCTTCATGCGGGGGCAGCAGAAACAGCTTCAGGCCGGTATCAATCTGTTCCGATTGTTTGAAATAGCGCAGAGCCAGCTCGGTAAAGTTTTTGCCCTGCAAGTCTACCACGCCCTGATACAAATCGGTTTTGGGCCCCTGGTCAACGGTGAAGGCCAGATGGCCTTTGCCCATCAGGTGGGGGGCCGCTTCAATCTGGCCAACGGTTTTGCGCAGTTCCTGATTGGCACGGAGGTGTTCTTCATCAAATTTGGCACAGGCACGTATCACGCCATCGGAGGTGACATCGACCACAATCATTGAGACCGGGCCGTCACTCTGGGTTTGCAGGGTAAAAAGGCCGTCATATTTCAAGGTGCTGGCCAGCAGGGCGGCCAAAACGGTTCCTTCTGCCACAACGGCAGCGACCGGAGCCGGATAACAATGTTTGCCGATAATGGTGTCCAAAACCTGGCTCATGCGGATAATCCGTCCCTGGTAGGCGCCGTTGTTAATGAAAAAAGACACACAACTGTCAAAATTTTGTTGGTTTGGTGTAGTCATGGCTAAAATTTTCCTCTATAATAAAGCTTACTTAGTGATATAGTTTACAAAAGGGTTTTTAGCAAGTGGAAGAAGAAGCCAAAAGTATAAAAAAGCCCCGGGTTCTCCGTAAAATCACCAAACTGCGGCTGAAAAACATCGGGCTTTATTATCTGAAACGGTTTGAATCGTCGGTGGCGAATCTGCGCAGCGTGCTGCAGCGGCGGGTAAACGACTATGCTTATCATAATAAAGAATTTGACAAGCATGAGGCTTTTGAGTGGATTGAGGAGATTTTGGCTGATTTTCAAAGATTTAATTATCTTGATGATTCCCGTTACAGCGAAATTAAGATCAAAAACTATGTTGCGGCCGGAAAATCACCCCGTTATATTCAGGGGAAGCTGCGCGAAAAAGGAATCGATGAAAATACGATTGCCGATTTGCTGGACCAGCAAGATTATGATCCTTTTGACGCCTGCCTTAAACTGGCTTGTAAAAAGCATATCGGCCCGTACAGCCCCAGTGACGAAATCCGCAAAGAGCGGCGTTCCAAAGATATGGCGATTTTGGTGCGTGCGGGGTTTGATTACGAGACTGTTGTCAGAGTTTTGGATTTTGATGAAAATTCGCCCAGCTGGTGACTAATACAGAAATTTCAAGATGAAAGTGTCCTCACGTACTTTTAGTGTACGCTGCGGTACTTTCACTTTTATTTCTTATTATTCACGCGCGCTGGGCAAATTTTCAGAAAATTCGCCCGGCTGGTGATTAATACATCACTTTAGCCAGGTACAATCCGCAGGCGGGTGCGGTAGGGCCGGCGGCTTTGCGGTCTTTAGCTTCCAAAATAGTTTTGATGTCTTGCGGGGAAAGTTTGCCTTCACCGACCAGTTTCAGGGTTCCGACCATATTGCGGACCTGATGGTGCAGGAAAGAGCGGGCTTCAACGGTGAAAATTAATTCCTCATCCCGGGCCGTGATATCAAATTTATCAAGCGTTTTAAGCGGGGATTTGGCCTGACAGGCGGCAGCCCGAAAAGAGGTAAAATCATGATGGCCGAGCAAAAAACGGCTTCCCTGGCGCATTTTTTCAAGATCAAGATCCACAGGAACCCACCAGGCGCGGTCTTTGAGCAGGACGCTGGGAGAGCGGCGGTTAATAATACGGTAAATATAACCGCGGCCGGTGGCTGAAAAACGGGCATGAAAATCATTGTCGGCCGCTTCGACTTTTAGAACGACAACCGGCGCGCCGAGATCGCGCAGGTGAGCGTTGAAAGCATCGCGGATTTTCCAGTCCGGCAGCTCGCGGTTAAAATCAATATGGCAGACCTGCCCCAAGGCATGGACACCGGCATCGGTGCGTCCGGCGGAAGGAATTTCCAAAGTCTCTCCGGTGAGGGCCGCAAGGGCCGTTTCCAGATATTCCTGCACAGATGGTCCGTCGAGCTGGCGCTGCCAGCCCAAAAGTCCGGTTCCGTCGTATTCTATTGTTAATTTATATCTCATTGTTTATTAAAATCCGTCTGCTTGTCAGCCGGAGAGATTTGCTCCGGTCCCGGCAGTCATTCAGTTTTGCTTATTTTTTATCATATTATAAAAAAGGGGCATAGTTCTTATGCCCCGAAAATTTGTTTTTGGCAAGTACAGAAATTATTCTGCTGCCACGATCAGGCAGTTATTGTTATCTTGAGTAAAAAAACCGAGTTTTTCCTGTATCTGCCAAATGACGCGCAGGGCATCAAGAGCGTTTTCGCCGCTGATCCGCGGGGTTTCTTTACCGCGGACGCAGTTCAAAAAGTGGTTTAATTCGGCTTGCAGCGGCTGGTTGGTGGGAATGAACAGCTGTTCGACACTGCCTTTTAAGCCATAATGCATCCATTCGGGAATTTCTTCCTGATTAACATAGGGCATGCGGCCCTGGGAATGAACGTTAATGCTTTGGTTGATGAAATCCATGTCAATATAGTTGGTATCTGTGGTAACCTGCAAGGTACGGACACGGGCCTGGGTAATCCGGCTGGCGGTGAGGTTGGCAGTAACACCGTTTTCAAATTCCAATATTGCGGTGATGTAGTCTTTTCCCTGCGGGCTCATCGGGGTCTTAACAGCCGAGGCATGGACGTTTTTGACCGGAGATTTAACCAAAGACTGCACAACTTCCATGTCGTGAATCATCAGGTCCATGGAAACATCAACATCGGTAATGCGGCCGCTGGCGGCAGACATGCGCTGCGCCGTAAGCGAGCAGATTTTAGAGGTGTCGGAAAGAATTTTGTGCATTTGCTCGACCGCGGGGTTAAACTGTTCAATATGGCCGACCAGCAAAGTGACGTTGTGTTCTTTGGCGGCGCTGATCAGGCGCTGGCACTCAGCCTCGGTGGTGGCAAGGGGTTTTTCCATCAGGCAGTGAATGCCGCGGGTGATGAAAAATTCGCCGACTTCGGCGTGGGTAACCGAGGTTGTTACAACGCTGACGGCGTCAACATTGTCGGCAACTTCCTGCAAAGAAGAAAAAGCGCGGATACCAAATGTTTCAGCCGCTGCTTTGCAGGCCTCGGGAAAAATATCATACACACCGACAAGTTCGACCCCGTTCAAGCCTTTGTAGGTTTTGAGATGGTTTTTACCCATCATGCCGGCGCCGATGACGGCTACTTTGATATTGTCAGTCATAAGATTTGCCTCTGAAGATAGTTACACGTGCATTAATTTATGTTTACATATAGCAAGAAATTTGGTAAAAAGCTTTTAAATTCTTGTTACATATTGTTACATTGAAAGCTCTGCCGATGACAACCTTCCGATTTCTTAAGACTGTAACTCTGGGACTGGCGGTTTTGCTGGCTGCCTGTACGGCGGATAAGAATTCCGCCGGGATAACGGCAAAAAACCAGGATCTGGTTTTTACGGGCGAACCGGAACCGGTTAAGGGCAAAATCGACGTTTATCAGTCTATGGCGCGGGCGGCAAAATATAATGTTGACGCGGCCAGCATCAGTCTGAGCAAAAAAATATATAACCAGAATCCGAATCTGAAACCGGAAGATATCATCGCCAATGTGCTTAACAGCAACATAAGCGACAGCAATCCGCTGTATAATATGTCTCGGGTGCTCGATTTTGCGGTGATTTATGCCATGACCAATCTGGATGCCGGCAGTGAATATGTGAATAATAACTTTTATAACAAATCGGCCCAGCATCTGGCACTGGCGGCAATCCGCGCGCATCAGGACGCCTGGTGGGCTGACCGGCACGACCGCGAAATTGAGCGGATGATCCGCCAGCAAACCAAGACAGTTAAAGAACTGGCCGCTAAAGAAGAGCGTCTGGGCAAGCTGAGCAAAGAAGAAATCTATTATAAAAAGAATCTTGAAGTTGCGCTTTTGAAACTGGCGGAACTGCAAAAGGCGCTGGCCTTTAACAAGATGGAATTCGCCCAGCTGGCAAAAGTGGGGCCGAAAGAGATTGATTTGGAAGGACGGCGGTTTTACCAGCTGGAGGATTTTGACAAGACCTACACGCTGGAAATCTTTCAGGAGGCGGCGGTACGCAACCGCAATGAATTTGCCAAGGGCAAGGAGAGCCTGATTAATTACAGTTTTGACGAAGTGCGCGGCAATGTCATCCGCAAATATCCGCTGATAGAGCGGCTGGATATTAACGGGCTCAACATAGAAGACGATGTTTATTACAAAGAATTGCAGAACCGGGTTTTGCAGATTGCCGACAATCTGATGGTTGCCGTCAGCGAGTACCGCCAGGCAAAACCGGGGACAGCCACCAAAGAAGCTTTTAAACGCCGGGCTTATGACGAGCTGGGAGCCGCAATTTTGGAGCAGGTAGAGATTAATTTCCGGCTGGTGGAGCGGGCAGACATCGATTATGAGAATATTGAAAAAGAAATTTCTTTGCAAAAACAGGAAGTGCGCAAGCTCAACAAAAGTTATAAGATGTCTGCGGATCAAAAGCTGGAACTGTTGAATGCCCAGATCAAACTGATTGAAACCGAACGGCAGGCCGCACAGATTCTGGCGGAGAGAGCCGTTGCGCTGCGCAGCCTTTATTTCAGCGCCGGACTGACGCCTTTTTCAAAAACGGTTTTGCGGGCGCCGGTCAAGGACGTGTCAGCGGTTTTGAAAACCGGTTTTAACCGCGATGTTGTTGAAATGTTGGCTGCGGCCGCGACTCCGGCGCTGCGGGAAAACAATCCGCAAAGCAATGACTGGGCCAAAAAGCCCAACTGGCTGGAAGAACTGATGAAAAATCCGGGGGCTGCCGGACGGGGGACGGGAACCGGAAGAAAAGTTCAGGGAACAGCCGGAAAGGGTAAAGCATTTGCTGACGGGCAGGACGGCGGACGGTTTTCCGTTTACGGGCCGGAAGCTGATAATCTGAAGGTTTTGCAGCTGGGTGCCTATGAGCAGAAAGAAAATGCTGCTGCGGACTGGCAGCGGTTGTCAGAGCAGTTTACGGTTTTGAAGAATTATCAGCCGCAGCTTCAACAGGGAGGCAGCAACGGCCGGGTATTGTTCAGGCTGGTTATCAGCGACGACAAGGGCGGGCTGCGGCAAATCTGCAATCAAATGAGGGCCGCCGGCGCTGACTGCATGCTGCGTTAGACTTGTAAAAATGTTTGTCAAAAGGCAAATAATGCTTTATGATAAGCTGATAGTTGACCTGAACGGAAGCTGCCGATGACCGACGAAAACGATAAAAAAAATTTTGATTTCAGCGCTATTCGTACCAAAATGAAGAATAATCAGAGCCATTATGAAAAAAATGACTCTGGTAAGGCAATTGATTTTAAAAATCCGGGGAGCGAAGGCGGTATTTCCTGGCATGCCGTTTCACAGGCAGCGGGGCCTGTCAGCGGCCGCAGTAATTTTATGAGTTCAATTGATTTTGTCGGTAAAAATCTGGAAAACGGCAAGTTTGCCAATGAGAATCTGCAAAATGCCAATTTTTCGGTTGCGAATCTGACCGGGGTGGATTTGTCGGGAGCGGATCTGCGCGGGGCTGACTTTTCGGGTGCCAATCTGACAGACGCCAATTTGTCGGGAGCCGATTTGTCCGGCGCGGTATTGTCGGGAACGGTGCTGCACCGGACTAACTTTACCGGGGCCAGGCTGAACGGTGTGAAACTGACAGAAGCAGATTTGGAAGACGCTATTCTGCTGGGGATTGAAATTGATGCCATCGGCATTGAGGAACTGCAGAATCTGATTGAATATCTGGCTAAGTATTATCCTCATAAGCTCAATCTGACCAAATTAAACCTGACACTTTTGAATTTGGCGAAGATTGACCTCAGCAAAGTAAGTCTGCGCGGCGTTGATTTTACCGGCTGTGATTTTACCGGGGTTAATATTATGGAGCTGGATTTAAGTGAATGCATTATTACTCCCCAGCAGATTGCCCAGGCTCTGGGGCGGGTTCCAAGCAAAGACGAGCTGGCTAAAATTCTGGCGCCAAAGAAGAAAAAAACCAAGGGGTTTGACGGGGTTGACATGTCATCGATTTTCCTCGGTGACGGCAAGGAATTTGGTGTCTGGGACGTTATTCATGATAAAGGAATCAGCGTTGAGTCGCTGCTGAAAGTCGGGAAGAAAATTTTCAGGCACGGTGCCGAAAAGCCTCCGGTCAAAGATGAAGAAATTCTCAAAAATATTAAATCGGAGCGGGAGCTGGAAGTAAAGTCCCATAACGAAGAGCTGCGCAAGATTATTGAGGAGCGCAAACGCCGGACTTTGGAGGAAAGGGCTGCTATGAAAAAACAATTCCAGCAGGAAGTGGCTCCCGAGAAAATCGAAGAAAAACCCAAAGAAATTGAAAAAGAAGCGGTGCGTGAGCGGATAATATCCATGCGTGACCGCGGCCGCGACTGATTTTGAAACGCAGGCAAAACCATGGGCGTAAAACTCAGTATCGAAAAGCAGGAAACACCGGCGAAAGCGGCCTTAAAGACTGCCGGTGTCTTTTTATTTGCCTTACTGTGTTTGCTGATAGCAATGCTGGTGACTTTGGCGCTGGCGCATCTGGCCCGTTTCGGCATTAACGAATCCAGTTTGAAGGCTTTGGAGGCTTATTGGACGCGGATAGAAAATAATCCGCTGTTGCTGCTGACTTTTTACGGAAACTGGTGGGAGATTTTTACTTCGGAGCTGGTGCAGGGCCGTTGGCATCATGCTGTTTTGTGGCTGCCGCTGCTGGCACCGGTTTTATTTGCGGCAATTTTGCTGCTGGCTTTTGTGCGGAGTTCTTATTCTTTTTCGCTGTGGTATGTTTTAAATCATCATTTTGCGCGGTTGGACGATATTGAAAAAATGGGTTTGACCCGGGGAATAAATCTGGTTCTGGGGCAGTTTCAAGAACATATTTTGGGAATCAGCAAGCCTTCGGCCATACTGTGTTTCGGCGAGGCGGGCAGCGGGAAAACGTCCAGCGTTGCCATTCCGTCGATTTTGCGGAGTGATAATTGCAGCATTATCGCCATGGACAACAGCGGGACATTGGCCAAATATACCAGCGGTTACCGGGCGACGCTGGGACCGGTATATTATTTTAACTGGGATTTGCAGGACGACCCCGACAAAGGAAGCTATTATCCGCGCTGGAATCCGCTGGCTCCGGGAAATCTGCCGCCCAAAGGCGATTATCGCGATGATTATTTGAATTTTTTAGCGGGGTTTTTAATTTCTTATGATACCCGGACAACGAAAGACAATTACTGGGAATGGCTGGCTTGTACGGCATTATACGGGTTCTTGCAGTTTTTGACCGATAAAATCAGCCAGGCAGAAGCCAATGATTATTTTTTGAACCAAATTCTTGAAAAAGGACGCCTGACAAAAGAGGATAAAGATACCCTGCTCAGTTATTATGCCTTAATGCCCGAGCCTTACGGACGCCAGGCGATGGAAAAAATTAAAAGAGACAAGCTTTCGGTGGATGATTATTTTCCGATCGGCAGCTGGGAGGGAATTCCGGAAGTTTGGCAGGGGAAAGAGCTGTCTTTGAGCATGTTAACCGACTGGCTGATGTATCATTATCTGGAGAGCCGGACAGTTAATGCCCAGAGCGCGGATTGGAAAGACTGGCTGGAAACCCTGCTGGTGGAAGCCCGGCTGTTTAATTACTGCTGCGAGGCGTTTACCGGGCTGCAATCGGTAACTTATCTGTCGCGGAAACAGCGGCAGATTATGCTTCCGATGGTTTTAAAACCGTTGAAAATTTTTCGCAATCCGATGGTGCGGGAGCGGACCAGCGGCAATGATTTTTGTCTCGGCGAGCTGCGCGGGGTCAAAAATTATGAAACCAAAAACTGGGAACCGGTTACCATTTACTGCACGGCCAACACCAAGAGTACTAAATTTATCAGCCGGCTGTTTACGGAAATTATGCTGCGGCGGAATTTGAGCGATTATAAATTTAAAGGGCCTTTTCCGCTGTTGGCAGTGCTGGAAGACGTGGGCCAGATGCTGGAGGTGAAAACGCTGGGTGAGGCGGTTTCTAAAGGGCCGCGCCACAAATTGTCGGTTTTGATGTTATGCAACAGTCTGCATAATCTGGAAATGATTTATGGCAAAGAGGCGCTGGAGAATCTGGTTGCCAATACGAACTACAAAATTGTGATGGGCGAAGATAACCGGCGTCTCAGCCGGCAGTTGGACAAGCTGGCCGCTTTTGCGACCCGGTCGGTGCAGATTCCGGCAGATAACAGCCGCAAATGGCTGCGGGTTAAAAAAGGTCATGCCGATGCTAATTATTACCACCGGATTGCGCGGAAACTCCTGGCCCGCCGGAATTTGAGCATAGCGACCCGGGGTTGGCAGGTTCTGCTGGCCGAGGGGTATTATCACCGTCCGGTTTTGACCAAAAGCCTGCATTTTCTGGCGGATGAAAAGTTTAAGGAAAAAGCGCTGATGGGAACCAGCTATCTTCTTAAAGACGAGATTTTGAAACGGCGCAACCGCCAAGATGACATTGTGCCCGGCGGCGAAGATTTTCTTTACAGCGAGGTGGCGGGAATCGGAGATGAAGCGGAGCTCGATATGTATATGAGTTCGGTTTATGACCAGGTGATTGACAAGGTTCAGCAGTCGCCGGACCGCAAAAGTGTTTTGGCTGATGAAATTTCAAGCCGCTGGGCTACCGCTGACAGCAAAACGGCAACGGGGGCTCATGGCGGACGGACCGAAGATACGGAAGGCGACTGGTGGCTGAAGGAAGGGGCTTTTGCCGGAGAAAAAGAATCGACAGCGGTCAATCCTTTTGCAAAAAAATAGCTGTTATTTGGCGCAAAATCTGCTAAGCTGAAAGCAAATAAAAACGAATCGGTATCAAGATGGAAGAAACCTTATTTTCAAATCAGGTCAAACGCCCGCTGGCTGACCGGCTGCGTCCGCAGTCGCTGTCGGAAGTGGTGGGACAGGATCATGTGGTGGGGGAGAATGCCCCGCTGGGCAGAATGGTTAAGGCCGGCAAGATAACCTCGTTTATTTTGTGGGGGCCTCCCGGCTGCGGCAAAACGACGATTGCCCGGCTGATTGCAGAAAATACCAATTTGTATTTTGAACAGATTTCGGCGGTTTTTTCGGGTGTGGCCGATTTAAAGCGGGTCTTTTCTTACGCGCAGGAGCGCCGTGCTACCCAGGGAAAAGGAACGCTGCTGTTTGTTGATGAAATTCACCGTTTTAATAAATCTCAGCAGGACGGGTTTTTGCCGTATGTTGAAGACGGAACGATTATTCTGGTCGGGGCAACGACGGAGAATCCGTCATTTGAACTGAACGCGGCGTTGTTGTCGCGCTGCCAGGTGTTTGTGCTTAACCGTCTGAATGAAGAAAATTTTGAGGAACTGCTGCAGCGGGCGGAGCGTGAAACCGGTCGCAAGCTTCCGGTTGATGAAGAGGCGCGCCAGTTCATGAAAGATACGGCCGACGGTGACGGGCGATATATTTTGAATCTGGCGGAAAGTGTCTGGAATTATGCCCAAAACGGTGAAATTTTTGATAAGGAAAGCATTGTTCAGATTATCCGTTCGCGGGCGCCGGTTTACGATAAAGGGCGCGACGGGCATTATAATCTGATTTCGGCCGTTCATAAATCGCTGCGCGGTTCAGATGTCGATGCGGCTCTCTATTGGGTGGCCCGAATGCTCGAAGCCGGGGAAGATCCCAAATATTTGTTGCGGCGTTTGAACCGTTTTGCAGTGGAAGATGTGTCGCTGGCTGATCCTAACGCGGTGGTTCAGGCCACGGCCTGCTGGGATACTTATGAACGTCTGGGCTCGCCGGAAGGAGATTTGGCGATTTATCAGTTGGCCGCTTATCTGGCGACGGCGCCAAAGTCTGTCGGGGTTTATAAGGCCCATTATGCGGCTAAAGACCTGGCCCGCAGGACAGGTTCCCTGATGCCGCCGAAAAATATTCTCAATGCGCCGACCAAACTGATGAAACAGCTGGGTTACAGCGAGGGATACGAATATGATCCTGATACCGAAGATGGTTTTTCCGGCGCTAATTATTTTCCGGAGGGCGTTAAGCGGACAAAACTTTATTTTCCGGTTGACCGCGGGTTCGAGCGGGAAATTAAGAAGAGAATTGAATATTTTGACAAGCTGCGGGCCGAAAAACAAAGCCGCAAAGCGGGCAGCTGATAGTATGGAGCCAAGTGAAGAATGTATGGTCTTTTAGGGATTTTTATCGGCGGCGGTGCCGGTTCGGTGCTGCGGCATTTGTTGGCAAGCCGGATCGGGTCGCATTGGGGGATTATGACGGTTAATATCCTTGGGGCGCTTTGTATAGGGATTTTGTTTGAGTGGCTGGGCAGTAAAACTAATTTGCGCCAGGAATGGCGGGCTTTCCTGATGACCGGGCTGCTTGGCGGGTTTACGACTTTTTCGACCTATATGCTGGATTTCGGTCTGCTGGTGAACAATCACCGCAGTACGGAAGCGGTTTTGTATTTGTTGGGATCGCTGGTTGCCGGCGTGTCAGGATTGTTTGCCGGCATGGCCTTGGGACGTTTGGCTGTTTGATGATAGTCATTGACAAAAATTTTTGTCATTGATATTTTGACCTTATTCATAAAAATTAAAATGTATGAATTATGGAAAACAAACAAAGAAATCTTCGGAATTGTTCTGCTTTCGGAGAACCGCAGCGCGGTATTGTCATAACCACCCCGCAGAGAAATGCTGTTCCTGAAACGGAAAGAACAGAATTAAAGTCCACGGGATTAAAAAGATGTCCGTTGTCTTTGACGTTAAAGGAAATGGTGGACGAGGGGCTGGCGCTGCTCGGCAGACAGCTCAGAATTTTGCAGATTCCGGAACCGGTTGAAGAGGAAAACCAGGTGAGACTGCGGGTTCCCCGGAAAATCGGCGAAGCTGACCCGAAGCCGAAAGGAAAAATAAGACTCCGGCGGGTTTTGGAGTATTAAAAATAAAAAAATCATAACCAGTTTCGGTTATGATTTTTTTTATTTGTAAATTAGCGGTTCTTCAATTAAACTCGGAGCAATTGTTAAAGGAGTTGAAAATGTCCGGTGTTGAAATTGTAAAAGTTAAATCGATTGACGATGGAATGCGGCTAAACCGCTGGTTTTTGAAATATTATCCGGCGCTGACGCTGGGGCGTCTGCAAAAACTGCTGCGTACCAAACAGATTAAAGTCAACGGCCAACGTGCCGAAGCCGGATTGAAGCTGGGCACCGGTGATGAGGTACGCGTTCCGCCGCTGAATCTGGAAGCGGCTGAGGAACAGCGGGGGCGCCGGCTGTCGCCGCGTGATGCGGAAATGATGGTCCGGATGGTGGTTTATAAAGATGACCATATCATTGTTTTAAACAAACCGTCGGGGCTGGCGGTGCAGGGAGGCACCAACACCAGCCGCCATATTGACGGTATGCTGGAGGCGCTGCAGTTTGAGATGGAGGAAAATCCGCGGCTGGTTCACCGTATAGACAAAGATACCAGCGGGCTGCTGGTTTTGGCGAGAACCCGCAAAGATGCCGAACTGCTGACACAGGCCTTCCGGGAAAGGGATTTGCATAAAACCTATCTGGCACTTGTCCGAGGCTGTCCCAAACCTATGAGCGGGCAAATTAAAGCCCGGCTTGAAAAATGCGGCGAGAAGTCCGTTATCAGCGATGAGGGCAAAACCGCCCTGACTGATTACCGGGTGCTGGACCATGCCGGAGAAAAATATGCCTTGGTTGAAGCCTGTCCGCAGACCGGCAGGACGCATCAGATCCGGGCTCATTTAGAGTCAATCGGCTGTCCGATTATCGGTGATGACAAGTATTTCGGCGGCGAACGCTGCAAGCTGAATAATCTGGCGGATAAACTTTTTTTGCATGCATACAAAATTGATTTATCGGGTTTATATAATAAAAAAATGGTGATTACGGCACCGCTGCCGGAACATTTCCGGCAGGCGTTTGAGCAGTTGGGAATTGAATTTAAGGAGTAAACAATGCGCGTCTTAAAAATTACGGCCTGGGTGGTTTTAGGGTTAGTGGTTGTCATCGGTGTAGGCGGATATCTGTTTCTGCGCAGTTTTGACCTGAATAAGTATAAACCTTATGTTTATGATCTGGTTGAAAAAGAAACCGGCCGCAAACTGGCTGTCAACGGAAATGCCGAACTGGGGATTTCCTTAATTCCGACAGTGGTTTTAAATGATGTGGAATTTGCCAATCCGGCTTGGGCCAAAAATCCGCAAATGCTGACGGCTAAGCAGATTGAAGTTAAGTTTGCGCTGCTGCCGCTGCTTAAAAAACAGATCGAAATTGAAAAAGTGGCGCTGATTTCGCCGTCGGTCAATTTGGAAAAAGCCAAAGACGGCGCTGCCAGCTGGGATTTTAAACCGCTTTCGGAAACAACAGTTAAAGAAGCTATTGCCCAGACGCCGCGCGCCGAAAAGGTGAAGGCTGAGGTTAAACCGGAGGAACATCCGGAGATGGCTCTGTTGGCGGGATTTGCTGCCCGTGAGGTTTTGATTGAAAACGGAATGATCAGTTATGACGATGCGCAGAGCGGGAAAAAAATCAGTCTGCTTCTTAATGAAGTCACTTTGAGCGTGCCATCGTTTAAAGATGATGTCAGCGGCAGTTTTGACGTCGTCTATGACAACCAGGCGTATAAAGGCGAATTTACCGCCGGTTCGGTGCAGACGGTATTGGAAGGCAAAAAGCCGATTCCGCTGAATTTGACGGCAACGGCGATGGGGATTAACCTTAAGCTCAACGGCAATGCCTCCGAGTTGACGGGAGCTAATCCGCGGTATGCTTTTAAGACCAATATTTATAATCCGGCGGGAAATCTGAAAGCGCCGGAAACAACCCTGGTAGCCGATGTGGAAGGTGATCTCAGCGAGGCTGCCGCGAAAATTTCGACCCTGAACATTGTTAACAACAATATTACCGGAACTGTCAAGGTCAACTGGAGCAAGAAAGTTCCATATATTGACGCAGTTTTGCAAAGTCCGGCAATTAATCTTCAGAACTTTAGCCAAACCAGCAATTTTGCATTCAGACTGCCGTCGCTTGTCAGCGAGGCACAGGCGCTGGCAATGGTTCCTGATACCGCTATTCCTTACAGCTTTTTGAATCAGGTTAACGGCAACGCTAATTTGACTGTCGGCCAGCTGATTGTCAGTCCGGGGATGCAGGCCTCTAATGTGATGGTTAAAGCCAGTCTGAACGGCGGCGTTTTAACGGTTAATCCGTTGCAGCTGCAGTTTGGCGGCGGTGATATCGACGCTTATCTGACCGTGAATGCAGCGGCTAAAAATATCCAGCTGAAAGCAACCAGCAAAAATATGCTTCTGCAAAATCTGCACAAAGAATTTCAGGTTACCGGCAGCAGCGATTTTGGCGTTCTTTCTGGCGGCCAGCTGGATTTGGACATCAATGTCAGCGGTAACGGGGCGACCTATCGCCAACTGGTTAACAATCTGAACGGAACGGCGATTGCAATTGTCGATAAATCGGTGCTGCAAACGGGTAATCTTAAATTTCTTACCGGTAATTTTGTGACCCAGCTGATGTCCGGAATCGGCATAGATACTTCCAAAACCGGCAAGCTGGATCTGACTTGTGCGGTCGTGCGAGCCAATCTGGGCCAGGGCGATGCGGTTTTTCCGAAAGGTATTGCCGTTGATTCCAAGCAGTTAAAACTGGTGAGTGACGGAAAGATTAACCTGTTGAATGACAAGATTGATTTTACGGTTAAGCCGTTTTCGGGGAAAGTGGTTGATACCAATGTGGTTCAGGCAATCTCCAGCCTGCTCAAGGTAAAAGGAACGATTGAGAATCCGAAACTGACCATTGATGATAAAGAGGCCTTGAAGACCGTTATCGGCATTGCCGCGACCGGAGGAACGGCTTATCTGGGATCCAAACTGGCTCTGGATGCCGACAGCAGCCCCTGTTATACGGCTCTGCAGGGAACAGCTTATGCGAACCGTTTTCCGAAGCCGACAGGCGTTCAGGCTGCGGGTCAGGATGTTTATAAAGGCGTTACCCAGGGGGTTGATGACAGTGTTAAAGCTTTGAAAGATACTGCCAAGGATATTTTAGGAATTTTCAAAAATCCCAAAAAGTAAGGAACTAAAATGACGGAAAAATTGGAAAAAATGGCTGCCGAAATTACGGCCAACCGCAAAGAAATTATTGAAAAACTGGTTCAGTATTCTTTGACCGACATGTTGTTTTTCTGGAGTACGGAAAAAGAGATTGCCGAGAGGCAGGAAAAAGAGTGGCAGCCGCTGTTGGACTGGGCAAAAGAAGAGTTTCAGACTAATTTTGTGAAAACCCGGACTTTGAATGTTCCGGAACAGGAAGAACAATCCGGCTGGCGGCTGAAGCTGTTTTTGGAAAGTTTGTCGGATCG
This sequence comes from uncultured Alphaproteobacteria bacterium, assembly GCA_944393665.1. Classification (GTDB taxonomy): domain Bacteria; phylum Pseudomonadota; class Alphaproteobacteria; order RF32; family CAG-239; genus CAZU01. The sequence continues at coordinate 37,425 of CALYAX010000008.1, forward strand.
GGAGCTGGCGGCGTTTTATGCGGCGGCAACCAATATGCGCTCGGTTTTGCTGGCGGCCGCGCTTGTCAAGGGGCGGATAAGCGCCGATCAGGCTTTCCGGGCAGCTTTTTTGGAAGAGCTGGTTCAGGCAGAGAGCTGGGGCAGTGATGAGGAGGCTGAAAAAAGGCGCGGTGCCTTGAAGCAGGAATTAGTTGAAGTCGAAAATTTTTTAAAAGATGATAAAAGAAGTCTTCATTAAAATTTATGGCCGGGTTCAGGGAATTGGTTTTCGCTACTGGGCGGTTAAAAAGGCCGATGAAATCGGCGGTTTATCCGGCTGGGTGCATAATGAATCAGACGGAACGGTTGAGATTATGATGCGCGGCGAAGAAACCGCGATTGATCAGATGGTTGTTGCCTGCCAAAAAGGGCCGCTGCTGGCCCGCGTTGACAAGGTTGAATTTGTTGTCGGCCGCTGGAGCGGTTTTTTGCCGCCGATTGAGGACGGGGTCTTCAAACGCTATTAAAAGAAGCTGTTCTGTCGTCATCTGACATAGAAACTGCGAGCTGGCCGCTTCATTCTCCGAACTTTTTGCAAGGATAATTTTACTTTCTACAACTTGTTTTTGCCGATTTTGAGAATACTTGTTTGGGGTAAACAAAACAAGGAGTTTGTGCAATGTTAGTTGATAGAACCAAAGAAAATCTTGAGCGTTGTAAATGCATGAGCTGTCCCTCTTATACATTGGGCTGCAAGGTTAAAAATGTTCCGGTCAATCTGTTTAAGATGATGGAAGATTTAGATAAAGTAGAGCATTTTGAACAGATGTTCTGTGCTTTTGAAAAAAGCCATTGCATTGAAGAAGACAAAGGCTGTCTGTGTCCGGAATGCCCTGTGCATGCCGAATATGATCTTAACCGTGATGATTATTGTCTGCGTGACGGCGGCATATCGGAAGATAATTGTGTCGCAGGTTTTAACGGTGATGATTTTAATGCCTCGGAAAAAGAAGACAAAAATCTGCACTGATTCTAATTTATCATTTATTTTTATGAGGTGTGGCAATGAAAATGGAACCGACACCAGTTTCGAGGCCGCAAAATATTATGCAGGCCTATCGGATTGCCAATCGCCAGGCGGCTGCCGCAGATAATTATGATGACAAAATCAGAGCGTTTGACAAAGTGATCAATTTTTGCAGCCATACGGCTTCGTGCCGGCTGGAGCCAAGCCTGAAACGCAATGTTTTGCTGTATTGGGCATATGATAAGGTGGGGCAGGCATACCGGGACAAACAGGAGCCGGAAGCGGCTATCGAATATTTTCAAAAAGGACTCAGTTATGCCCGGAATAACCGTGAGAAAGAAAAAATGTTGTCACGGCTGGCTGAAGTTTTGGAAGAAAGCGGGGAAGTTATCCGCGGATTGGAAACTTCGCTGGAAGCCGCAAATTTCAGCAGCGAACCTTTGGTGCAGAGATGCCACAGAATTTTGGACGTTTGCCGCCAGCTGGAAAATTTGTATCAGGCCGGTAACAAGCGTCAGGATTATCTGCGGATTAAAAATTTAACCGAGAAAACCGGGGAAGTTTTGGCGAAGGCCTTAAATCTGGTAAACTAGGCAAGAGCTCTGTTCAGAGCTCTTGTTTTTAGTTATAAAAATCATCTTAAAACTGTGGAAGACAAGCGATTAATTCTTTATTTAAAAGTTCAAAAAGTTTATTACTTTAACTAAAGATATTTTATGAATAGCCGGGCGGGGACAAAATTTTGAGCGGAATCAGCTTAACATCATCCATGCGGAACAATCTGCTGTCATTGCAGCAGACGGCCAAGCTACAGGATATGTCCCAGAACCGCCTCGCCACCGGGCTGAAAGTCAATTCCGCGATTGATAACCCGTCTTCCTATTACACCGCCCAGTCTTTGAATAACCGTGCCGAGGATTTGAACGTTCTGCTGGACGCGATGAGCCAGGGGATACAAACCTTAAAAGCGGTGAATGAGAGTATCGAGGCTGGAACCAAATTTCTGGAACAGGCCAAATCGGTTGCCAGCTCGGCGCTGGAATTGATTGATAACAGTGCGGAGATTTATGACGGGGAGAGCAACACGCAGGCGATTGTCAGCCAGATAGGCGCGCAGGGTTTAGCGGCAATGGCTGCCCATCAGTTTTATGCACCGGGGGTTGGCAAAAACGATGCCAACTTCGGTCAGGGGACGTGGTATCTTCCGTCTATCGGCGAGCTGATGGATATGTACGGCACCAATGTTGATAATATGACCGCAGGAAACGGAACTTCGGGTGCCGAGGGAAATAACAAGGCCACCATAAACAATGCGCTGACGACGCTGAAAAACAACGGTGTTGAGGCTGAGGCTTTGTTGAACGGCTGGCATTGGTCGTCTTCTGAGTGTAACAATAACGATTCTTGGACTCTCAGTATGAGTGACGGCTACCGGGACAACTACTATAATCGCAGCAGCCTTTACGTCCGGTGTTTTCAGCTTTTAGAAAATGTTGATGTTGATGATGCCAAAATCGGCGATGTGATGTACTCGGACCTGAGCTACGGTTCTGCGGACGATTATGACCCCAACGACACCTCTAAAACCGCGGTCGGCGTGGTAACCTGGGTTTCGGAAGACGGCGGTTCGGCCAAAATCGTCAATTTGAAGTCTTTGCGGTTCAGTTCCAACAATCAGGCGGGGAATTTTGACGCGGACAACCCTTACAGCGGCAGTTCGGTATCGACCAAGTGGACGACGGACACCGATGCCCAGAACACGGACATCACGAACATAACCAACTATAATCATTCGCAGCTGTTGGCCGCCGTCCAGTCGGTAAATGCCAGCAATAGTTACGCCTCAGGCTACGAACAAGCGGCGCAATTTAACCAAATCCTGACCCAGTATGATAACCTGATAAATGACTCTTGGTACAAGGGGGTTAACCTGCTTAAAAGTCAGGATTTGAAAGTAGTGTTTAATGAAAGTCGGACATCTGATTTAGATATCAAAGGCGTCGATGTTTCTATTAAAGGGCTTGGTGTTACAAAACGGGCGTGGGATACGAAAGACAAAATTCAAAAATCAGTCAATGAGATTGATGCTGCGATTAACCAGCTGCGGCTCTATGCCGCGGAGTTCGGCAACTATTATCAGATTGTCACTACCCGGGAAAATTTTACCAACTCGCTGATTAATGTCCTCACCGAGGGCGCGGACCAGTTAACCCTGGCGGATATGAACCAGGAAAGTGCCAACATGCTGGCTTTGCAGACGCGCCAGCAGCTGGCGGTTAATTCCCTCTCCCTTGCCTCTCAGGCCAGCCAGTCTGTTTTGAAACTCTTTTAACTTGTCTGAATTGTCCGGGGGCTTCCCCTAATCAGCGGGGGCTGAGGTTGTCTTCGCTTAACCTTTACCGCACAGCCGGGTAAATTCAGTTTTTTTGTGGTGCAGCATCTGCTGCTGATCCGCGGAAAGTTTTTCCGGTTTGCGCGCAATGGCATACTGAGGCAAAAGGCATTTGACTTCATCAACCGGGAGAGGCCAGTCAGTTGCTTTAATACGGATTTTTTTGCTTTGCCCGGCAGAAACCCGCGGGGTTATTTCGCCGCTGACGGCATCTTCGAATTCTTTCAGCGTCAGGCGAAGATTGTCAAGAGTTCCGGGAATTAAAAATTCAATAAATTCACCGCTGTTAATATAATTACGGACTTCAAAAATTGCATCATTTCCCTGCCATTCAACAATTGAGCCGGCAAACAGCCAATCGCCCAGAGTCCGGGTATATTCATAATTCTGGCTGATGTTGGTTAATTTACCGTCATGAAAGCCCAGGCAGTACCCGCGGTTTTGCAGGGTGTATAGGTCGTTCATATATTTTCCGGCGTTCCAGCTCTGCGGTGCTTTATACCAGTCATCAATCGCCTGGCGGTAGGTGCGGGCAACTACCGCGGCGTAGTATTCGGTTTTGTTGCGCCCTTCCACTTTGAGCGAATCAATTCCTGTCGCCAGCAGGTCAGGCAATCGGGGCAGCAGGCACATGTCTTTGGAATTAAGCAGGTAGCCTCCATGCTCGTCTTCCATAATCTCATAATATTCGCCGGGACGGAATTCTTCCTCGAGCAGGAATTCAAAAGAATCTTTATTGTGTTCATCAATAATGATTTCTTTGACGCTGCCGTCTTTTAGGCGCAAATGCAGTTTATAATGCCAGCGGCAGCAGTGGGCACATTTGCCCTGGTTGGCGCTGCGGTCGGCCAGATAATTTGAGATGAGGCAGCGGCCGGAATAAGACATACACATGGCGCCGTGCATGAAAGTTTCCAGCAGAATGTCCGGGCATTGCTCACGGATTTCTTTAAGTTCGGCAAAGGTTACCTCCCGCCCCAGCACGCATAGTCTGGCTCCTTGGCTTTGCCAGAATTGGACAGCCAGGGCGGAACAAATATTTGCCTGGGTGGATACAAACAAATTGAGTTCGGGGGCATGTTCTTTCACATACATAAAGACACCGGGATCGGCAATCAAAACACCATCAGGATGAAGCCGGCGCAGGGTTTCGACATAAGCCGGCAATTTTTCGACATCGCGGTTATGCATGAAGAGGTTAAGAGTCAGATAAATTTTTTTGCCGCGGGCATGAATAAAGCTGATGCCTTCTTCCAGTTCTTCAAGGGTGAATTTGGACTGGGCGCGCAGGCACATGTCCGGGGTTCCCGCGTAAACGGCATCCGCACCGTAAAGAACGGCAGTTTTTAATTTTACCAGCGAGCCGGCAGGAAGCAAAAGTTCGGCTTTATCTAACATGACTTATTCCTTAATAACGGTTTTTCGGGTATAGACCTCAAGACGGCCAAGCGGCGTATCTTCAACAATTATCCTGGCGATAAACGGCCGCCCGCTTTGGGTATCGGTCATAATCCAAAAGTAAATCGGGCGGTCGGAGGTCAGTTCCCAAAGCAGATCATCACCTTTGGCGCCGAGTTTGTCAATATACATGGAGCATTTGGCCGCCATGCCGGCATAAGGCGAATATTCGGAGACCGGAAGCTCTTCGCGGCCCTCGTCTTTGAAAATGACGTCAAAGCGGCGTTTGCCGTCAAAAACCTGTAAGCGCGAATCGCAGAATTTTACCTGATTATACTGGCGCGACAATTCGGCAAAAACGGTTTGCAAGTCGGTGGTGTCACGGTTGTTGAGATCGGGTTCGATTTCCACTTTTTTAGTTTTGTCATTTTTGGTGCTGATGCGGTAAACCGGTTCACCCTTGTCATTGTAAACCATTTCCTTGCTGCGTTTGTTAAAACGCGACCGGGAGTCATAGTGATAGGATGTGGTTTCAAAATTGCCGTTTTTAATTTTGCCGGTTGTGGCGTAGTTGGCCCTGAAAGGATAGAGCGAATCGAAAATTCCGGCCGTGCGGACAGTGGAATTAACCCGGTAATCCCGGTCGGTGAGGGAATAGGTAAAGGTGGTTTTGCTGGCGTTGAACGGCCCTAAAAAAACCGTAAACTGGTGTTCAACACTGAAGGCTGCCGCCGGTTTGGCCGACAGCAGAAATAACAGGCAAAAAATTGTGTACTTTTTCATTATCTTTTAGTCTTTGTTTAAACTTTGCGGCTACAATACCATAAAATTTTGTTTTATCCAGAGGAAAAATAATGTCTAAAAAAGTAATGGTTGTTATGGGCGGCTTTTCATCCGAGCAAAAAGTAAGCCGCAATTCCGGTCGCGATATTGTCGAAGCGCTGAAATCCAAAGGTTATGAAGTTGTCACCCATGATTTGACCGACAGCTGGGCTTTTATTGAAGCTTTGAAAAGGGAAAAGCCCGAGGTAATTTTTAACGGCTTATACGGCAACTGGGGAGAAGACGGCGAGATCCAGGGGGTTCTTGATTTTTTGCAAATTCCCTATACCCATTCGGGGCTGAAGGCTTCGGCACTGGGCATGGATAAGTTTTTGACCAAATACATTGCGCGGGAAAACGGAATAAAAGTAGCTGACTGCGAGAAAATGACCGCGCGGGATTTTTTTGAATACGGCACCAAGATTAATTTTCCCTATGTTGTCAAACCGGTTTGCGACGGTTCAAGCGTCGGGGTCTATATTGTCCATAACGAAGAAGATAAGGCGAAAGTTTTTTACAAGGACCCGGACGAGGAAGTGCTGGTGGAAGAATATATTCCCGGGCACGAGCTGACAGTCATGGTTTTGAACGGCAAGGCCCATGTGGTGACCGAACTGAAGGCTAAAGTCGAATTTTATAATTATAAGGCTAAATATACCGACGGGGTGACCGATCATATTTTGCCGGCGAATATTCCCGAAACGGCGGCCAAGACTTGTATTGCCTATGCTGAAAAACTGCACCAGAAAATAGGCTGCCGAAATTTGTCGCGGGTGGATTTCCGGTATAATGAAAAAGATGATGTGGTTCTTTTGGAGATTAATACCAATCCGGGGCTGACGACTTTGTCGCTGGTGCCCGAGCAGGCCAGGTATATCGGGATTTCTTATGCGGATTTATGCGAACAGCTGGTGGAAACAGCAGCCTGCCGGAAAATACAACCTTTGTATTTGTAGGGGTGCCGTGAAAGAGGTCATTGTCATCGGCGGAACAACCGCCTCCGGAAAGTCGGCTTTAGCGCTGGATTTGGCGCAGGCGCTGGACGGAGTGGTGATTAATGCCGACTCAATGCAGGTTTATCAGGGGCTGCCAATCCTCTCGGCGGCACCGACAGCGGAAGAAAAGGCAAAAGTGCCTCACCGGCTGTATGAAATTTATGCGCCGAGCGTGAACGGCACGGTGGTCGACTGGCTGGAGCGGGCTGTTTCAGAAATCAGGGGGGCCTGGGACAGCGGCAGGTTGCCGGTGGTGACGGGCGGAACCGGTTTGTATATTGATAACCTGATTAACGGAACCACGCCTATTCCCGAACCAGACCCGGCGCTGCGCCATAAAGTTTTGCAGCTGGCAAAAAGCGAAGGGGCTGCCGGCCTGTATGCACGTTTGCGGGTGGCTGACGAGGCTGCGGCCAAAATGGTCAGTCCCAAAGATCTGACGCGGCTGCGGCGGGCTTTGGAAATTAAACTGCAAACCGGAAAGTCAATTGCCGAATGGTATCAGCTGCCGCTGCTTAAAAAGCTGCCGGAGGCTGATTTTAAAATTATAAAAATAATTCCTGATTCGCAAGATTTGGACAAACGCTGTTTTGAACGGTTTGATAAAATGATTGAGGCCGGCGCCGCAGAAGAAGTCCGGCGGCTGGCTGCCCTTAACCTGGATCGCAGCCTGCCGGCAATGAAGATGCTCGGGGTTCCGGAACTGCTTGATTATCTTGAAGGACGGAGCAGTTTGGAGGCCGCTGCGGATTTGGCCAAGCTTCATACCCGGCAATATGCCAAACGCCAAAGGACCTGGTTTAAAAACAAACTGGCGGCCCATGCCGTATTATCTCAGGCATATTGCGGCGATAAACAAATTTTGGACAAAATTTTAATTGACGCAGGCCTGAAAAAGTGATATGTTAATGGCAAACATATTTTCGGGAGAATTATGATGACCAGATGGATTGAAAAGTTCGAACAGCTTTACGGGCTTGATCCGGAACAAAAACTTGATTACTGGTACGGCGAATTGGCACAGGATCGGAAAAAAAAGCTTGCCGCTGGCGGTTTTAAGCGGGTTGATGAGCTTCTGGGCCGGCTTTTTGACAAAGGTTACCGTGTTGTCAAAAGCAGCGCCATTACGCCGCGGGGAATTTATGACAAGTATAATCTGACAGCCCCGGAAAGTGAACCGGGGGCTGACAACCTGTTTTTTGAACAAAAATTTAATGCCCAGGAATTTATGGACCTTTATGATAAGGTTGCAAGATTTGAAAATAATTTTCCGATTTATTTTGACGGTACAGCAAAATCTTATCAGAATTATGCCCAGAAAAGCGATATTTATGTTTTGGAAAGAATCCGCGACAACAAAGCTCTCGGACTGGCCTCTTTTCAGCTGATAGAAGCGGGGACCCCCGAGGCCGAAGAATTTAAGACCGATGGTATTCCGGTCAAAGACAAGCTGGTTTATCATGATACGGTCGCTATCTCGTCGGAATTGCAGGGTGCCGGGGTCGGAAGGCTGTTTTGCGAGGCTTTGGATGCTTATAATGTGGCGTGTTTCGGTGCCGATCAGCAGTATGTTTTGTGTACCGGAAAAATCAATTTTACGGATAATAAGAAACTGGCGCGCGAATTTCACACTTCCCGGGGATACGGCACGGACGGCGCCGGCTGGGTAAAGCACACCGGAACTGTCGGCAACTGGCTGAACCGCTGGAAGCAGGATAATATCGAGCACCGCGGGCCGCAAATTAAAACCGGGATGATGCTGAAATCTTACTCAGTCAGCCGTTAAAATTTTTCTGCTGAATCAAAAGGAGCCTTCCGGGCTCCTTTTTTTGTTAAAAAGTTAATTAGTTGTTGCGCAATAGCGGAATAGGTTATAAAAATCAAAATAATAAAGAGTTGTTATCTGTAATCGGAGAAAAATTTAATGCTTTCAAAATTTATGGGATGGCTGTCAGCCGACATGGCTATCGATTTGGGAACCGCCAATACTCTGGTGTATGTTAAGGGTAAAGGCATTGTGCTGAATGAACCCTCTGTGGTGGCGATTGAAGAATACCGCGGCAAAAAACAGGTCCTGGCCGTCGGTAACGAGGCCAAACAGATGCTGGGCCGCACGCCGGGCAATATCAGCGCTATCCGTCCGCTGCGCGACGGCGTGATTGCCGATTTTGAAATTGCCGAAGAAATGATTAAATATTTTATCCGCAAGGTTCACAACCGCCGCACTTTTGCATCGCCGATGGTTATTGTCTGCGTGCCTTCGGGGTCGACAGCCGTGGAACGCCGCGCCATTCAGGAATCTGCCGAAGCCGCGGGTGCCCGCAAGGTATGGCTGATTGAAGAACCGATGGCGGCAGCGATCGGTGCCGATCTTCCGGTTACCGAACCGACCGGGTCGATGGTGGTTGATATTGGCGGCGGTACGACCGAAGTTGCCGTTTTGTCTTTGGGCGGTATTGTTTATGCCCGTTCAGTCCGGGTCGGCGGTGATAAAATGGATGCGGCGATTATTTCGTATATCCGCCGCAATCATAACCTGCTGGTTGGTGAGAGTTCAGCAGAGCGGATTAAAAAAGAGATTGGATCCGCCTGTGCTCCGGAATCCGGCGAGGGCCGCACGATTGAGATTAAGGGCCGCGATCTGATGAACGGGGTTCCGAAAGAGATTATCATTACCGAGCGCCAGGTTGCCGAAAGTTTGAGCGAGCCGGTTTCGCAAATTGTGGAGGCGGTAAAAGTTGCGCTTGAGCATACGGCTCCTGAACTGGCTGCCGATATTGTTGACAAAGGTATTGTCCTGACCGGCGGCGGCGCAATGCTGACCAATCTGGATCAGGTTTTGCGCAATGCGACCGGACTGCCGGTTTCAATTGCTGAAGAACCTTTGGCCTGTGTGGTTAAGGGAACCGGCAAAGCCCTGGACCAGATGGGAAAACTGAGGAGTATCCTCTCGACCATGTATTAAGTACATGGAAACCCGCTCTGTGGCCGACTTGTACGGAAATGCGCAAAAAGGGGGGGGAGGTTTGGGACTTTGTCGCTTGTTCTCAGTTTTGAGCACATCGTTCCAAGTTCCCGGCACAGCCGGCCCCTTTGCCGCATTTGCTGTAAATTTGTTTGAATCAGATAGGATGAATTATGAAACGGCGGAGAAGTCTGTTTATACATCTGAGTCATATCCGGTTACTGGCGCAAAAGTTTGCGCTGGTAATTTTGTTTATATCCGCTTTTGCATTGATGCTGGTTAATAAAACGGACACGGTGCTGATTGAGAAAACTTCTTCGGCAGCGACGGATATTGTTTCACCGGTTATTGACGTCTTGGTTATTCCGGCCAAAGTCGTGGCACGGTTTTATGATTATTTTAAGGACCTTAAGGAAATTCATGCCGACAATCAGCGGCTGAAAGAAGAAAACCGCAAACTGAATAATCTGTTTGACCGGGCACGGGCTCTGGAAATTGAAAATAAGCTGCTGGCCGATTTGCTCAATTATGTGACACCGCCCGAAGCCTCTTTTGTGACCGCACGGGTCATTGCCGAGGAGGGTGATGCCTTTTCGCATTCCATTGTGGCCTATATCGGCGGCAGCAAAGTCCGCAAAGGCCAGGTAGCCCTTTCGGACAAGGGCGTGGTCGGCCGGGTTGACCGCATGGGTAAAATGTATGCGCGGATTATCCTGATTACCGATATTAACTCTAAAATTCCGGTTATGGTTGAAAAAACGCGGGTACGCGGAATTTTGTCGGGGGACAACACCACCACTCCGAAAATGATTTTTATTCCTTTGGACGCGGAAATTGCCATCGGCGACCGGATTGTCACTTCCGGTGTTGCCGGGGTTTTTCCGGCCGGGCTGCCGGTAGGCAAAGTGGTCAGCCTCGACAAGAATGAAATCCGTATTAAACCGTTTTCCAATCTTGACCAGCTGGAGTATATCAAGCTGGTTGATTATGGTTTGAGCGGAGCATTGGTTGATGCCGATGAGGGCGCCGAATGAGTGAAGATATTGACGAAAACATTACTTCCCTGTTTCAGCGGATTTTGCCGCTGGCAACGTCAGTTCTGCTGTTAATGATCTCTTATATTCCGCTGGATTTCAGCCTGTTTAACAATATACGTCCGGCTATCGGGATTATCTGTGTCTACTTTTGGGTTAATCACCGGCCGGATTTGTTTAATCTTTGGTCGGTCTATTTTTTGGGCCTTCTTGATGATATAATCAGCGCATCGCCTTTTGGTTCCAATATTTTGGCGTTGCTGGTACTGTATGTTTTAATTACCAATACCTCCCGTTTTATCAATGCCAAGCCGTTTATCGTGACCTGGTATTGGTTTGCTTTATTGTCGATGGTGACGATGCTGGCGCGGTGGCTGGTGGTTTCTGTTTATTACAGCCAGTTTTTGCCGCTGACGATTTTGGGGTTCAGCTATCTGGTGACGGCGGCGGCCTATCCGTTGGTGTCTTTGCTGCTGGCCTATATCCAAAACCGCTGGATTCAGGATGAGGAATAAAAGCCATGAATCGCGATAACGATAAAGGAAAAGTCTTAATCAAACGCTCGCTGGTGCTGGGCGTGGTTAAGTTTTTGATGTTTATCGTGATTATTGCCCGTTTGTACTATCTGCAGGTTTATCAGGCGGACAAATATAAAACGCTGGCTGATGAAAACCGGATTTCGACCCGGCTGCTGGTTCCGCCGCGCGGGGTAATTTATGACCGTCATGGCGAGATGCTGGCGACCAACCGGCAGAATTTCCAGGCGCTGATGGTGGCTGAGCAAACCCCGAATGTGCAGGAAACCCTTGATGCTTTTAAGAAAATAATGCCTTTAAGCGAGGCGGAAGAAGAAAAAATCAAGAAGGATCTTAAAAAGAACCGCAGTTTTGTTCCGGTGCGGATTAAAGATAACCTGAGCTGGGAAGAAATTGCCAAAATCCAGCTGAATGCGCCGGATTTGCCGGGAATTATCATTGACGAGGGACTGACCCGTTTTTATCCTTTCGGCGAAAAAATGGCTCATTTCATCGGTTATGTTTCTTCGGTGTCAGACAATGATGTTAAAGATGATCCGCTGCTGGAAGTTCCGGGATTTAAGATCGGTAAAGCCGGAATTGAAAAGCTGTATGAAAAGCAGCTGCGCGGCAAAGGCGGCAACCTTAAGCTGGAGGTTAATGCTTACGGCCGGATTATGAAGGAGATTGAAAAGGTAGAAGGCATTCCCGGCGACCGTATTGATTTAAGCATTGATTCCCGGCTGCAGGCCAAGGCGTATGACAGCTTTGGGGAAGAAAGCGGTGCGGCGATTGTTCTGGATGTGAATACCGGAGAAATTTTGGCATTTGTTTCAACACCGGCTTATGATCCTAATGCTTTGTCACAAGGGGTGAGTACCGAAGAATGGAAAGAACTGAGCTCCAACGAAAAAAATCCGCTGGTGAACAAAGCGCTGTCCGGGCAATATTCTCCCGGCTCGACTTTTAAGATGGTGGTTGCGCTGGCCGCATTGGAGAGCGGGGCGATTACCGCGCAGTCACGGTCTTTTTGCGCCGGCAAAATGATTTTGGGCAATCATACTTTTCATTGCTGGAAAAATTTCGGTCACGGCTATATTGACGTAGTTCAGGCGTTGCAGCATTCCTGCGATATTTTCTTTTATGAAACAGCACAGAAACTGGGAATAAATAAAATTGCCGAAATGGCGCGGGTGTTCGGGCTGGGGAAGAAAGTCAACATCGGGCTGGAGAATGAAAAAGCCGGTTTAATTCCGGATACGGAGTGGAAACGGCAGCGTTTCGGTGAAAGCTGGCAGACCGGGGAATCCCTGATTTCGGGTATCGGGCAAGGGTATATTCTGACAACGCCGGTTCAACTGGCGGTCATGACGGCGCGGATTGCCAACGGCGGCTATGAAGTGGAGCCGACTTTTCGCAAAGTTACCACCGGGGCGCGTCTGAATTTTAAAAAAATGAATATTGCTCCGGTGAACATGGAGCTGATTAAGCAGGGTATGTATGATGTGGTCAATACACCCGGCGGAACGGCTTTTGGAAACCGGATTGATTTTAACGGCCAGAAAATGAGCGGCAAAACCGGGACCACCCAGGTACGGCGAATCAGCATGAAAGAGCGCCAGACCGGGGTTCTGAAGCAGGAAGACCTGCCGTGGAAGCTGCGTAATCATGCTCTGTTTGTGGGATATGCGCCGCATGATAATCCCCGTTACGCGGTGGCAGTTCTGGTTGAACACGGCCGCGGCGGTTCTACAGCAGCGCGAATCGGCGGCCAGATTTTACTTGAGGCGTTGAAACTGGACGCCTCGTCACAACCTTTGGAATAAAAGATTATGTACAAGTCTTATGAAACCAGTATCAAAAACCAGGCGATGACTTTGCGGGAAAAGATCGCCAGTATCAGTTTTTCCTATGTCATGTTCATTTTAATTCTGGCCGGAATCGGCGTGACGATGCTGTATTCGGCGGCAAACGGGAGCTGGAGCCCCTGGGCGCTGAACCAGCTGTTGCGTTTCGGGCTTGGTTTTGCGGTAATGGTTGTTTTTGCGCTGACCGATATCCGGGTTTTTATGCGGTATGCCTATATTTTTTATTTTATTGCGCTGGTGCTGCTGATTATTGTTGAGGTCAGCGGCCATATCGGGATGGGAGCTCAACGCTGGATTAATCTTGGTTTTATGAAACTTCAGCCTTCGGAGCTGATGAAAATTGCCCTGGTTCTGGCTTTGGCCCGCTATTTTCATTCTTCATCTCTGCAGGCCATTGAGAGTATCCGCGGAATTATCATTCCGACTCTGATGGTTTTTTTCCCCGCGCTTTTGGTTATGACCCAGCCTGATTTGGGAACGGCGCTGATGCTGGTTTTTACGGCGGGAGCAATGTTTTTTGCGGTAGGGGTTCAGCTGTGGAAGTTCGGAGTTCTGATTTTGGGCGCTATTGTCAGCATGCCGATTGCCTGGCATTTTTTACATGACTATCAGCAAAACCGGGTGCTGACTTTTCTGAATCCGGAGCGCGATCCGCTGGGCGCCGGCTATCATATTATCCAGTCAAAAATTGCGCTGGGATCCGGGGGAATGTTTGGCAAGGGTTTCCTGAAAGGGACACAGAGCCATTTGAATTTTTTGCCTGAAAAACACACTGACTTTATTTTTACGATGTTATCGGAAGAATTCGGCATGATCGGGGCGGTGTTTGTGGTGATTATTAACTTTTTGATTATCGCCTACAGCTATTCGTTTGCCCTGAAAAGCACCAGTTATTTCGGCAAGTTGGCAGCCATCGGACTGGCAACCAACTTTTTCTTTTATGTTTTTATCAATATGGCGATGGTTTTGGGACTGATTCCGGTGGTAGGGATTCCGTTGCCGCTTATTTCCTACGGCGGTACGGTTATTTTGTCGGTTATGGCCGGTTTCGGGATTATTCTTTCGGTGCATATTAACCGTAATATTAATATCGGCAAAGACTAAAATAGGGAGCTTGTCCGGCGGTTTTCTAAAGCCATTTTCTGCGGTCTCGCGCTCATGTCATTTACTTGTTTGTAAATTCAATCGCGCTCGCCTTGAAAATAACTCTATAAATTCCACCGGACAAGCTCCTTTTAGCTGGTGCCGGGATAGAGCGCACTTCTTTGAGCTGGTATCGGGATAACTTATGTGTTTTTTGGTGTTACGAGACTTTTTCCGATGAGGGAAAAATCTTGGTTCCAAAAAATATACAGCGGTTGCGGTTCGGCATTTCCCCGTTTATCCGTCATGATAAACGAGTTTTCATATTTATAAGGCTCAAAGAAATAAATTCTGACCGGGACAATCAATACCAATTTTATGAAAAAAACGGCGCCGATGTAAATAAAAAGTTTTTTATACCATTTTTGGAAATAAAGTGTTTCTTTATTGAGAAAAGAAAAAAAAGCTTAAATAAATAGTTGCAATTAATGTATATATAAGAAGCATTCCCGTAAAACTGGAAAATATACCACAATAGCCGCCAAAAGCAAAACATCCGGCGGCGCCCAACTGCAAAAATATTCCTTTTTGCGGACGATCGGCGATTGCTTCTCCAATGCCCAAAAAAGTAATATTGGCAAAAGCAAGTATAATTTTTATTAAATTATTTTTCATAGGGAAAAGGTAACGAAAAAATCTTTGTTTGTAAATATTTTAAAGGAATTGGAATTAACGTTGGCAAATTTGTTTTCAAAAATCAGATAAAAAAAAAGCCCCGGGAGACCGGGGCTGATTTTATTTTTCACCGATTTTGGTTTCAAAGGTGAGCGGTTCGCCGGTAGCGGCATAGCTGTCAACGGCACGGGCAGCCTTTTTGCTCAAAGCGATACAGCCGGGACCGGAAACACAGCCTCCTTCGCAACACATGACTTCAAGCATGTTATTCTCGCTTCCTTTGGCGGCGTAGCGTTTTAACAGCTTGATGTTTTCCTTGGTGAGGCCGTCAATCTTTTCAGGGCGGATTTCAACCTTATCCCCGACAAGACTGGCAACTGCTCCGGCGACTCCGCCGGTGACCGGGAACTGGCGGCCTTCTTTGTGAGATACCAGGCCAAAAGGCTCTTCGGCACATTCGTCAACGTTAATGCCGGAGGCAACCAGCATGGCACCGAGTTCTTCAAAGGTCAGGACGTAATCGACATTGGGGTCGTATTCGGCTTCAGCCCGTTTGGCCAGGCAGGGGCCGACAAAAACGGCAATGCAGGCGGGATCCGACTTTTTAACCAGTTCGGCGGTATAGTACATCGGGGTTTTGGTGTCGGAAACGTAAGGCTTGATTTCCGGAATATGAACCTGAGCCGCACGGTAATAAGCCGGGCAGCAGGAAGTCGTCATAAATTTGGCCCCTTCTTCCATGCGTTCAATGAATTCCGCAGCTTCTTTCTGGGTGGTGATATCGGCACCGACGGCTACTTCCATGACATCACTGAAACCGAATTTTTTCAATGCGCAAACCAGGCTGTTGACTGAACCGGGAAACTGGCCGAGAACTGCCGGAGCCAGCATGGCGACAACTTTCTTATCGGTTTCCTTAATCTCGCGCATAACATCAATCATCTGCGACCGTTCAACGATAGCGCCAAAAGGACAAGACGCCAGGCATTTGCCGCAGGAGATGCATTTTTCGGTATCAATATGTTCTTTGCCAAACTCATCTTTGGTGATGGCACCGACAGGGCAGGCCTCTTCACAGGGCACCGGAATTTTAACCACAGAGTGATAAGGGCATACTTCAAAACATTTGCCGCAGTTGACACATTTGTCGGGGTCAATGCGGGCACGGCCGTTGACAATGCTGATGGCCTCTTTGGGACAGTTAAGCCGGCAGGGCTGGGCAAAACAGCCGCGACAAACATCGGTAATCACGTACTGCGATTTGATACAGGCCGAGCAGGCAATATCAATAACCGACAGCTTGTTTTTGGGAGCCTGGCGGCGGTCCAGAGCCTCATTTCCGTACTCGCGCAGGGTTTTGAGCTCATCAGTTTCTTCTTCGGGGCAATGTCCGAGACCGGCCATGCAGCGGTATTTGAGGACAGCGCGGTCTTTATAAACACAGCAGCGGCTTGGCTGGGTTTCCTTGGGGCGCAGTTCCAGCGGAATGCGGTCGGCATCGGCAAATTTGTCAGTCAGGTAACTTTCTGCGAGTTTGATTAAGATTTTAGTCCGCATTAAGTTGGCATTGTTTTTGGGTATCAACATTTTTTATCCTTTGGCGGTCGCGCATAGTGGCCGACTAATACAGAATTAGCGGAGTGAAAGCGTCCTCACGTACTCATTTGTACGCTGCGGTCTTTCATCCTAAATTCTTATTATTCGTCTCACTCTTCGCAACCTCTTTCCTTATCGTACGTTTAAAATTTTTATTTTTCACAACTCTTTTTGATTTCTTCGCGGATGGCGTTGATGACTTTTTCATAAGAAGCTTCTTCAATCAGCCGGTCGTTTACAAAAACAAACGGTCCGCGGTTATATTTCACTTTGATATCTTTGCACAGGTTCATGCAGCGTTCTTCGATAATTTCAATCGAATCGGCAATATCAGCGGGGGCATTAAACTCTAATGACTGAATTTGCGCAGCGCCCATAACAAAACAGGATGTTCCCACACAAATTCTGACTTTGATTTTTTCCATCGTTTGACGTCCTTTTCTAAATGTATCTCACACTAATTTCTTTCAGATAACGGTCTTGCAGTATCCGAAAAATTTTTTTAACAATATTGCGGCGAATCTCAAGTTCCATCGGCAGGTTGGGATCCTGGTGGGCGATGTTGATTTTGGTTCCGACGACAAAATCGATTTTATCGCTGCCGAGCAGAAGCCGGGTCAGGCGAACCGCCGCGTTGTTTTTATCTTTATCGATGCCTTCTTTTAGCATACGATAAACTTCAGTCAAGGTTAAAATGCCTTCGGTCACCAAATCGACCCCGTCCATGGTTGAGGACATGGGGATTTTTTCATCAAACGACGTCTTGTCAATTTCGCATTTCAGGCAGAGCTCGCGCTCGATGATGTTGGCGGTCGTACCGCCGCAAATGGCAATTTTTCCGTCATAATCGGTTACCAGGTCAGCATATTCCTTATCTTTATCTTCGTCAAACGGCGGCCCGGTCAATACCAGCAGCTGCCGCGGTTTGCGAAAATAGAGCACGACGCAGCTGATGTCATCGCCGGCATGTTTGTCGACTTCTTTGTCAAGAGCCTCGCGGACGATGGCATGGGCCAGGTCATAGGCCGAAATCTGCGGATTTTTACGAATCTGGGCCAGCGCGAAATCCAAACAGCCCTGGCGCTGCCAGCCGAGAGGATATTTAGGATTGCCCAGGCCGGCCTGGCTGACGCCGTCAGAGATCAGGATAATCCGGTCTTCTTCCTGATTGGTGAGCTGCGAAATGTTAATGGTGCGGTCTTTCCATTTGGGAGAAGACAATTCGCGATAACGGACGTTGACGGCTTTGTTGTCGCGAATCAGCATAAAAGAGGGATTATCCATTTCAAAAATGCGGGTTTTTCCTTCCAGCATGCTGTCAACGATTGAAAAAGTCGCATAGCTGATTTTGCGAATCTGGCAAATGGGAAGCGCGTCCATCATGACCTCGGAAGAACGCAGCAGTTCCATATTGCTTTCCACGAATTTCATGGCCATGCGGGTGGTCATGGAAGACAGGATATTGGCTTTGACGCCGCTGCCCAGGCCGTCAGAGAGGATTGAGATAACCCGCTGCTCTTCAGGAATTTTTTTGGAGAAGACGGTATCGCCGAAACAGTCTTCGCCGTATTTGTGTTCCTGGGCAGTTCCGATTTCTATAAAAAGCGACCGGTTCATGTTAATACTCGCGTTTGGTGGAAGAAGTGCGGATATTCAGTTCGCTGTTTTCGGGCTCGGCGGTTGAATAGTCTTTGGCGATAGAACGGAGCAAAACTTCGGTTTCCGCCATGTGTTCGCCCAAAGTGCAGGCAATCTGCTGGACGGTGGCAAGGTTTTTGTGAATGACCTCTTTGGCTTTGGAGGCAATTTGTTCCTTGCGCATTTCAACGTTTGTCACATCTTCGATAATACCGCCGACACTCTGTTTCTTATCAATATTAAAAACGACAACGTCAAACAGCCGTTCGTCCTGGCGGACGTGTTCGCGGCGGATGTCCTGTTCCAAGTCCAAAGAGGCGGAAAACAAATTGGTGAAATTGACGAAGTCGCGCAGGTTGGCGCCGCGGAGATTTTCGTAATCGTAAATATCGGCATGTTCTTCGTCGTTCCAAAAAGCATCGCGGAACTGGTCGTTATATTCAACAATATTCAATTTGGAATCGGCAATGACGATTGGGGAGGGAATACAGCGGATCAGTGCGTTGGCTTTTCGCTGGGCCTGGTGTTTCATGTGAGAAACGCACATTTCCGGTTCGGCTTTGCCTTCGAGCAGGGCGCGGGCAAAGTTGCGGCAGGTGTCATAGCCGCAGCCGCCGCAGTTGAGCTCGTCTTCAAGCGTATATTTGCCGATTTTGGTAAGCACTTTTTTGATGTCGGTTTCGGTGAACTCGCATTTGATGAGGTTTTCGGGTGTATAATTCAGGCGGATATCGGCGCAAGGGGTTCGTTTGCCGGCACGGTCGTCAAATTCGGTCTGGCGCAGAATTTCAAAACGTTTGGCCAGGCCCGGGGTTTTTGAGGCTGTGCAGGGTCCGTTGACGCAGCCGCCGGGGCAGGCGAGACATTCCAGAAAAACCGGCCTTCCCGTCGGGCGGTCTTTCAAATTGTCAAGCTCGCGTTCAATATTGTAAATGCCGGTAATCTGAGTCAGATAAGCTTTGGCAGATTCAGGATAGGGTTTCAAGGTTTCAATCATGCCGCCTTCGATAGGATAGGCAACGCCTTCTTTGGCTTTTTCGGGGACAAAAATATCAAATACGCCAGGCTTGAGGGCGGCGGGGTCGATTTCTTCGTCTTTGAGCCACTGGCGCAGATCATTAAAGCTCAGCGACAGGCTTAGTAATTCAGGATGACGGTCGGCTTCAAGCTTTTTGGCAATGCAGGGGCCGATAAAAATAGTTTCAATATCGCCGAATTTGTCTTTGAGCAAGCGGCAATGGGCAAGCAGCGGCGAGGAAACGTTAATCAGGCTGGGTGTCAGCTCGGGAAGATATTTTTCCACATATTCGACGACAGTGGGGCAGGCGGTTGAAATAAACAGCCCGCTGTCGGCGGCGCCCAGAATCTTTGCCGTCTGGCAGGAAACTTCCTCTGCGCCGAGAGCTGTTTCGCTGACGCCGCGAATTCCCAGCCGGCGAATGGCGGCAATCATTTGTTCCGGCGTGTAATCGGGAAATTCAGTAACCCAGGAGGGGGCCAGGGAAACATAAACCGGTTTTTTTTCTTTGACCAGGAATTTGGCACGCGGCAAATCGTTGCGGGTTTGTTTGGCCTTGGCCGGGCAGACATGATAACAGATACCGCAGGCAATACATAAATCGGTGACAATCATGGCCGAGTTGTCTTCAATCTTAATGGCTTTGACCGGGCAGCGGCGGACACATTTGTAACAGTCCTGGCAATCGGTTTTGACGGTGAAGAGAGGAAAGTCGCGATTGCTCATTTATTTACTCCGAAATGTCGTTCCAGGATATCGAGCAGGGTTCCGGCCTCGATATTATTATATTCAACGCCGTCTATATTCAGGTTGGGGCCTTTGGCACATTGGTTGCAGCAGCGCAGTCCGGTCAGTTCGACATCGGCTTCCAGGCCGTTGTCCTGTAAGAATTTTTGAATCAGCTGCAGATTTTTGGCGTTGCCGCGGGCAAAGCAGGAGCTGCCCATGCATACCTTAATTGTTGCGCCCATTGGTCCTCCGTTTTTGAAATTAAAAATAATAACCAATTATAAAGTTATGTCCTCAAAAAGGCAACATATAGTTTGGATAATATTCATAAGATATCCGAGGAAAAAACCGTTTAATACTTGCTATCGGACGCAAGCTTGATTATGATAGAATCTGCATTATGAAAGGAGAACAATGCCTAAAGCCGGAAGTTTTACCGCTGAGAAGTATTTGCTGGACTCTTTGAGCCGGATTGCCAAGAATCCGGCCGGTTATTCGGTGCTGTATGTCAATGTTTCCAAACTGAAGCCTAAAAACCGCCATCCCCAGTTTGTTAAAATTTTTGCCAAACTGTTTGAGGATCTGGTGGGGGCGACTAACGGCATGATGTTTATTTTAACCAGCGGTGATTTTGCCATTCTGGGCAAAAAAATTACTCAGGAAACGGTGGAAAATGCCGTTAAGACCCTGCGTCAGGGATTGTCATCTGATCCGGTCCTGATAAACAGCGAGAGCGGGGAGTTTGCCGAGGTTTATGAATTTCCCGAGCAGTTTGTTCCTTTTTATAAGCGGATTGAAGATGTTATCGCCGTGGGCGCCGAGCAGCTGGCAGAACCGCAGAAACGTCCGTTGTCCGCGGCCCAGGTCGAGGGTGTTATCCGCCATCTGGATAATCTTGATATCCGCGACATTGTCAAACATCAGAGCATTATCAGAATCGGCGGTGCCAAAAAGTTTGAAGTTTTGTTTCAGGAATTTTTTGTGGCGGTTAAAGATCTCAGCGCCCAGTTTAACAAAGATATTGACCTGACGGGCAACCGCTGGCTGTTTTTGTATCTGACCCAGGTTTTGGACAAGAAAACAATGTCGGCTTTTCAGACGGCAGATCTGAAGGTCTGGCCGCGGCAGATCAGTTTGAATTTGAATTTGTCTTCGGTGCGTTCGCGGGAGTTTGTCGATCTGGTTAAGAACTTTATCCGCCCGGAGCAGAAATTGATTGTAGAAGTCCAGCTGATGGATATTTTCAATAATCTGGCTTCTTATTTTGAAGTCCGTGATCTTTTGCATCAGGGAGGCCACCAGATTTTGATTGATAATACTTCGCCGGAGATGCTGCATATGCTGAATATGAAGCGGCTGGAACCGGACTGGGTGAAAATCTTCTGGGCACCGTTGATGGAGTTTGACCAAGATAATGCCGAGCTGCGCCAGACAATTGCCGGTTTGGGGGTGCAGAATGTTATTTTGGCCAAATGCCGTGATGAAAAAGCTGTGCGCTGGGGATTAAAATACGGCATTAATACTTTTCAGGGTCCTTATATTGATGATTTGGAAGTGGCGCTGATCCGTTCCGGCTGTCCCAATGCCAAAAACTGCAAAGTTTTGGACTGCCTGAAGCGCAAACGGCTGCTGGCGGGCGCTTATCGCGATGAATGCGTCCATAAAGAATGTCTTGAAAAACTGCTGGGGTGACGAGATGGCTGTTTCATTTGTACGCGGGGCAGAAAATGCCGTTATCAAACAAGATTCCGTTATCTTTGATTATTTGCGCAAAATTGATAAAGATCTGGGGGACTTCCGGGTGGTTTACTTTGATACCCGCAAGCTGGACAACCAGACCCTTAAGCCAATTCAGCGGCAGTCGCTGATTGAAACTTTTGAAACGGTGGTAAAAAAATCCGGCGGTGAAATTTTTGGCCTGCCGAACGAAGATATTATCATTTTTTATCATCGCAAATGCCAAGATGAGGTGTATGCCTGTCTGGTTAAGGTGCGGTTTATGTTTCATGACGATCCGGTGATTCGTAATGCCGAGAGTCTTGAGGAAGTCGGCTTTGTGCGAATTTATGATTTGGGAAAAGATGATCTTGCTTTTCGCTCGGCGATTAAAGAATCGATGAAGGTTGATACTCCGGTGACGGGAAATGCGGAGGGCAGCCGTCCGCAAAAGGCAGATCCTCGGGTGCGTCCGGAGGCCTCGTTGTCGGCATTCAACAGTACGGCGGTCAAACTGCGCAAACAGCTGACAACGGATATGCTGGCGAAAGTTCAGAAGATTTTGGGTGTGGCGGATTTTTCCAGCCTGATGCGGCGCCAGGCGGTATGTGCGGTTATCGGCAAAGCGCCCCCGCAACGTGTTTTTGAGGAAGTCTATGTGTCAATTCCCGATTTGCGGGAGATGCTGCTTCCCGATGTTGATCTGACGGCGGATCCCTGGTTGTTTTTGTCATTGAGCGAAACGCTTGACAAGCGGGTTTTGGAGACAGTAAGCCGTCATGACGACGGGTCTTTGTCCGGAAATTTCAGCCTGAATATCAATGTTTCGACTATTTTATCCGATGAGTTTTTGGAATTTGATGACAATATCAGTCCTTCGATGCGGCCGACAATTATTTTAGAGCTGCAGCTGGTGGATATTTTTTCGGATATTAAAGCGTTTATCCTGGCTAAGACTTTTGCGCAAGCCCGGGGCTATAAAATCTGTATTGACGGGATTACGGTGGATAAGCTCAAGTATCTGAACCGCGCCAATCTGAACTGCGATTTAATGAAAATAATCTGGCATCCGACTTTTATGGATGTGATTCATGAAGACAAGCATTTTATGGATTATGTCAATAAGGCCGAACGCGCCAAGATGATTTTGTGCCGGATTGACGATCCGCAGGCGGTTGAAGTGGGCAATTCTCTGGGAATTAACTTATATCAGGGGCGATATGTTCAACGGATGCTCAACAGCCAGCCGAAGCGGACGATTTTTGCCAAGCGGAGTTAAAAAAGCCGTATAGTGGTCGCCTAATACAGAAACTGCGAGTCAACCGCTCATGTCATTTACCAGCTTGTAAACTCAATCGCGGTTGCTCTGATTTCTTATTATGCGCCTCATTCTCCGGCTTTTTTCGAAAACCGCGTAATGATAGGTGACAGTAAATCCGTTTCCGTATTTTAAAATAAAAAACGGCTAACCACAAATGGTTAGCCGTTTTCTGAAATTCTATTAATTAGCTGATTGCAGGGTGCGGCGCAGCAGTTCGTCTTTCTTACGCAACTTTTCTTTTTTGAGCTGCTCAATACGCATAATGTTTTTCCAAACGTGGCTCTCTTCTTCCCGGATTTCGGAATCCAGGCGAGCATGCTGAATTTTCAGACTTTCGATTGTCGTGTCAAGGTATTCCATATGAACCTCCTTTGCTGATGACAAGTTTATTATAGAATATAAATAATTATAATTCCAGCAAAAACGACTCAAAACGAAAGATAAAAAATTGTCTTTTGAAGGTAAATGGAGGGGGAATCGGCTGAACAGTTTGATCTTTTGGAGTTTCAGGAAACATGACCGAGCGCTGAAAAAGTAATGACGAATCCGGAATATTATACCAATGAATTCCGGCAGCCGGTGATGTTTATGGTTAAGGCACGCCGGAAGTGACTTCAAGGTAAAATTTTAACCGGAGTTTCTAAAGAAACTTTACGCCAGATTTCGCGAATTTCAGGATTGCTGACGGCAATACAGCCTTTGGTCCAGTCTACAGTATGCTGAACGGCTCCCAAAAAGGGCAACCGGTTAGGCTGGCCGTGAATAGTGATATTGCCGCCGGGGGAACAGCCCAGCTCCCGGGCGCGCCGGCGGTCTTTTTCGGCGGGATAGTTCAGATGCAGTGATAAATGATAAGAGCTCCGGGAGTTGAGGTAAGAGATTTGATATTCTCCTTCCGGCGTTTTGCCGTCTCCCTCGCACTGTTTGGGGCCAACCGGATTAAACCCGAGGGCAATATTATATTCTCCGATGATTTCACCATCTTTCAGCAAATACATTTTGCGGAGAGATTTTTTTATCACAATCTGGTCAGCGGTTATTTCGTTGTTCTTTTCATTTATCATTCTGCTACGGAGATAATCACTATAAAAAATATAAATGATTGCGTATAAGAACAGTAAATTAATAACAATAAGCAATAGCCTGATACAGAAAGAAGAGCGTTTCATAGTGTTTCTTTCGAAATTATATTGTGAAAGGACTGATACAGAGAATGAAAGTAACCGGCAGCAGGAAAAGCAGCTGGGATAAGGACGGGCGCCTGGTTATAAAATAGAGGCCGATGATTATAGCGTAAATGTCTGTAATAAAGAACGCAATTTCAAAGACAGTTTGTATGATAGGACAACTTCCGTCGCTGCATCTCCATGGTTCTTCTTTGAGGTCACAGAGGCGGTCTTTGAGAAACATGCTCTGATAAAACAGGGCGACACAGCTGTTAAGCAGCAAAAAAAGGGTGGGCAGGTTTTGTTTAATAAAGGTCAGGAGTTTCATTTTTATTTTTCCCTCATAGGTAGTATAAAAATAATCTATAATAATAAAATTAATTATGCAATCATAAAAATAATATTGTATGTTAAACAATTATAAGTTGTTAACAATTTTTAGTATGGTTACAACTGATGGTTACCATTCATCTTGGTCGTATTCGACATTGAGGATCATATCATCATCATATTTTTTGAAATAATCAGCGAACTGTTCCATTCCGTCCGTAAGGTCGATACAACCTGCCGAACCGGGTTCTTTGCCTCCGTGGACATACATTTGGTCGCGCTCATAAGTGTTAGTTCCTTCGGCCGGCTCAAGTATAATCCGGTGGTTTCCCCAAGAATCGGGTTTGTTTTTCCAGCTTTCATTTGGATCAAAACGGTTAGCTATTTGATTCCAGACAGAGTCATCATCAGGCGAGCGGCTTTGCATTTTGCCTTTTTTTAATATCCATTTTCCTTCGGGAATCGGTCCGGCATTGGGTTCTTTTTGAGCGTCACGATATTGTTTGTGTTTATATCCTGACATTGCGGGGACGCTTAAAACGGTTTTTCCGTCTTCAATAATTGAATATTCTCTGCCGTTAAAGACGGCGTAGGCGGGTTTGTGGCGGGAAAGTTCTTCATTGATGGCGGTTTCAGTTTCCCCCTGAGGTTTCATTATCCCGTCTGGTTTGAGATTTGATTTGCGCTGATAGCTGCTGATGGCCCTAAACATCTGATTATCCGAAACCGGAGTGACGCCCCATTCCGGAATCCGGTAACAGCCGAATTTTGACATACATTGTTTGACGGTGCTGACATCGTCAGGATCAAGCCGGGCTGTGGTTTCTGAAACCTCATCGTTTAGTTTGATACGGTTGAACATGTTTCCTCCTTTAGTTATATAAATTTAAAATAAAAAAGCACTTTGGATAGACTTATCCAAAGTGCTGCGCTCAATAGTAGATAAATTTAATAAAATGTCAAGGAATATATTCCTAATTTAATGGCTGATGGAACAATATTTTTGATAAACTTTTTTCATGAGAGTTGAAAAGGCGTAGTTTTTCATGTCTTGCGGTGCAACGAAAGTTCCTCCGTCCGGTCCGGTTTCCGTGGTCAGCGTGAAGATTTTGAGAGTAAGTTTGAAATGCGTGAAAACATGAGTAATCTGCAGGTGACTGTCTTCCGAGCCGCAGACCGGGGATTGGGTTTCATTTTCATTCCAGGGAAATTCATACAAGCCCGAAAGCAGTCCTTTTTCAGTTCGTTTGCGAATGAATATCCGCCCCTGGGAATCACGAATTATGTAGACCCGGCCGGTTTTTTCCTTTTTAGCGGGTTTGCTGCGGACCGGAATGCTTTCAATGTCCGGGGTGTTTTTAGAGAGGCAGAATTTCTGCCATGGGCAAATCAAACATTGAGGGTTTTTGGGGGTGCAGATTAAGGCTCCCAGGTCCATAATAGCTGAAGCATAGTCTGCGGCATGAGTGCGGTCGGTGAGCTGTTCCGCTTTTTGGCGGATCAGCGCGGTTATTTCAGCGATGGGGGCAGTGAAGCGGTACAAACGGCAGATGACACGGATGACGTTTCCGTCAATCACTGTTTCGGGCAGGTTAAAAGCCAGTGCCAGGAGGCTGGAGGCGGTATAAGTGCCAATACCTTTCAGCTTAAGTATTTCTTCACGCGTTTGCGGAAAATGGCCGCCAAAATCACGGACAATCATTTGCGCCGTGGTATGCAGGGAGCGTGCGCGGGTGTAGTAGCCAAGCCCCTGCCAGTAGTTGTAAACTTCCTCAAGGTCTGCCTCTGCCAGGGAGGAGAGTGAGGGAAACCTTTGCATAAAACGGTGAAAATAAGGAATCACGGTTTTGACGGTGGTTTGCTGAAGCATAAATTCAGAAACCAAGATAACATAAGGGTCCGGGTGCGGGCCGCTTTTGACCCGCCAGGGAAGTTCCCGGCCGGAAACAGCATACCACTCCAGCAGCAATTTGGATAATTCAATATCAAACATGAAAAAAAGTATAGAAGGGTTTTAAGTGAATGTCCAGACGATAAACAAATTCACGGCTTTTCTTGTGTGAGCCGGTATTCGGGGTTTAACGTTTCGTTCTGGCCAGCTTCTTTGCGAGGTTTACGGGGTGTTGAACCCTGTCAGAGATGCGACTCCAGAGATTAACAGATGGAATTAAATGAAATATATTGACTTTTGCGGAGGATAACTCCCATAATCTCCACATATTTTGCGCATATTGACAGTAAATAAATTATATATAACAGGAGATTGGGATAATGGACAGGCAAATTATTGAAATTTCAAATAATGGTTTTTTCTTATCATTATATCGTGGATTTCTTGTTATAGAAAATGAAAAGAAACAAAAACAAGAAATTCCTCTAGATAATATTTTATCTTTAATATTGTCGGCAGATGATCTTGTTGTATCTAAAAATATAGTCAATGCAATCATTGAACAGGGAGGAAATATTATATTTTGCGACAAAAAATATTTGCCATCAACAATCGCTGTGCCATATACGGGACATTGGCTGACGTCATATCGAATAAAACAGCAAATAGATTGTTCCAGACCGTTACAAAAAAATTTATGGAAAAGTATTGTTCAACATAAAATATTAAATCAAGCCTCTGTTCTGCAATATTTTTTTCCTGATAATAAAAATATCGAAAGATTGAAATTTTTAGCCAAAGATATTCTAAGTGATGATGTCCGCAATAATGAAGGCATGGCTGCTGCTTTATATTTTAAATCATTGTTTGGTAAAAAATTTGTGCGCAACAGGTTGAATTCCGATATAAATATTTTGCTTAATTATGCTTATACCATATTAAGAGCTATGGTGGCTAGGGCCGTTTCTGGCAACGGTTTATTGCCTTATTTGGGTCTAAAACATTGCGGAAAAACTAATTCGTTACCCCTGGTCGATGATTTGATAGAACCATTCAGGGCAATAGCCGATAAATTGGTTTTTGATGAAGTAAATAAAATTATCAATACTGATCATATTGAATTAAACGCAGAAATAAAAAGAAATTTGGCAAAGCTTACTATTTTCCCTACAATTACCGCTAAAGGGAGCGTTACTTTGAATGAAGCAATCTACGATTTTGCCGGTAGCTTAGTATCCAGCTTTGAAGATAAAAAAGTATTACTTAAATATCCTCAATATGAATTATCAAAATAAATTGTACATGAGGGCGTTGACCGTCTAGTTAATCTCTGATACGCTACATTGTTGACATTGGAGCAGAACGCGCCGGTTATAGTTGATCGTCTAATTAGTCTCTGATACGCTCGCTGGTAGTTTCGGCCAAACCTAACAGCTGTTATAGTTGACCGTCTAATTAATCTCTGATACGTAACCTTCGCACTTCTTATGCCGCTGGCCGGTGTTATAGTTGACCGTCTAATTAATCTCTGATACGTAAAATAGGCCAGCTCATTGTAAGCTTCGGAAGTTATAGTTGACCGTCTAATTAATCTCTGATACGTAAACATCTTTTACCTGGTGTCACCTGGCGTAGTTATAGTTGACCATCTAATTAATCTCTGATACGTATTTAGCAACACTTATAACATCATCACACCAGTTATAGTTGACCATCTAATTAATCTCTGATACGTAGCAACAAGTCAGGCTGTCGCCCATATTACGTTATAGTTGACCATCTAATTAATCTCTGATACGTATGTCTGTAAGACAGGTGTCACTACCAACTGGTTATAGTTGACCATCTAATTAATCTCTGATACGTATTTAGGAGCTGCGCACTGTGAATTAAACATGTTATAGTTGACCATCTAATTAATCTCTGATACGTATTCGTATGGCAAATGCAGTTCAGGCTTTTAGTTATAGTTGACCATCTAATTAATCTCTGATACGTAAATCACTTTAACTTTCAATTCATACCAGCTGTTATAGTTGACCATCTAATTAATCTCTGATACGTAATTTAATAGCATAAGGCCTTGAAATAAAATGATTTCAAGGCTTTGTTTTAATTAAAAAACACATTTTTTAATACTTAAAACAACAATAATTGACCATTTTTTTCGCGAATCGATTCTTCATTTTCTTCAAAATTCTTGCCTAAATAGTTCTCCGTCATCAAATATTGTTTATCTGTAATATATATAAATGAGATTGATGAATTATCCGGAATAAATTTTGAAAGTTTTTTGGTGGTTGTTTGGCCGACAGATAAACTTTTGACCGGCTTAATATATACCGAAAATTGTTTCATCACGAAACCATTATCGAGTAATAAATTACGGAATCTCGTGGCTTTGCGCATTTCGGCTCTGGTACGGACAGGAATGTCAAACATACAGATTATCCACATCATTGACCACCCTGTTAGAGTTTCAAGCCGCTGTCTTCGTGCCATTCCAAAGAACCTTATGTTTCTTTTTAATTTTACCGAATGGTGTCAATTCAACTTTGCGTGCATTGTTATTTGTAAAATAACTTAATCCTCTATTTACGAGACTATCAACAAACATATATTGCAAATTTTTATCTTTGGGCGAAGTCATACGGGCATCGGTAACAAAATCAATAGTAACAGCACCATTGCTAAACTTCTTTATTTTTGCCAAACATCTTTCTTTGTCGGTATATTGTTTCCACTCATCAGGTGTATCAAGCTCTAAAATATCCCCTTGTTGGATAGACCAGATAATTTTTCCGCCCTCTTTTTTCCATTGAGGTTCAAAATCTGCTTGGTTTGCGTCAAAGCGTTTAATAACTTCCCAGCCGATTTTACCGTTTTTTTGGTAAAAATCTACGCAATGGTTGTTTTGAGCCTCATAAGCGACACCATGTTTAGGAATATTTATCATAGATGAACTGTTGGAATAGCATCTAAATTTATCTCCTTTCCAGAGGCCTTTATCTTGAATAATGCGGAATGCCTTTAATAAAATTCTCCCTTCAGTAATTTTAATTTCTTTTCTACCTTCGGTTATGCCTTGCTTATTTTCGGCAATTAAAATTTGTTCCGCCGTCTTCATAAAAAGTTCAAAATCTTGTACTAACTTAGCCTGTTTAGCTTTATATTCTGCAATATCTTCATGCCATTCATTTTTAATTGTTTCAGGAATAAGCAGTTTGGTTAAATCTTTAGCAGATTTTACCACCTGTAAGATTTTGCGAGAATAAACAGTGATTAAAGAATTCGGGTCGTCAGGGTTTTGACACAAAACGGTTCTGCCTGTTTCTTTATGGAATTGTCCGGCTTTGCTATGATTAGGCTTGTGCGAAACTTTGACGTTTTTCAGACAAGAAATGACTTTTCTTCTAAAATCTGCTACGGATTCGACAGAAGTTAACGGCAACGGATAATGAATTTTGTTAATATCATTTTCTTCTGCCATTTTTTGAATCAATCCACGGTTTGCACAAGCAACTGTTATGGCGTCCATGGCGTGATGTCGGTGGTCAATACGGGGTTTGGGTTGCCATTCTTTATTTTTTGCCTTATCAAAAAACTTCCATTTGCCATCAATATCGGGTTTGTTTATTCCATTTATAATTTCGCCTGTATTTAACTCCAGCCAATAAGGAGAGCAATCAACATATCTTGGAATATCAAGCCCCATTAAATCATATTCCAGACCATGTAAATTCCAACGTTGACGCAATTTGGCCGTTTGTCCGCCTTTGACCGCCAAAATACGAGTTTGCATAACTTCGTCACAATCGGAGCAATCGACAACAGCCCGTAAATATCGCTGTGCCATTTTTGCAACATAGCGGGTATCCGTCAGATAACGGGTGCTTTCTTCTTTGTCGCCACTTTCTTCATATTTTTCACGAGCATCAGCTTCAAATCGCCAAGACTTGTCAGGGGTGCGGGAACGGGCATTCTTTAGAATTTCTCTGATTTCTTCTGGTGTTTTTGCTTCTTCAAAATATTCATAAGCATATCGGTCGCCTTTGTTTAAGTTGTCATTGCGATTAACTAAACAGAGGTTGTTATATGTATCTGTTCCGCCTTTGGCTTGGGGAATAATATGCTCAATTTCCATACCCGTAAATACAGAAGAAATATTTTGTGTCGGGTTATAGGCATCTTTCCAGCCTTGTTCTTTGGCTAATTTATACTTTAAAATATTTTTATTGTTTATGGCAATTTTATGTTCTTTTAAGTGGTTTTTAGCTTCTTCATTAAGTCTTTCATTTTGTTTTTGTCGGTTTTCAAATTCTTTTTTCTTCTTTGTTGACATACCGACATCACGACCAAGTTCAATATTGATATCATAAGGTTTGCCATAAATTTTGATAATTTCATTAACAACTAAGCGGATTTGATTAAGAATCATATGCACGGCAGGATTGGCGATTTTGCCCCATTTTATCTCTTCAGGGTTAAGGCTTTGGTTGTTATTTATCATTAACGGCGGAAGCGGAGCCGTATCTGTTTGTAAAATTTCCCCATAATAAGGAAGTTGAAAACATTTTCCCTGATTTTGGCGGGCGATTTCTTCCTCTGCCATAAATCGTTTATCCGTTTCCGCCAATTTGTCGGTAATTTCACGATGGGTTAATACATCTTCTTTTAATTTTTCAAGAATAATTTTTGTGGCACTTATACCTAACATTCCCCGCCCTTTGGGCAGTTTTGTTAAAAGGTTGCCGATTTCTTTTTCGTCATCAATTTTCAGAATTGGCTTAAGATACTCGATTAACGCATCTTCATTGTATAAACGGGCATTTTTATCCTTCGACATTTTGGGTTCTGCCAAAAACTCAATAAAAGATGAAAGCTCATCTTCATTCATATTTTGCAAATGTTCGTTATTTGCAAATTCGGGACGAGAATATAAATAGGCTTTAATTACTCTGTCATCAACCAAAGAAATTTTGTGTTGTGCCGACAAGTTGAGCAATTTTTTGATTGCCTGTTTACCCGCATTTTGGCCTTTAAGCAAAAGTTCATTAACGATAGCATTTCTTTCTTCCAAGGTTAATTTCCTTTTGCCCATATCGTTTAAAATGCGGATATTGTTGACTTCTTCATAAATACGACGCATTTCCGATAATGGGTGAGCTTTTAGCAGGCGGTCTTCTTCCCTGAAATAAATGCATTTACCTGTGGCATAAGGTGCTGCTGGACGTTCATAAAATAAAATATCGTAAATTTCTTTCTTCAAATTTTCTTTTTTCATTTGCGGATAAAATTCGGCTTGTTTATCCCAAATTTGATTGAACTCATCTTTAACAAGGTAACGAGGGATGGCATAATCTACAATATTTTTTTCAATCGCATATTTTTTCTGACGAACAGTTTTATCGTTTCCTTTGCCAGAGATTATTTTATTATAAAAAAATTCGCCGATAGTTTTGGAATTTGTTTCTTTTAGGTGATGCAACATCATATCATAAGAAGACTTTTTAGCTTTTGACTTTTCGCCCTCTTCTAAAATTTCCTCTTCTGTTTCTTCACTAGCTGAAACAAAACCTGCTCCACGGTGTTTGGCGATATGCAAAACGGCTCGTCCGACATAATAAGGACTTGCTAATCGTTCATTTAGGGCATCTGTTCTAATTTTATAAGGAGATTTGCTTTTTAGTTTATCGGTTCCTTCAGGATTTTCATCTGGCCACAAACCGTTTTCAAAAAGTTTTTTAGCTAAAAGTTCCAACCGCTTTTTTGTTCTGACCAAATTTTTGCGGGCTGTTCTTTTGAGTCTTCTCTCCTCAGCTCCTTCTGAGACTTCAAAAATACGGACGCCAGCATCAATAATATCTTTTGCATTACCTTCATTATCGAGTTCAATAATGGCACTTCCTATTGAACCAACACCCAAATCAAGACCCAGACGATATTTCATAGCTATCTTCCATATATGCAAATAATTTAATATAGGCTATAATATAAATATTGACATTTCAACCATAATATCGGCATAATAGAGGTGTTATGTGGATGACGTAATTTTTTTCAGAGATTAATTAGACGGTCAACACATATATAATAAGGCTGAAAATGCCGTAAGATGAGGGAGCAATTCGTTGCTCCCATTATTTTAAATTAATTTAAGCTCCTATCAAGAACAGGAGCTTGTAAAGATTGTTTAGCTGCGTAAGTTTCGCGTGGTTGAACCACGCTCAATAACTTCGCTGCGGTCAAAGAGTTTGTACGTTCGCTTCGGTTGCTGTCGCTTCCCTTGCTTACGGCAAACTCTATTCACCATAACAAAAAAGCTCCGTTGGGAGCTTTTTTTGTTATGGTGCTCCGAAGTTGACGAATTGTTGAACTCCGTCAGGGATAAAACCATTGATATAAATGGATGGAAATAATGAAAATTTAACGGAGGGCAGACAATGACATAACACAATGAAGATGCCTGATATGGAGGCTTTAAATGATTATAACACAAAAATAATTAAAGAAATAACGAAATTTTACGGAGAAAAATAATGGAAAACCAAAATACTAAAATCTTAAATGAAAGAGGAGAAAAAAAGATGTCTAATAAAACTCGGGATTGGTTAACTTGTTGGATTGAAACTGAAACAAATAAGGTTGATGTTTCAGCCAAAGAGAAAAAGAAAGAAAATATCTCTAAAACAGAAAATTTTATAAGAGATTGGATTGCAAGCGAGACAACTCCATCAGTTTCCAATTAAATTATTTTGAATAATATATTTTAATAAGTGCGATTTTTTGCACAAATTAAGCAAGGAATCGCACTTGTTTTGTTATTTTAGTTTTTCTTAACTTTACCGAGAGGGAAATTTTTTTGTTGACATTTTATCATTTGATGGCATATATTTACCGATAGGGAAATTTTTTATTAAAGAGGTTTTCTTTGTGATTGAAATTTACCGATGGGGAAATTTATGAAAACAAAAGATTTGGCAAATATAATAAAAAAGAAACGCAAAGAGCAAAAATTAACTCAACCACAACTGGCTGGGTTATGCAATGTCGGTGTGCGGTTTATTGTTGATTTGGAATCGGGCAAAGAAACCTGTCAGATTGGCAAAGTGCTATATGTTCTGGATATGCTGGGAATTAAATTAAAAATTGACGGAGAAAATCAATGAATTTGCTTGATGTCTAGCTGGGCTTAACTTTTTAATTGGTAGTTCTGATGCTCACGGAAAAAATTTTTCTTATTTGCATACAGCAAGCGGGTATAATTCAGTTTTTTATGGAAGAAATCACATACAAAATATATTCTATTTAACAATTTTCATTTGAAGTTGTTTTTTTATTTTGTCAGTTTAAGATAATGAAAAAATTAAGAATAGCTATATATTAAGAGGATGCGATGATAGAGACAGTGAAAAAAGAAGAAACGGAGCCTACAAACGAGACAAACCTAATTAGTAATAATATATCTCAATGTGTTTCTTATGTAATTTTAGTGGGTATCTGGCTTTTTACAGGTTGGTTAATTTATTTTAGTTTAGGTTTTATTTCTAAATGTTATTTAGATAAAAACGTTAAACTTATTCTTACTCCATTTATATTTATGAGCATAGTTTTTGTTGCTTCATTAATAGCAACAGACAGCATTATTAAAACAATAAAATACAATTATAGGGCAAAAGAGTCTGTTATAGGAAACTTAATACAGTCGCTGCTACTAGCTGGATTAGCTGCTTTTATGTGGTGGAATAATAGATAAAAAATGCTTAACCCTGTCGTTAAGAAAGATGTGAATTTTAGAAAATTACAAATATTTGCCATTTCCTAAAATAGGAACTATAAAAATCCGACTAATTTAGCATTGAATGATAAATTAGTCGGTTTTGCAGAGTAATTGAATTCTTAAAAATCAAGACTATTCATATCCAATAAGAAATCTTTTAATCCGATAAAACCAATTCCATTATCATCGTGATATGGTTTGATATTGTCTTTAACGATTATGATTTTTTTAAATGAATCGGTAATTTTAAGTAAAGGCCTTTCCTCTTGAGCTTTCTTTTCTTCGGTAGGCATCATAAAAGCCGATTGAATGTAATATTTTTTGCTTCCTTTGCTGGCAACAAAGTCAACTTCAACCTTTTTCTCGGTATATCCTGTCGCATTCTTTTCTAGAATTCCAATTTCGCCGACATCTACTTCATAACCTCTAATATTCAATTCGTTATAGATGATATTTTCCATAATGTGTGTTTCTTCCTGCTGGCGAAAATTTAGTCTGGCATTTCGTAGCCCAATATCTGTAAAGTAGTATTTTGATGGTGTGCTGATATATTTCTTCCCTTTTATATCATATCGTAACACTTTATTGATAATGAAAGAATCTTGTAAATAGTCCAAATACTGTTTAATTGTGGGAAGAGAAATATCAATATGTTTCACACTATTAAAGGTGCTCGCCAATTTTTGAGGATTAGTTAAACAGCCAATTCCAGAAGCAATAACATTTATCAATTCTTCCAGTTCGTCATTGTTTTTTATTTTATTTCGTTCTTCAATATCTCTGATATAGGTTTCTCTGAATAAATCCTGTAAATATTTGGCTTTTTCTTCATCTGTCTTTTTTGATAATATTAAAGGCATTCCGCCATATGTATAATATTCTCGCCAAGTATCACTCCAATCTCCGCCGACGGCAGAATAGAATTCGGCAAAACTAAAAGGATAGACTCTTATTTCATCTCCTCTGCCACGAAATTCTGTTACAACATCAGAAGAGAGAAATTTGGAATTGCTGCTTGTTACATAGACATCTAAATTTTTGATATGCAGAAAACCATTTAAAACATCTTCAAAGCTATCCATCATTTGCACTTCATCAAGTAACAGATAATACATTTCATCATCTTTTATGCTGGATTTGACATACTTGTAGCAATTATCGGGGTTGCGATATTGCTTGTTCTCATAATCATCAAGAGCGATATGGATAATATGGTCTTTTTTTACATCTTCTGCCAACAGGTGTTTCCTGAATAATTCTGAAAGCAGATAAGATTTCCCACATCTTCTGATACCGCTGATAATTTTAATCAGCCCATTGTGTTTATGGGATATTAATTGGTTTAAATAATATTCTCTTTTGACTTCCATATTACCCTCTCATTTTAGAAAATTACCAATATTAGACATTTTCTAAAATAGAATATAGCATCAAAAGATGTAAAAATCAATTTCTATTTTAGATTTTTACCAATATTTTGTATTTTCTAAAATGGAATATTTATTTTGAACTATGTAGAATTGCCGAATATGTTACTTCTTTTACGGAGAAAAGGTAGTCTAATCTCCGCATATTCTGCGTAGTTTATGGTATAGAGATTTATTTGAAAGGAATTATTAGGAGTGAACTATATTTATATTCAATGAAGTATAAAAATACTGGACTTTTAGATAATATTAGATAAAATAAAGGAAGATTAAAGAAAATAAAATATATTTGGAGAAGATTGGTGTTCAGCTTAAAAGATGTTCATATTTCAACAGAAATGCTGGGAATTATTGCTCAGATTGATGAATTTAAAGGTTCGTGGAATGCATATATGCGTTCACCTGAAAAGCTGTCATCCTTAAAGAAAGTGGCGACAATAGAAAGCATTGGTTCATCTAATCGTATAGAGGGCAACACTTTAACGGATAAACAAGTAGAAACAATTCTCTCTAACATTAAAAAGCAGTCTTTTACCACGAGAGATGAACAGGAAGTGGCTGGTTATGCGGATTTAATGGAAAATATATTTGATAATTATGAGATTATTCCCTTTACCGAGAATTATATTAAGCAGCTTCACAAGATTTTACTTTCATATTCGAGTAAAGATGAAAGTCATAGGGGTGAATATAAGAAGTTATCTAATAGTGTTGCAGCATTTGATGTGTCTGGCAAAGAAATTGGGATTATCTTTGAAACAGCAACTCCATTTGAAACTCCTGCAATGATGAGGGATTTGCTTCAAGAAACAAGAGATTTATTAGAAGATAAGGCGTTACATCCACTAATTTTAATAGGCCTATTTGTCGTTCATTTCTTGGCTATACATCCATTTCAAGACGGTAATGGCAGAATGTCCAGAGCCTTAACAACCTTATTGCTTCTAAAAAGCGGATATTCTTATGTACCTTACTCTTCAATGGAAACGATTATTGAGGAGAATAAAAATACTTATTATAAGGCATTGCGAAACAGCCAAAAGACATTCAGAACAGACGATATTAACTATGGCAGTTGGCTGATATTCTTTTTGCAAACCGTTTTGAAACAAAAGATAAGATTGGAAAAGAAAATATCCGCCGACCAAACATCTGGGCTTTCGTTAACAGAAACGAAGATTATGACTTTGTTTGATGAGAAAAATCAATGGACAAGTACGGAGATTGCCGAAACAACAGGGATAAAGATTGCAACGGTAAAGAAAGCCTTGGCAGAGCTTATCAAATCAGGTAATCTTATCAAAAATGGTTCCACCCGAGGTGCTTGGTATGAGAAAAGTTGATTTTTCGGTTAAATAGAATATTGTGTGGGGTATGAATATATTTTCTAGAATTTTTAGGTCAGTTTATTAGATTTGATTTAAGGACGTTACATTTATCATTAATAGAATAAATTAACATTTTAAGATATTGTTTTTTTCTTCCTGTGCTTTTGGCCTCTGTTTCGGATAACATTTTTAAAATAGTGTTAAATACGAGAATTTTCTCGTCTTTGGAAATGTTGCAATCAAATAATTCAGATATTCTCATTTTTCCTAATGTTGATAATACCATATTGGAGACATTTCCTAATTCTGGACACTTATGAGGAGCTATACTCAAACATAAAAAATAATCTTTTATTATTGTTTCTCTAAACCTTTTGATATTAATTCCTTTGTTCTTGATGATGTATCCGTGGCAATCCCTAAATTTTTTTTCAGAACCACAGCAACATTTGTGATGTCCTCTAAATCCATATTTACATAAAAAGTGTAATATTTTCATTACCATTTCATAGTCATTAACCTCAAATAAGCTACTGTAATATTGCAATACACCGTTAGCTCCGTGGTTAAGTTCGCCAAAAGGCATTTTTCCATATTTATTAAAATAAGTATGAGCAAATAAGTATGGTTCAACCAAATATTCAACATAACCTAGTAATGTTGGTTTTTTAGAAAATTTATGAAGTACATCCAAATTAGAGCCAAGACACAATGTACCATCACCATTAGTGTGAAAAGTGTGAGGTATTCTTTGCGATATTTCTTTTACTGTTGGTATTTTATTGGGATATTTTTTAGGAATTAATATTTCAATATCATATTCGCATAAGAGTCCTGAAATATTATCTAAAAAAGAAATACGTCCAATAATTTTATTCTCATTTTTAAGTAAAAATAAACCTTCGTATTTATTTTTTAACTCATTAAAATCTTTTATAAGAGTATCATTCTCCATTAATATCCCCAAGGCTGTGATTGA
The DNA here is from genome assembly GCA_944393665.1 of uncultured Alphaproteobacteria bacterium. Classification (GTDB taxonomy): domain Bacteria; phylum Pseudomonadota; class Alphaproteobacteria; order RF32; family CAG-239; genus CAZU01. Next base: position 75,097 of record CALYAX010000008.1, read on the forward strand.
TGTGTCGTAATGCTTGGTGTTCTGAGAGGCCTTTCAGTGATGTCTCTAAATACAGCACTTTTCATATTGAATGACTTATTTATAAGTTCTGTTTTATTAGGTTGATTCATTATTCGCTCTAAATCATATTTTAGAGATGATACCCAATTAAAAAATGCCTTAGCATATTCACTATTGCTGCTTTTCCCCCAATCTTCTATAAAATTTTCTGTTGATAATGCTGGATTTTTTACAACCCAAGTGCCATCTGCTTCTCTATATATCATATTAGTATTATTAGATATGAATCCTTCTTTCATAAGAGAAGAATATTTAGATAAACCTTCCAATATATTATAAACGGCACTTGATAAATCTCTTTCTTTCCGATAAAGATGGGTAGCTAATGTGGTGATTAATATAGATTTAGGGGCAAATGTTTTATTATCTTTAAATGCCTTATCTCTATGATTCTTTAATAATTTAATGGTTTGTCTTAATGGAGACCTTTTACTCTTCCTCTCTATTTCTTCAACATCAACGTGAGCAGCTCTATTCATAATAGCAGTAGCTTCATTAAAAAGCATATTTTTAAATTCAGTATTCTTGTTCTCAAACCAATCGATGAAACCTTTGGGATTACTTGGTGTCCACGTATATACGCCTGCTTTATTATCGATAATTGAGATTGCATCTGGCGTGCCTCTGGATATTTTTGTAGTTTCATTCTCAGGAATGGAAGGTAGAATATCAATATGAAATCCAATACCAGCAGCATTATCTGCATATTTTAGTGTCCAACAGCGGCTAATCCCTGCTTTTTTTTCAAGCATACCTTTATATGTTTCATTTTCTTTAAGTCTGTCTCCGATTAAATTTAAAACAGTAAGAGGTTCAACATCTTTTTTATCAAGTTTTACCTCGCAAACTAAATCTACATCATATTCATTATTTTCAGGGCACGGAGATATTACAGTATTAAGAGCAAAAGACCCCTGAGGATATATATTGGCATCATATCCTTTTTTCTCTAAACCTTCTTTTATCCAAGTTCCAATAGCGTTATATCTTTCTACTGCTTTATTAAAGTTTGTATCTGAAATCTCAATATTCTTGATAATATCGCTTAAAATTTCTTCGGTATCTTTATACACAACCTATTCTCCTTAAAAGTATTTAATTTTTACGAATATTATAACAGCATATAACATCCAAACAGTTAGCACCACCAATCCTATTCTTACTATCATTTTTAGAGATTCGGGAACTTTATCTTTCCATAGAGATAAACCTAGTTCATTTACGAACCATTTACTATTCTCTCTTGATACGAGAAACATATTATAATGAGCTAACCAGTTAGTCAAAAGGGGGATATGGTTAGAATGGCATATATCTTCTAATCCGCTATCAATGGATTTGAGTTTATCCATACTTTCTTTTATATTACTCTCATCAATTTCTAAATATAAAGCTTTTAACTCTTTGTATATTTTATTGAGAGACTTGGCTGTCTGATTATATACTTCTTTTTCCTTAGCACCTTTTTCTATATAAAGAGATAGAACAGAAAAAATTAGTAATCCTGTACCTAAACTTCTGCATTCATACTCTGGATATCCTAAAAGAATTATTGAAATGATTAGACTTACGACAGCAACTATTGTCGGAAAGGCATTCATAATGTCGTAGGTTGCAAAGTGTTGTTTTGCTCCATATAAAGCGGTGTAAGCAATATCTGCAATTCTTTTCTTTGCTTCTTCCTTCGTAACCATATAATTTATCCTTTTTATCTATTGGCTCTTTTATGTTAGTTAGGTTTTTGTTCTGTAAATGTCAAGACAACTTCTTAATATTTAAGAAATAATTATATTCTTTATATCAAATCCGACTATACCCTATTTTTACATTTGCAAAAGTGTAAAATCTAAATCATTTTGCTTGACAATTTTACAGGTGTAAAATATATTCTTAAATATAGATTTTACATATTTAGGATTGAATGATGATTTTTAATTACATAAGGGTTTCAACAATTGAACAAAATACCGAACGACAGTTAAGGGATGTTGTTTGCGATAGAGTATATGAGGAAAAAATTAGTGGTAAGGA
>CALYAX010000009.1 GCA_944393665.1 uncultured Alphaproteobacteria bacterium
GGAACAAACCCGGATTTGCAGGAACAGGATTTATAACAGGTTTTGCCGTCGACGGTAAAGTCGTCGGAACAGGTCATGTTGACGGGGATACCAAGACAACCGCCATACACCGAACAGGTGAGGTCGTGGCGGTCGCCGGAACCGGCGGGAGCAGTATCGGTACGTGAAGCAAGCCCGGCCTGCCAGTCGGGAAGGAACCAGGTTGCGGCGAGCTGGTAAGACTGTTCCGGAACAGCAACGGTGGTGTTGTGTGTGTATGTATTATGCGGAGAGGCGGCCAGGGCAGAAACGCTGCTCCAAACCAAGGTTAACAAAGCAAGAAATACTGTTCTCATGGCCGTTCTCCAATAATTGCTGTTCCGAAACTACTTCCAGAATACATTAATTATTAAAGATGATCAACATATAATTTAGCCGCCTGGACAGAAATGATTATTTCTTTTTCTTAAACAACTGCCTGAAAACATTCCATTTGGGAAACCAGCGGCCGACATCCATTTTATAGTTTACATACTCTTGTCCAAACTTATTGGCCAGCTTGTATTCTTCCACATGGGTAATATGATAGGCCATGACTTCAACCACAATCAACGTCCAGATCAGCAAATACCACGAAGCAAAATAAACTGCCTCCCCCAGCAGAATGGCGCCTGTTCCCACCGCAATCGGATTCCGGATAAGCTGATACGGTCCGTCTTTAACCAGCTTGGTGGTCGGCAGGCGCAGAACAAAACGCGCATTGCCTTCTTTAGTCAGTTTCAGATAAGCCCACATCACCAGCATGATACCGCCCCATAACAGAATAAAGGCTATTCCGAAACGCAGCCACGAAAACTCGACCAGCGGAATCCTGTGAAACTCCAGCAGCAACAAAACCAGAGGCATATAGATGACGGCCGCCGCCGGAATACTGATAAAAAAACGCCAAAACTGTTTATTCATACTCTTCTCCTTGTTTAGAACTTTTATCTAATCATTAAATTGACTTTGACAATTGAGACTGTTAGCATAAACAAAAATTTTATCTGATCAGGAATGTATCAATGAGCAAAATCGGCCTTATTGTTGCCATGGGCAAAGAATTTAACCAGATTAAACAGCTGCTTGCCAATCCGCAGCAAACCGAAAGCAATGGCTTTATTTTTTTGCAGGGAAACCTCGGTAAAAACGAAATCATTGCACTGCAGTGCGGAATTGGCAAAGTCTGCGCCGCTCTGGGTGCTGCCGAGCTGATCCGCTGTTTCCAGCCTGATTATATTATAAACAGCGGGGTTGCCGGCGCTCTGGATTCCCGGCTTAATGTAATGGATGTGGTTATCGGCACCGATACGGTCTATCATGATGTTGATTGCGGCAGCGGCTGCCAGCCCGGACAAATTCAGGACTTTCCGCTGCTTTACCCGGGTTGCCTGAATCTGATAAGCAGGCTGAAAAACATTAAAGTCCCCCGGGGCATTCATTTCGGCCTTATCTGCAGCGGCGATAAATTTGTTTCTTCTGCCGCTGATTTGCACCAAATCAAGCAATATTTCCCGGAGGCCCTGGCAGTGGACATGGAATCCTGTCCCATTGCCCAGACCTGCCATATCTACCGGATTCCGTTTGTCAGCCTGCGGATTATTTCAGACACTCCGGGAATTACCGCTCATGAGAATCAGTACAACAATTTTTGGGATCAGGCGCCGGAAACTTCTTTTGCTGTTATCCGCCAGCTGCTCGAATCACTCTAAGCCAAAAACCTTATAACGCCCTTCCAGCGGCAAAAAAGTCTTATCGCCGGCGGGTTCGCCGATGGCCCCGAACGGCATCTGCGCCGTCAGTCTCCAGTCAGCCGGAATGTCAAACGCCAGCCGGACCTGCTCGTCAATCAGGGGATTATAGTGCTGCAGCGAGGCGCCCGTGTCATGCTCAGCCAGCATTGTCCATACGATATACTGCAACATTCCGTTGGCCTGCTCTGCCCATACCGGAAACTTATCGGCATATAACGGAAACTTTTTCTGAAGCTCGCAAGTTGTTTTATCATCAATAAAATACAAAATCGTCCCTGAGCCTGCGGCAAAACTATCCAGCTTTTGGGAAGTTTTTGCAAACTGCTCCGCCGGAATTTGCTCTTTTAACACCGCGGCCGTCAAATCCCAGACCATGCGGTTATATTCGCCGAATAAAATCACAGCCCGCCCGGATTGTGAATTAAAAGCCGTCGGACAATATTTAAGAGCCTGTTTAACCAGCTCAACCACTTTTTGCGGTTCCAGAACATTATCGCGGCTCAATTGGTAAACCGAGCGCCTCACCCGGATTAAATCTTCCAAACACCCCGGCATTTGCCTTCTCCCTGTTGTCTTTGATGAAACTAATTTAACCTTTTTCTGAGCATTTACAAGTCAAAAAAAACCGCAGTCCGAAGACTGCGGCCTTTCCACAAATGTAACTTTATTAACCAAACTTATTTAACCAGCTTGATGGCATCGACATCAATCTCGGTTTTCGTCCAGCCTTTATCCACCTCTCCGTAGATCTCAACCGTATCTTTGGGTCCGACGGTCAGGCCGTGCCAGTCCTTGTCGTCAATTTCGACTTTTATCGAACCGGTGCCGTCGCTAAACATATATTTATCGCCGCCCAAATGCTCGGTAATGTTGCCGCGGAGAGTAACATAGGTATCATCTTTAAGTTCCAGAGCCTGCTTGACTGTTGTGGCTGAAACCGCAGACGGGCCGGTGAAACCGCCCTGAACTCCGGCTGTAACATAACCGCCACGCTCGTTAACATGATTTTCAACATGATGACGGGCCATGGCTGCCGGGCTGACCAGCAATGCAGTTGCCGCTGTTAAAACCGCAAGATTAATACTTTTCATCTTTTTTTCTCCTTAACGATTGTATGAACACAACAGATTAGACCAGACCCTGCTGCAATTTGCAAGTTATATTTATGTCATTTTGGTGTCAGTTTTGAGCCGGATTTGCCATCATGACTTCATCAACCTCAATCTCCGTCACATTGCCGTTCTTGTCAATCTCACCTTTGATAACAACCAGGTCATCGGGGCCGACATTAAGACCGTTCCAGTCATCATCATCGATTTCAATATTAACGGAACCTGTGCCGTCAGAGAAAACATACATCTCATCGCCCAGCGCCTGGGTAATATTTCCCTGCAGAATAACAAAGGTGTCATCATTGAGCCCCTGAATCTGCTCAACCGTAATAATATTTGTAGCCGGCCCGGTATAACCGCCCTGATTTGCCGCATAAGCCGCAGCACTGAAACTGATCGCCGTTGCCGCCATAAGAGCTGCCAAAGTAAATTTTTTCATCTTCTTTCCTCCAAATTGAATAAACCTCCCAATATATATGGTCTGGTTTCTTATTTTGAAGAGATAAATGGTTGTAAAAAACAAACGGATAGTTTAGTAATAACTTAAGGAGAACAAAATGACCCGGACTTTATTGGTATATCTGCACGGAAAAGGCGCCGATCCCTCGGCCCACCATGAGCTTATTCAAAAAATAGCAGACAAATACGGTGCGGAATTATTGGCCCTGAAAGCGCCCTTTCCTCACAAGGACGGCTTTATGTGGTTTGGAAAAACCGGCCGTGCCGGCCAGCGCCGCATTATAGCCGAACAGTTTAACCAGTCGGTTGAAAACATTATCTCCCAGGTTGAAGAAAAACTGCATTGCCGGGAGTGTCAATGGGATAATGTCATTCTCTGCGGACATTCTCAAGGCGGCGTCATGGCGCTGCATCTCGGCCTGACCATGAGCCCGTCCAGGGTAATTTCACTCTGCGGCGATTTCCCGCCCGAGATTACTTATTCGGCAGCCATAGATAAAAAAGTTCCCCTCTTCTGGATTGAAGGCGGTAAAGATACTTTTCTTACTCCGGAACGCAAAAACAGCTGGCAAAAACTAAAAGACTGGGGATGCAATCTGCAATTCCGCCGGAGCCCCCATTCCTCGCATAACCATTTAAATACCGAAATTATAGATTTAATTGAATAATTTTTGGCCGGACTGATTTTGCCTGTTGAATTAAACAAAATTTATGATAAGTTAGCTCCGTTAACCCAATTATGAATCTTTTAAAACGTTGTATCATGGACAATTTAGTTTATGTCATGCTCCCCTGCGGCGCATTATTTATTATTTTTACCACGCTCCTGATAATTTTTATCAGCTCCCGCGCTTCCAATTTTCTTTTTTGTTGGAGCATTTGTTTCGGTTTTGCCCTGACATCTTCTGTCGCTGCTTTGTTCTTTCCGGGCGAAAATTTATGGTTAAGAATGTTGTGGGGAACTTTATCCTGCATCGGTGCGACTGTTGCAGTCTTTCTTTCAGGGGCATTGTTTGCATATTTTTTGGATTACGTCAAAGATGTCAAACAAAAGGAACTGACTTTCAAAGAAGCTGTTGAACTCCTTATTAATAATATCAAGAAGTTCAAAATATCAAAAAGCGTATCAGATTAATCTGATACGCTTTTTTCATGTTATCTCAAAGTCTTTTCCCAGAGATCCGCCTTAAAACCGGTTAAAACAAAATCCTCTCCCACCACCAGCGGCCGTTTAACCAGCATACCGTTGGTTGCCAGTAAGGCAATCTGCTCCGTTTCACTCATGGCCGGGAGTTTATCTTTCAGCGCCATTGACTTATAAAGCAGCCCGCTGGTGTTAAAAAAACTTTTTAACGGCAGCCCGCTGCACTTGAACCAAACCAGTAATTCTTCAGCCGTCGGCCGGTTTTCCACAATATGCCGGTCTTCGTACACAATATGATGGCTGTCCAGCCACGCTTTTGCTTTCTGGCAGGTTGAACATTTTGGATATTCTAAAAATAAATACGTCATTATACTTTTCCTCCCGCGCTTACACTAACCCGGCAGAAGTTAAATGTCAAACAGGGAAGCATATGACAAAGACAAGCCGATCATAAAATTAGAACCGGCGTTGCGGGCCTCGCGGGCCTGTGCCTGAAAATACTGAACATAAGGGCCCATGCTGAAATCATCTTTAATTTTGACGTCCATTCGCGTAATCACACTTAATTCATATTTGAAATCCGTTCCCACATAGCGGCTGTAAAGGATATAATCCCGGAAATATCCTTCCAGCGAAAATTTCACCCCTTCGCGCAGCGGATATTCAGCCCGGATTCCCACCTCATAAGCCGTCTTGGTGTCTGCTTTGTGATAAGTCATATCCAGTTCTTCAACCGCTGCGGCATAGAGTTCTTTGATATAAGTCCCGTTAAACAGTTTAATACCGGCTTTGCCGCGCAGAATTTTTGCCCGCGGCGCATCATTATTGGCCGTAAACTCGGTTTGATAGCCCAGACTGGCAAACGGCCCCACATCAGCCTCTTCGTATTTCCACATCTTACGGTTATAATCACTGGTCAACAAAATTTTGTCGGCGCTCTCGCTGCTTGAATTATCACCGTCTGCCGGACGCAGCTTGGTCCGCCCGTATTTCATAAACAGACTGTTGTTCCATTGCCAGTCCGGATGCTCGTCTTCAAGCACAAAGTCAAACACTCCTTTAAAAACATTCTGGCTGTCCGCCGAAAGCTGGGCGTTCGGCGAATTGACATATTGTTCGGCATGACTGACCTCGGTTGAAGAAATATCCAGAGAAATCCGTCGGAAATTTGCTCTCAGCTCCTGCGCGCCGGCCTCATGAATTCCCATTAACAGCCCCAACAGCCATACCAGTCCCAGCCAAAACTTCATTCCAACCTCATGTTTATAAATTAGCTATTAGAAATATCTAATTCATAAACAAAACGTTTCAACGCTCACAAAAAAATTATTGATGAATTATTTTTCAAGGCATCATCGCTGCACAAAAGCTGTTTCACCTTCATATTCATGTTATCCCTCGCTATGACGGCGATAATTTAACGCCGCTGGGAAATAACAAAACCGGCCGGCACGGACCGGCCCATTAAATTTTTTTTGTTTTACAGCAGCCTTTTTGACTGCTTTAATTTTTTTAACATCAAATTTTTGGAAAGAAATTAAATTTCTTGTTGACAAGCCCGGTTATAAATATTATTAAATACTTCGAATTTGATGGCGGGGTAGCTCAGTCGGTAGAGCGGAGGAATCATAATCCTTGTGTCGTGGGTTCGAATCCCTCCCTCGCTACCATAAAAAGAATAAGGCTTTTAGAGAAATCTGAAAGCCTTTTTTTATTTTGATTTTATTCTTTTTTCTGAAATTTTGTGTAGCAAAAATAGAATTTTAAAAAGAGCTTTATAATATAAAATTAACTCGATAATACTTTCTTTAGAGGGTGGAAACCGTACTTGGGATTTTATATACAGTTTATTACCTTGGTTATTGAGATAATCTAAGAACACCTGCTCAATATTTTTAACTTTACTAAGACCTACATATTCTACATTACGCAAACCTTTACTCGTAAAAAGAATAGCCGAGATTACCCTGATACCCAGAAATACTTTATTATATCCGAAATCTACAATCCAACTTATTTTAGCCGAACCGTATTTAGAAAGTAAATTATAGGAAAAATTTAATCCTGAATAAGGGCAAACCTTATTCAGGATTTTTTTGTATAATATTTCTGTTTTTTTAGTGTAAACATACATTATTTTATGAAAAATTTTCGAAAAATAATTATTTTCGAAAAAATTTACCCGTTTTATCTAATGTAGAATAGCTAAAGATATAAAAGAAATTTTATATCTTGAATTTCTAGTCTTGATTGATGAATAAAGAAAAAACTCTTGACACTTAGACACAAAAGGTTTAATAAATCGTTAATTCCATTAAATTAGGAGATTCGAATAATGCAGAATACTAGTGTTAAACAGGCATATTCTGTTCTTATGGCTTATGCCGTTCATAAAAATGATAAAAATATTTTATTAGAAAACAGTCAGTTCGGTGAAGGTGAAATTTATAATGATTTTAATAATACTCGAGCAATGACACAAAATGATATAAAAAAAATATCTATAGAAATGAAAAAAGCTATATCTCGTAGAATTCCGATTGAATATAGTACAATTTCTTCTCTGGAAGCAGAGAAGCTTGTTCTTGAGAAAAAAATATCTCCTATAAATAATATTGAACAATTTAACAATGAGATTCCTATTGTAAAAATTGATGATTTTTATTGTGTGTCAAACCCTCTTGAAATATCAAATACGAATGAACTATCTCCAGATAGTTTTAAACTTCAAACCATTTCGGGAACTAACGCCGATAAAGAGGGAGTAAATAGGAGTCAAAGACTTACTGCTTTAGCTTTTAGTACAAAAGATGAGTTAGATTCATATAATAAGCATTTACAAGAAGCCCAAGAACGAGATCATAGAAGAATAAATCAGGATATGGACTTATTCTGTATGTCACAGAATGGTCCCGGCCTTGCAATGTTTCAGCCTAATGGTGCCATTATAAGAAGAACAATAGAAGAATTTGAGCATTTTGAACACGCTAAACGGGGCTATAAACCAGTATATACACCGCATATTTATACAACAAATGTTTGGAAGCAATCCGGACATTATGATTGTTATAAAGATAATATGTTTCTATTTGATCAAGATGGAAAAGAATATGGTGTAAAGCCCATGAACTGCCCTGGGCATGTAGAAATTTATAGAAATACAGCAAAATCATACAGAGATTTACCAATTAAATATTTCGAATTAGGAACTGTTTATCGTAAAGAAGATAGTGGTGCTTTGCATGGATTATTACGAGTTACAAATATCACGCAAGATGACGCTCATATCTTTTGCACTAAAGAACAGTTAAAAGATGAAATTGTAAAAGTTGTAGATTTTGTTGAGTATATGATGGATACTTTCGGCCTTGAAACCGAATATGAAATATCTACCAAACCCGAAAAAGCAATCGGAAATGCTGAAACATGGGAACATGCCGAAAAAACTTTACACGAAGCCTTAAGTTCGACTAAAATTAAAAGCTATGGTGTGGATCAAGGTGGTGGAGCATTCTATGGTCCTAAAATCGATGTAAAAATGAAAGATGCTTTGGGACGTAAATGGCAGGGTCCAACAATTCAGCTTGATTTTAATTTTCCAGAGCGTTTTAACTTAGAATATACAAATGCAAATGGAGAAAAAGAACGGCCGATTATGTTGCATAGAACGGTTTTAGGTTCTATGGAAAGATTTACAGGTGTTCTAATTGAACATTACAATGGTAAATTTCCTCTATGGCTTGCTCCTGAACAAATTGCAGTTGTAGCTGTAAGTGATGAAAACGAAAAAATGAATAGTTATAAAGCAAAAGTAGCTGAATCTCTTATGGAGGAAGGTTTTAGAGTTGAAACTTCTTCAATTAGAGGGAACTCTTTAAGTGCGAAAGTCGCTAAAGCCCGCCGTCGGCGTATTCCTTATACTGTTATTATTGGCGAAAATGAGGCTAATAACAATACAGTATCTCTGCATATTAGAGATAATAACTCTAAAATTAAGGATATGCCTTTAGATGAGTTTATTGACGTCGTTAAGCAAGAGAGAAAAACTAAAGCTCTTAAATCTATTCTTATCAATAATGAAACTCAAAATATTAATGATAACTCTAAGAGTACAGTTGCTCAGCCGCAAAATTTAAATCTGTTAATGATTGCGGCCCGAAACGGTAAATTGGGTAAGTCTGGAAAATAATAATGATTTGTGATGTGCATATCCATTTATGCCCGAATGGCGGGGTTGATAATCTACCTAATTTAAATATCCCTGCTTATCAGCAAGTACGAGATAATTCGGCGGAAAATTATATAGCTTTGGCGGACAAAAAAGGTGTTTCTAAAGCTGTAATCTTTCCGCACGTTTATCCCGAACTTTCGGAAGAACACACAACAAAATATATTTTATCTGTAGCTAATAAGTATCCTTCTCGGTTTATACCTTTTTTAAGGATTGATGAGACTATCGAAAGAATAAATAAACTTTCTCCTCAAATTATGGGAATAAAAGAGCATTTTTTATTAACCGGAAAAGATACCACCACATATATGCCGCGTTATGACCTAATGCAAGAAAAACAGTTATTTTTGATATCACACCCATCAACAAGTATTCGCATAGAAAGAATGAGGAAAATTGCCAGCAATTTTCCTCATTTACCTATAATACTAGCACATTGTGGACGTGTTTTTAACGCTCCTAGAGATATAATTTCCACGGAAGTCGGCGAACAACTAAAGAAATTTGACAATATCTTTTTTGATACTTCGACCGTGAGAGATAGCGAGGCTATTACCGGCTTAATAAATAAAGTTGGGTCATCGCGAGTTCTTTTTGGTTCAGACACTCCATTTGGTACGGAAGAAATGTCTAAAGACTACTCGGCAGAAATAAATACTATTATGAAGTGCAAAATTAGCAGCGAAGAAAAGCAAAATATTTTATTTAAGAACTTCCGCACAATAATAGATGTCCCGTGGATAGAAAAACAAAAAATTAACAATGCTTTATTAGCGAAATCCTTGGAAAGAATTAAATAATGCTATTTATCAATGGAAATATGAACTCTGGAAAAACAACGATTGGAAAATTGTTAGAGGAAAAAGTTTCCAATAGTGTATTTATTGACGTTGATTATATAATTAAAAATTATTCCTTTTACGAAGATTCTCTAACTTTTCCTGAATATGCCGAACTACGTTTTAATAAAATGTTGGATTATATTAAAAACATTAAAGATAATAAGTTTTATATTTTCGGTTATCTGTTTTTTGAATATCGGTACAAAAAACTTATAGATTTACTTGGAGAGAACAAATTTTTATTTGTTACGTTATCTCCGCCTTTAGATTTTTTACTTAAAAATAAAGAAACAAGAGAGTTAAAAAATATTGAAAAGTCAAAAATAGAGGCTTTTCATAAATTAGGAATACATAATTTTCCTAATCACGGAGTTTCAATCGACAATTCATCTTATTCGCCACAAGAAACGGCAGATAGGATTAAAAAGATGTTATTATTGTAATATTAGTTTTAGCTTGTAAAGTAAAATTTCACAAGTTATAACTTTATAGTGTAAATCCGAGTTCGATTGCTATTATTATGTGAGACGTTTAACTTTATATGAGGAGTATAAAATGAATAAGGATAAAAAAGTTGATAGCGTTAAGGTTATCAAAATGCAGATTGCTAATAATACTTGTTGCACTAGCGGTTCATATAAATAAATGTGAATTAAGTGGGGAATAATCCAAAGGATTATTCCCCACTATTGCTTTATTAAAAGAGAGAATAAAAATGCTTATTAAGACAGAAAATTGTATCTATGATATTGGCTTTCAACATTGCCAAATTGAAATTACCGGAAAATGTAACATGAGATGTAAACATTGCCGGGCATGGGAAGAAGCCAGAGTTGACTTATCTATGACAGATATAAATAATTTACTTGATTTCTTTGTTGCTGAAGAAAGAGGCGAACAGAGAATTACAGTATCCGGCGGCGAACCTTTTTTGAATAAAAATATTATAGATATAATTGCCCTTATTCACAAAAAGGGAGTTAATAATATCATTATTACAACTAATGCCTCAATGGTTACGGAGGAAGATATTAAAAAACTTGAAGACTTGAACGTTCCTAATTTATCTATTCAGGTTAGTTTAGATAGTCATATTGAGGCGGAGCACGACGAGTTTCGCGGGTATAAAGGAGCTTACAAAGCGGCAATTAAATTATTGGAAAGATGTGCAAAATCTCCAAAATTAGTTTCGTCAATGAGAGTCAGTGTTACCCCTGATAGAATTAACCAAGTCGAAGATATGGTTAATTTAGCTTTGAAAATTGGCTGTCAACGTATCGGCTTAGGGTCCATTATTCCTGTTGGCCGTGCTAGTGATAGAAAACTTTGTATGAACGGCTCTCAAAAGAAAGAGTTTATTGGAAAAATCTCTGAATTAAGAAAAAAATATCCTCATATGGATATTACAACAGAGGACCCTTTAAAATTCGCCTGTGGGGACTTTATAACGTGGGATATTGGCGAAGGTATAGATATTCATTCGGAGGCCACTATAGGCGGCTGTACAGCGGGAATTACTGGCTTTAATGTGTCAAGTGACGGAAATATAACACCGTGTGCGGTTTTTTTAGAGAATGTTACTAATATTATCGGGAAAACGCCGAAAGATATACATAAAGCCTATGAAGAATCAATCCTTATTAAAGATTTATTAAAACGGGATTTTGATGGAAAATGCGGCAAATGTGAATTAAAAAGAATTTGTGGTGGTTGCCGTGCCACAGCACACGGAATGACAGGAAGTTATAAAGCTAGTGACACAACTTGTTGGAGGTAAAACGTATGGAAGTAAGGTTAATAGAACTATCAGACGCAGAAAAGTTTGTAAACTTTTATGATAGGCTTATAAGGGAAACGGATTATTTGTTGCCGACCGTTGAAGAATCTTCAAAGACTGTTGAACAGCAAGAAAATTCTATAAAAAAATGTTGTGACTATAAGCAGATATTTGTAGCTGTAGATAATGATAAAATTATCGGGTTTATGGGGATTTCTCGTAGCCCTATGTCAAAAGTAAAACATATTGCTAACTTCGCTATCGGTGTGCTAAGTGATTATAGAAAGCGAGGCGTTGCCTCAAAACTTATGTCATTTGCTGAACATTGGTTAAAAGAAAAAGAGGTAAAGCGTGTTGAAATGACTGTTATTGCAGAAAATAAACCAGCTATAACTTGTTATGAAAAAAATGGATATAAACACGAGGGAACTCGTGAAAAATCAATTAGTATGAATGGAAAACTCTACGATGAGCTATTTATGGCCAAGATGATTTAATATTTATTGAAAAAACCTCCGAATTATTCGGAGGTTTTTTTATTTACTGGAATTAAGCGGCTCAACACTCCTTCAGATACATATTTATAGAATTCGTTAAAAAATCAGTTTATATATCAGGGATATTTTCTATTAAATCGGAACAAGGATTAGTATTTTTTGTTTTGTACTTGTTAAAGTCGCACCAGTTAAAAATCATATAATACGATTATAAAACTAAAAGCGGAGACGTAATTCTGGAGTTTCGCTATCGCTTATACAAAGATTTTGATTAGGTTTAAGTTGCTCAAGATATTCGTAAGTAATCTTTTTATGAATAAAAAATATCATAATTATCTCCTTTAGATAGTTTTATTTTTATTGTGCAAGACCAACATACCGGATTATTTTTTTATGCCAGCATTTTTTGGTTCTTGTCTTTCCTATTTTTTACGTCGTTGATACATATTATCTACATACAATAAAAATCGCTCTGTTTTTTTATAATGGAGGTTCTTTTGTATTTAAACACTAAGTGAATTTTTTCCTGACAGATATTTTCCTTTCGCTTTTATCAGAACTCCTCTTTATGAGCCAGGCTTTCATAACGTTTGTGAATACATTGGATGGCCGTTTTATGCACACCTTGGGTAATGCTGTAAATTATAAAACGTCCCTCCCGCCGGCAGACAACAAAACCGTCGTCCCGCAACCGTTTCAGATACTGTGAAACTTTCAACTGGCTGCAACCGATGGCCCGGATGATATCCGACACATTGCTTTCTCCCTGCAGGGTCAAAAATTCCAAAATCCGCATTTTATCATAATTGGCAAACAATTTTATCTGGTTTGCCACCATCGTCGTATAATCCCTCGGCAAAATGGCTTTGCAATCATCAGCCAAAAAATAAAAACTGTCGGTCATATAACCGAAAAGCTTGCGGATACAAACAAATATACTTGCCGGATATTCCTCCTGGATATGATAATAGATAAACAATCCGCGCCGCTGGGTCTTAACCAAATGGGCATCGCGGAGTTTTTTCAGGCTTTGCGACACCAGCATCTGTTCTTCGCCGATTCCTTTGGCAATTGCCGAAACCGAGGAAGGCCCGTTGACATCAACATATTCCAAAATTCTCAGCCGCATCGGATGAGCAATATAACTGATTCCCTTAACCGCTTTTTTCATTACCTCGTCAGGCAGTTGATCCGTCATCGCCGCAAGTCCTTATTTTATAAAAGGTTGAACATAATCATCAAACAAAAGTTCCGATTCCGGCGACCAGCCCATCAGATATTTATCGCCCATGCAAAACAGCGGCGTTCCGATATAACGGCCCAGCTTAAACTTTGCGGCACATTTAACAAACAGTTCATACCCTTCGTTATTGCCGACATTAACCATACTGATTTTTAAGTCGGGATACTTCCGGTTGATAAACGCCAGCGCGTCGTGGCAGTGCGGACAACTGTTAGAAAAAAAGAAATAAATCTTATCCGGGCTGATTTCCTCCCCGGCAGGACCTTTCCGGTTATCGCAGCCGCCAAGAAAAACAGCCAGAACAGCAAGCATATAAACAAACTTTTTCATCTCTTTTCCCCCTTATTCAATACAACAGTCAACCGCTTTGCGGACAAAGGCTTTCATTTTGGCCAAAGCACCGCCTTTGGGTTCTGCGGATTCTTCCGGTTTCAGCACATTTTCTGCAGCGGCGGCAGGTTTGCTCTCCAGCTGCCGGACTTCCCCGCTTTGAAGCATGTTCATATTCAGCCCCCAAAACAGGCAATAA
The DNA here is from genome assembly GCA_944393665.1 of uncultured Alphaproteobacteria bacterium. GTDB lineage: Bacteria > Pseudomonadota > Alphaproteobacteria > RF32 > CAG-239 > CAZU01. The sequence continues at coordinate 13,607 of CALYAX010000009.1, forward strand.
AGGTCGTAAGCCTGATTAAACAATTTATAGGCTTCTTCATGGTGCCCCAGGCTCTGCTGCTTGGTCCCCACTTCCGTCAGCCGCATGCCGGCAGCCAGCAGATGTTTGGAAATGCACCACACCTCCCCCTCATATGCCGGAATAACTTTCTGCATCAGGTTTTTGCGCAGCTCGCGAATATCCTGAATCAAATCGTAAAAAGATGTCTTCCCGGTTTTGGCTCCTGAAAAGACCAGATGTTCCTCAATTGAAATCAGGTTCATAATCGCAATTGTCAAATCCTGATCCGAAGACAAGTCTTTCGGATTGACTTTTTTAGTTGCATCAATTTTCTCGACAAATTCCTTGACGCTTTCTATCTTATCCATTTTATCCTCCGCATACATATAAAGATTAATATGTATTATAAATGTAATATATTATAATTGTCAAGTATAACTGATACCAATTAAGCAGTTTTTTAAATATGATAGTTTTTTAAGAAATTTTTAGCGCTGAGAAACAGATTCTCGGGCAGCCGGTCTAAATCAAACCAGCGCCACTCCGCGCATTTATCCGGCTCCATCACCCGGGGACTGCCGCTGAAATCGCTCGCCCCCAGATTCAGGGTAATATAATGCTTGCCCGATTCCTCAAAGAAATCATTGGTCACGCCCAGCAGGCGGACATTTTCCGGAAGCACCTCCAGCCCGGTTTCCTCCTTGGCCTCGCGGATTGCAGCCTGCTCGTTGCTCTCGCCAAACTCCATATGACCGCCCGGCGGACACCAGGTTCCGTTGCCGTGGGACGACTTGCGCAGCCCCAGCAGCAGCTGATGTTTGTCATTAAACAGATATAACCCCACTCCCACACGGGTAATTTTGTCTTGCATATGACGACCCTCCCGGCAAAAGGATACAAATTCCGGCATCTCCGGGCAATCAAAATTATTATTTATCAACCGCCTGCTCTGCAAAAATAATCTTTTCCGTTTACCAATTGTAAAAGAGTTAAGACTATCCTAAAAAGGAGCTTGAAGTTTATTTAATTTCATGACAAAATTATACAAAATAAAATGTGTGTGTCCTAGCGGGGTTCTGATGAACAAAAAATATGACTTTATTGAAGGCAATATTACGCCGACATTCTTCTATCATTCGATTCCGGTAATTTTTTCAATGCTGTTTGCAGCCTCGGTTTCCATTGTAGACGGTTGGTTTGTGGGAAAATATATCGGCCCCGACGGCCTTGCCGCCATCAATATCGTTATGCCGATTCTGAACCTTTTGTGGGGGCTTAACATTATGCTGGTCGTGGGCTCCACTGTCAGCATCGGCAAACAGCTCGGCGCCGAAAAATATGAAATGGCCAATTACATCTTTTCCAAAACCATTATCGGCGTAGCGGCGGCCAACATCGGCTTTGCCGTCCTTGCCCTTTTCTTTGAAAAAGAAATTTTGGTTTACCTTGGCGCCACGCCAGAGATTATGCAGATGGCCAGCGATTATTACTTTTACGTCGTCCTTTTCACCCTCTTCTACGGCATAAACCTCACCATCAGCTACTTCATCCGCCTGGAGGGACGCACCGCCTTTGTCGCCACCGGACTGATTCTTTTTGTTCTTGGCAACATCTTTCTGGATTGGCTGTTCATCGGCTTCCTGGGCTGGGGGATGAAAGGTGCGGCCTATGCCACTTCTTTTGCCGAACTCTTTTCGACCCTCTTTTTGCTCAGCCATTATTTTAATCCCTGCTGTATCCTCAAATTCTCTTTCAAACTCAAACGCTGGCGCCGCCTGATGCGCTCCTGCTACAACGGCGTGTCCGAATTCATTACCGAAAGTGCCGTCGGCGTGGTCTTGATGCTGTTTAACATCTCGCTGATCAAATATATCGGCCTCAACGGCGTGGTTGCCTTCACCATCATCAATTATTTCCTGCTGGTCCAGTACACCACCGTCACCGCCATCGGCGACAGCATGCAGCCGGTGCTCGCCATTAACTACGGCCGCAAGAAATGGGATCGGATTAACGCTTTTATCTGCCACGCTTTCAAGTTCAGTTTTGCCGTCGGCGCTTTTGCTTCGCTCATTTTGTATTTTTACGCCGAACAAATTTCCAATTTCTTCGTTGACGAAACCAACGCCACCGTTCACCAGATTATTCGCGAATTTGCCAAAGTCTTCTGGATTACCTTTTTGCTGAACGGCATCACCGTCAACATCTCCACCTATTTCACCGCCACCAGCCGCCCGCGCAACGCGGCAATCGTCTCTTTCAGCGGCGGCATCATCTTCCCGATTATTTCCATAAAAGTCCTGCCGCTGTTCTTCGGCGCAGCCGGAATTTATTGGGCGCTGCCGGTCAGCCAGACAATATCTTTCCTGCTTGCCTGCGGTTTGTTTTATTATGACACCAACTACGGAGAGGCGGGAGAAAGCCTCCACCCCGAAAAATACCGCCGGCCGGAAGCTGTTCCCGACAGCGAAGTAAGCCCGGAAATGACACCCAAACCCGACGTTGTCCTCAACGAGGCCCTGCTCCGCGCCCCGGCAATGATGAAAATGAAGAAAAACGCCGCCATGCCGGAATAAAAAACCGGATACGGCAAACCGCCCGCCCCGGGCCCCCAAAAGGACTTTCCGGCCCCGGCCGCCAAGTCCTTAAATTTACGGCGGCGGAACCGCACATCTTAACGAGGTGTTAAGCCTTTCCTGCTATATCTGATACTAGGATAGTATATCATTTTGAGGAACTTAGAATGGAAAAGTCTACTTTTATTGGTTTTATCATGGGATTGGCCGCAGTAGGTGTCGGTATGGCGCTGAAAGGAGCCGACCCTCATTCGCTGATTAACCCGGCAGCGTTTTTGATTATTTTCGTTGGAACGGCGGCGGCTATTTTTAACGCTTTCCCGATGAGAATGGTAAAAAAATTCCCCACCCTGCTGAAAATTATCTTCTTCGGCCAAAAATTCACCGAAAAGCAGGAAATTCTCGAACTGTTTGTCTCTGTTGCCAAATCCGCCAAGTCTGAAGGCGTCATGGCAATTGAAAAACGCGCCAATGAGGTCTCCGATCCCTTTATCCGCTCCACCCTGACCCTGGTGGCAGACGGCTTTAACGGCGATTTTATTTACCAGGTTGTTGATACCGAAATCAAACAGATGGAAGAACGCCACGCGCACGGCGCCTCAATCTTTGCCCAATGCGGCATGTATGCGCCCACCTTGGGCGTGCTCGGCGCGGTTATCGGCCTGATTGCCGCTCTGGGTAACCTCTCGGATATTGACAAACTCGGCCACTCGATTGCCGCGGCTTTCGTGGCAACCCTGCTGGGTATTTTCACCGGTTATGTCTGCTGGCACCCGTTCGCCAACAAACTCAAACAGATTAACGCGGAAGAAGTCGAGATTAAAAAGATGGTTCTTGAGGGCGCTCTTGCCCTGCAGGAAGGCGCTTCATCGCTGGCGATGGAAGCGCGTCTCCAGCCGTTCATCGAACCGGCCGACCGCAAATCTCTTCGTGACTCCAACTAGGAGGGCGCCATGGTAAAAAAGAAACCGCCAGAGCCCAAACATGAAGAACACGCCGACGAAACCTGGCTGATTCCTTATTCCGACCTGCTGACCCTGCTCCTGGCTTTGTTTATTGTTCTGTTTGCCTCTTCCAGCCTGGATAAAGACAAGGCCGCGCAGATTCAATATGCTTTAGCGGCAGCTTTCAATGCTCTGGGAGCCGACCAGCTGAGCGGCACGGTGCTGAACTTTATGGACGAGGCCAAAGGGCTCGACCTTGGCGAAGAGGTTAAAATCGGCGCCGATTCGAAAGGGGCCACCCTGGAAATCACCAGCATCAACCTTTTTGACGCCGGAAGCACCAATATCAAACCGGAGATACTGCCCACGCTGAAAAAGATTGCCAATCTGTTGAGCGCTCCGAAATACAAACGTTTCCGGATTATTGTCGAGGGCCATACCGATGACACCAATGAGGCCGACCCGCGGCAGTTTCCCTCCAACTGGGAATTGTCGGGCGCCCGCGCCGGCTCGGTGGTTCGCACCCTCATTCACAGCGGCGTAGCGGATAAACGCTTTCAGGCTGTCGGCATGGCCGGCATTGCCCCGGCTTATCCCAATTATAACGCCTACAACGAACCCATTCCCGAAAACCGGCTGCGTAACCGCCGCGTTGTCATACGGATTGAGTTTTAACAAAAACCCCGGAAATTTCCGGGGTTTTTATTTAGGCTTTTTCTTCGCCGCGCGTTTTGTAGAGCGACAACAAAATTCCGCCGGCAATCAGGCCGAACGTCACGCCCAGCGACCACGGGGCCGAAACCTCAATCCCCGCAAACGGCAAAAAGATTTTAGAACCGATAAAGATCAGGATAATCGCCAAAGCGTCTTTAAGATACTTAAAGCGGTTGACCGCGGCTTCCAGCAGAAAATACAGCGCCCTCAGCCCCAAAATCGCAAAAATATTGCTGGTGTAAATAATAAATACGTCCTGCGTAATCAGAAAAATGGCGGGAATACTGTCCAGGGCAAAAATAACATCCATCGTCTCAATAAGAATCAGGGCAAAAAACAGCGGCGTGATAAAATAGTGCCCGCCCTTTTTAATCATAAAATGCTCGCCCCGGATCTGATGGGTCACATGAAAGAACTTAGACACCGCTTTATACAGGTGCCGGTCGCGGAAATCTTTGGTTTCTTCCGACTTGTGAACCATCATCTTCACGCCGGTATACAACAAAAACGCCGAGAAAAGATACAATATGCCATGGAATTCTTTAATCAGCGTGTCGCCGACCCAGATAAGCAGCGCGCGCATGACAATAGCGCCCAAAATTCCCCAGAACAAAACCCGGTGCTGATACTTCCTCGGCACCTGCAAAGAAGAAAAAATCAGCGAGATAACAAAGATATTATCCAGCGACAGGCTCTTTTCCACCAAAAACCCGGTAAAGAAAAGCAGCCCTTTTTCAAGCCCGTGTTCATACATCACAAACACGCCGAACAGACAGCCCGCCAGAATATAGATAATGCAGACCACTAAGGTATGAAAAAGATTAGGCTCCTCGTTCTTGCGGTTAAAAAACAAAAGATCCCACATCAGAAGCGCAATAACCACAACGCCGAAAATCCCCCACATCCAGGAGGCCGGCAGTGTCGCGTGATTAACCCAAAAATCAGATAGTTTTTCCATAAAGTTCCCTGTAAAAATTTTAATGACCCCATTGTTGTAGTGCCGCAAAGCCCGGCCGTCAAGTCTGCAAAATTGTTGTCCAACGGCTATTTTTATTTTACAAGCAAAGAATACATAACTATAATTCTGCTGTCATTTTATTGTCATTTACAGTGCAGAATTTTGAATCGAATTGTTAAAATTATGGAAAAAAGCCGTTTGTTTACCCTGTTCATCATCGGAACCGCCCTCGCCGGACTGGGGCTTGCCGTTTATAATTACCGCCCCGTCAAATGGTGGCAGGCTGACCGCAGCAGCGCGGGCCTGGCCCCCGACCCCGCGGAGTATAAGCAGGCGGTGGTTCAGGTCTATGCCGCCCGCACCATTAACTGGAAAGGCTGGTTTGCCGTCCACAGCTGGATTGCCGTCAAACCCGAAAACGCTGATTTTTATACCACCTATCAGGTGATGGGCTACCGGGTTTTCCGCGGCGGCAACGCGGTTCTCATCGGGCCGGATATCCCCGACCGCCGCTGGTTCGGCGCCGAACCCGATTTGATTCAGGACCTCCGCGGCGAGGCCGCTGCCCGGGCGATTCCCCGCATTGACGAACTGGCAAAAAATTATTACTACCAGCATACTTATCAGCTCTGGCCGGGACCCAACAGCAACAGTTTTATCGCCCATATCATCCGCCACACGCCGGAACTGACGGTGGAACTGCCGCCCACCGCCATCGGCAAAGACTGGATTGATAACGGCAAATTGTTTGCCCGGTCGGAAAGCGGCAGCGGCGTCCAGTTTTCGCTGTTTGGAATTTTTGGCTTAACAGTCGGTTTGGCCGAGGGGATAGAAATTGATTTTCTCGGGTTGACTTTCGGAATAGATTTCTATCGCCCGGCGCTCAAATTGCCGTTCTTCGGGCGTATCGGCATGAAAGACGCCCCGCTGCCCTGACAGCGGCCACCCTTCCCCGCACAACGAAAACCATTCCCGCCGCCCCGGCCGCTCTCACCGCAACCTCACCAGGACAACGCTCTACCCGCCAAACCGCCAGTGGCCGGCCGCCCGTCATCTTGCCCGCGCAGCGGCCGGAATCACTCGTCTTTTGGCGATTGCACCTCTTCCCTCGGCTGCTCCGCCTTCTTCCGCACCGGCTTCACCTGCTTAAACTTTATTGCCTGCAGACTTTCTATCACCGCATCGTCCAGATCATCATCTCCAACAACCTCCTCCTGGGGCTCCACCGTATAAGAGGCATTCACAACCGCATTAAACAGGCTTTTCGCCAGCTTGCGGTTGGGGATTTTTTCATAAGCCGTCACCAGAATTATCGATTCGGCTTTCATCATCGGGTCTTCAATCGAGGCCAGCGTATCATACTCGTCTTCATGCAGGCGGGCGGGATTCAGATACTGAAACCGCGGGCTGCCCTCCCGTATTTTCTTGGGCATTTCGGCATAAAAATAAGAGGGCTCCACATCCAGGATACAGCACAAATCCCACATGCGGCTGCCGCTCACCCGGTTCGTGCCGCGTTCGTATTTCTGCACCTGCTGAAAAGTAGTTCCCAGCAGGTCCGCCAGTTTTTCCTGGCTGAGCGCCAGCGCCTGGCGGCGCAGTTTTATCCGCGAGCCGATATAAACATCAACCGGATTAGGGTCACCGGTGGGGGTGCGCCCGCGGGAACTCCGCTTAACCAGATTTTTATGCCCGGATACGGCAAAATTGTCTTGAATAAAAGATAGTCCGGAATCGTCAGCTTGCTTTTGCGTCATCGTCTTATCCTGAGTAATAAGTTAAAAACAACTCCCTTCACCCAAATAAGAAAAATATAAAACAAAGGTGGCGGGAGACAGTTAACCTCAAAGAGCTGATAGATGAAAGCCCGCTGCGGCATCACCGCAGCTTTAACCGACTGCCCGCCAAACGAAGATGGTGTAAGCCAGTTAACCGAAAAGAACTGTCATATGTCAGCCCGTCGCGGTATCACCACGACTTTAACCGGCGGCCACCTAACAAAGGTGGCGGGAGCCAGTTAACCCCAAAGAGCTGATACATGAAAGCCCGCTGCGGCGTAACCGCAGCTTTAACCGACTACCCGCCATTAAGGTAGGTAATCTTGCTGACAGGGATTTTCACCCTGTGCCCTTGCTGCCACCGCAAGAAGTGACAGCCCGGCATGTATCACATGAAGGAGTTTGGGGAACTCCCGAACCTGGCCCAAGGTTCTTATTTATCCCGTTCCGGAGCGAAGGCCCAAAGAACGTCGCCGCCTGAGCCGGTAAGAGTTGAACGGGCAGCGCTGACGTTCAACAATTTTAGTGTACTCAACGCGAACTTGCAAGCAATTTATTTATAGAGGACTGCTTTCGCGTGCATTGTTTTTAAGGCTGGTTTTTTAATGGACTAACGGAACTGTACCTTAAAACAAAACCCCCGCACATTAAATTAGGTGCGAGGGAGTACACAACTGCTACAAGAAACAGTCTTCTTATTCGCCTCCCGGGGGAGCTTATCTCGAAGCCTCCCCCGCAAGGGGAGTTTTGTTCTTGTAAAAGAATTGTGTATTCCGGCGGGATCTCTCCCGTTCAGACGGCTGGCTCCGCAGCCGCACTCGGCCGCGACGGCTTTACCGTCTTCCTGGTTGTAATATTACCTGACTCTAAATTAAAAGACAAGAGGAAAAATAAATTTTTTTATCACCCCGCGCAGCACACCCCATTATCCTGTCACCCCTCGCAACACACCCCTGCTTGTCTTGTAACGCTCGCTCTTATCGCTGCCGCTCATCGCTCACGAACAAGACTGCGCCGCAACGGCCTCGCAGCTCCACCGGAGCCGCTCCCCACGTTGCGCCCCGCGCTCTCTCCCCCACCCGCACCTCAATCTCCCCCACCCGCGCATTCTCCCCGAGCCCCCACTCTCCTCTTGAAACTTATAAACTTATCATATAGACTTACCTAAACTCTGGAGAAAACCATGATTAATTCCGAATTTAACATTGAAGCCCTGCGCAATGCCCTCACCACCCTGCAGGAATGCTGGACCGTCTACCTGCAAAAGCAAGATGACGCGGCCATTGCCGGAATCGTCGCCGATTCCTGCGTCAAACGCTTTGAATACACCATGGAAACAGCGCTTAAACTTATGTGCCGTTACCTCAAAATCGAATATGCCAAAGACGACAAAGAACTGACCGTTAACAATATCTTCCGTTTTATGGACGGTTACGGCATGGTGGAAAATTGGGAAAAGTGGAAAACTTATTATGCCCGCCGCAACGATACCTCCCACGAATACAACATCGAAAAAGCCCGCGACCTCCTGCCGGAGATTCCCGCTTTTATCCAAGATGTCCGTTATCTGGTAAATGCTTTTGATAAGGTGAAAAACAATTCATGATTACCGGCATTTCAGAACAGGAAGCAAAAATCATCACCGCGATTCTCGCTGATTTTCGCGCCGATTATCAATTTTGGGCGTATGGCTCGCGGGTTAAAGGCGGTTTCGGCAAAGTCTCGGATTTGGATATTCTAATTCGCGGCAAAACCGCCGTCCCTTTCGAAAAGCTGGAAGAACTCAAACAACGCTTTGATGAAAGCAGCCTGCCCTATGTGGTAAACTTTGCTGACTATCATAAAATCGATACCGGATTTTACAATCAAATCAGCTCCGACCTCATCGCTTTATAAAACTAACCTCTGCCGCCGCGCTATAACGCAGCCTGCCGGCTGGCTCGCCGCCGTGATTCCGCGCTCCCTCCCCCACCCGCGCATTCTCCCCGCTCCGGCCGGCGTGCCCCTCAAACTTCCCCCGCTCACCCCGGAGCGCAGTGCCTTCGTCCAAGGGTCACTTCCACAACTGTCACCCCGCGCAGCACACCCCTGCTTGTCTTGTAACGCTCGCTCTTATCGCTGCCGCTCATCGCTCACGAACAAGACTACGCCGCAACGGCCTCGCAGCTCCACCGGAGCCGCTCCCCACGTTGCGCCCCTCGCGGCTTTGCCCGCGTCAAGGGGGCTAAAAAAACATTACAGCAATATTGATTCAGGGTTCGGGATTTGTGAGCAACTTCTTAGTTTTGCAAGCAAAAGCCGGGATTTGGCACTTGACGTCGTGTTGTCTGTCTGAGCGCAGCGAGTTTACAACACGGGGGCACTTTGCGAGGCAAAGCTTAGAAAGCGAACCATCCCGAGGATTTTTGGTTCCTTTTGTTCCCACAAAAGGAACGTAAATATTTTTAGATGCCTGGACGGCACATGACAGAAAGCGAGAGATGCCTTGACGGGCGTGCCCGAGGCATAACAGGGTATAGGGTGGGGCCCCGACGCATGATGGTTCCGGTGCTCCTCTCATTGCGCCTGCAAAAAAACGCCCCGTTCAAACGGGGCGTTTTCCAAAGCGTCACAGCTTAAGCAATTTTAAGGTTGCCAGCCGAGGTTTTGCCTTTTTCGGTGATCAGGTCATAAGAAACCTTATCATTCTCGTTCAAAGTGCGCAGGCCGGCTTTCTCAACAGCGCTGATATGAACAAACACATCATTGCCGCCGTTCTCGGGCTGAATAAAACCAAAACCTTTAGTGGGGTTGAACCATTTAACTGTACCTGTAGCCATTGTAGCTTTCCTTCTCTAAAAAAAACAGGTTGACACATCGGGCAGTATAGCCCGGACTCAATAACATAAATTTTTGTGGGATTGTTTCTTTTCGATAAGGATTAGCAAATCATTACTGGGTAGAAATCTTTTTATACTCATAAACCACAGAGTTTTGTTATGCTCTGAATATAACCTGCTTTTGCCTTAATTGCAAGCCTTATTTATCCAAATTCAAAATAAAGGAACAATCCGGCAATCAAAACACTCATCAGCATCACCGGAACCGACCACAGCAAAAATCCCGCAAAGCTGATCGGATGCCCGTGCCGCTGCGACAATCCCGCCACCACCACATTGGCCGAAGCGCCTATCAGCGTGCCATTGCCGCCAAAGCAGGCCCCCAGCGACAGCGCCCACCATACCGGCATCATCGCCTCGCGGCCGCCCACGGCTTCTTCCATCGACTTAATCATCGGAATCATCGTCGCCACAAACGGAATATTGTCAATCGCGCTTGACAACACCGCCGAGCTGCCCAGAATCACATACATCATCGCCTCAACGCTGCCCCCGGTCAGCTCAATAAACTTGGTGCCCAGCAGTTTGAGGATTCCGGTCACTTCCAGCCCGTAGACCATCACAAACAGCCCGACAAAGAAAAAGATGGTTGTCCAGTCCACCACGCGGAAAATTTCTTCAATCTTGTCCTCGCGCTCATGCCCCATCGGCAGGGAATACAACAGCAGAAGCAGCGCCGCTCCGGTGAGCGCAATCGTTCCGTTGTCAAGAAACAGGTCATGCGCAAAAACAAACGCCGTAATCACCAGCGCCAAAACCCCCAGCGACTTAACCAGCAGCCGCTTGTCGGTAATGCTGGCCGCGGGGTTCATTTTCATCACCGCCACACGCCGCCGCAGCGTGGTTGTCAGCTTATTTTTCCACACCAGGTCAAACGCCAGAATCAAAACCGCAATCACCACCGCCACAATCGGCGACAAGACCTTGACAAAGTCCATAAAGGTCAAATCCAGCGCCGAGCCGATGAGGATATTCGGCGGATCGCCGATCAGGGTTGCGGTGCCCCCGATGTTGGAGGCAAAAATTTCCGCCACCAGATAAGGATAAGCGTCAATGCCAAGCTTTTTGGTAATCTGAAACGTAACCGGCACAATCAGCAGCACCGTGGTCACATTGTCCAAAAACCCGGAAAAAACCGCGGTAACGAGAATCAAAACCGCCAGCATGCCGCGCGGGCTCGCCTTCACCTTTTGGGCACCCCACACCGCCACAAACTGAAACAGGCCCGAGCGCTCGGTAATGCCGACAATAATCATCATGCCGATAAGCAGCGCCAGGGTATTAAAATCGATTCCCGCCAGCGCCTGTTTCTGGCTCAGCAGACCGCTGACAACCATCAGCGCCGCGCCCAGGAGGGCAATCACCGCCCGGTTGACCTTTTCCGTGAAAATAATCAGATAGGCAAATGACACCACCAAAATCGCCAGCAATCTGGCGTCTATTCCCCACACCAGTCCGGCTGCAGCTGTTTCCATCGTTTAACCTCTTATTAAAAACATTAACTTTCTGCCCAACAGCCTACACGCCAATGATTAATCTTTGGTTTATTTTTCAAAGCTGCCTTTTCGTGGTAGAACTTGATAAAAAACCTTGCTTAAAACCGCGGCTTTGGCTATAAATGACTCATAATTAACCAAGGAGATTATGCGCATGAAAGGCATTATTCTGGCAGGCGGCAGCGGCAGCCGTTTATATCCGCTGACCGAAACCACTTCCAAACAGCTGCTCCCGGTTTATGACAAACCGATGATTTATTACCCGCTGTCAACGCTGATGCTCTTTAATATCAAAGAGATTTTAATTATTTCCACCCCGCAGGACACCCCCAATATCGAAAAGTTTTTCGGCGACGGATCGCGCCTCGGGCTCAAAATCAGCTACAAAGTCCAAAACGCCCCTAACGGCATTGCCGAGGCCTTTATCCTCGGTGCTGATTTTATCGGCAATGACGATGTCTGCCTCATTTTGGGCGACAATATCTTTTACATGGGCGATCAGATCCAAAACTTCCGCGACCAGGTGCACAACAACCCCGGCGCCGTCATTTTCGGCTATCATGTTTCTGACCCCGAGCGCTTCGGCGTGGTCGAGTTTGATAAAAACCACAATGTGGTTTCTATTGTGGAAAAGCCCAAACAGCCCAAATCCAACTACGCGGTCGTCGGCTTGTATTTCTATAAATCCGACGTGGTTGAAAAAGCCGGAAAGCTCAAACCTTCCGCCCGCGGCGAGCTGGAAATCACCGACCTCAACCAGGCCTATCTGAACGAAAAACGCCTCAAAGTCGTCACCATGAAACGCGGCAATGCCTGGTTGGATGCCGGAACGCCGCAGTCGCTGCTCGATTCGTCAAACTTTATCGAGATTATCGAAGCCCGCCAGGGGCTGAAAATCGCCTGCATTGAGGAAATTGCCTACCGCCGCGGCTTTATTAACGATGAGCAGATGCTAAACATCATCAACGCACTCAAAGACGGCATTTCCTATAAGACTTATCTCCAAAACGTATTTGAGGAATATCATGAAGATTATTGAAACGGCCATTAAAGACCTTTACATCATCGAGCCGGCTGTTTTTGAAGATGCCCGCGGTTATTTCTTTGAAAGCTGGAACCAGGCCAAAATGGAAGAAGCCGGGCTGCACTATAATTTCATTCAGGACAACCAGTCCCAATCGGTTTACGGCACCATTCGCGGGCTGCATTTCCAAACCGGAGAGTTTTCGCAGGCCAAACTGGTGCGCGCCATAGAGGGTACCGTGCTTGACGTGGCGGTCGATCTCCGCCAGGGCTCGCCCACCTTCGGCAGGCATGTGGCAGTGGAACTTTCTGCCGACAACAAACGCCAGCTGATGATTCCCCGGCATTTCGCGCATGGTTTCTCGGTGCTGACCCCTTCGGCCACCTTTGCCTATAAATGCGACAATATTTACTGCAAAGCTGCCGAAGCCGGGATTCGTTTTGACGACCCTGCCATCGGCATTGACTGGAAGATTGACCCTGCCCGCGCCGTTTTGTCTGACAAAGACAAAGTTTTGCCCCTGTTAAAGGAGTTGTCATGTTTTTAGTTACCGGATCCAACGGCCAGCTCGGCAATGCGCTGCGGCGCCTGCTCGGCAGCCGCGCGGTTTATGTAGACCGCGATGAGCTTGATATCACCGACGCGGCAGCAGTCAACACCTTTACAGGAAACGGAAAATTCGAGGCAATTATCAACTGCGCCGCTTACACCGCCGTTGACAAGGCCGAGTCAGAGGAAGCCCTGGCCGCAAAAATCAATGTTGACGGCCCCGCCAACCTGGCTGCCACCGGAATCCCGCTCATCCATATTTCAACCGACTATGTGTTTGACGGAACCTCCTGCCGCCCCTATACCGAAGCCGACCGCGCCAATCCGCAGTCAGCCTACGGACGCACCAAACTGGCCGGAGAAAGAGCCGTCTTGGAAAAAGCCTCCGCCGCAGTAATTATCCGCACCGCCTGGCTCTATTCCGAAGACGGAAACAACTTTGTCAAAACCATGCGCCGCCTCGGAGCTGAAAAACCCGAGCTCCGCGTTGTTTTTGACCAGATCGGCACCCCGACTTACGCTGCCGACCTGGCCGCCACAATTGTGGAAGTTTTGCCGCGCCTGTATCCCGGCGTCAAAGAAGTTTACCATTTCAGCAACGAGGGCGTCTGCTCCTGGTACGACTTTGCCTGCGAGATTATGGAACTTTCCGGCCTCCGCTGCAAAGTTGTCCCCATTGAGAGCAAAGATTACCCTTCGCCCGCCGCGCGTCCGCTCTATTCTGTTTTGAACAAAGCCAAAATCAAGCGCGATTTCGGGCTTACGATTAACCATTGGAAAGAAAGTCTGCACAAATGTCTGCAAAATCTGTCTTAGTCACCGGAGGAGCCGGGTTTATCGGCGCCAATTTTGTCCCTTATTTCGCCGCCAAATACCCCGGTTATCACATCATTAACCTCGACAAGCTCACCTATGCCGGAAACCCTGACAATCTCTCGGAATGTTCAAGCCTGAAAAACTACACTTTCGTTCAGGGCGACATCTGCGACCGCAAACTTATTGAGCAGCTGTTCAAAAAATACGATATCCGCGGCGTCATCCATTTTGCCGCCGAAAGCCATGTCGATAACTCCATTACCGGCCCCGGGGCTTTTATCAACACCAACATTGTCGGCACCTTTACCTTGCTTGACGTGGCCCGCAACTGCTGGCAGCTTGCCCCCGGCATGGCCAAACCCGGTTATGAAGATGCCCGTTTTCATCATATTTCCACCGATGAAGTCTATGGCACCCTGGGTGATGAAGGCTTTTTCTACGAGACGACGCCTTATGCCCCCAACTCGCCCTACTCGGCCTCCAAAGCCAGTTCCGACATGCTGGTCCGCGCTTATTTTCACACCTACGGCATGAACGTTACCGTGTCCAATTGTTCCAACAACTACGGCCCCAAGCAGCACCCCGAAAAACTGATTCCCAAAATCATCTCCAATGCGCTTGAGGGCAAACCCATCCCGATTTACGGCGATGGCAAAAATGTCCGCGACTGGTTATACGTGCTCGACCACTGCAAAGCCATCGACCTGATTTTCCACCGCGGCAAAGCCGGCGAAACTTATAACGTCGGCGGACACAACGAAAAGAACAACCTCGAAATCGTGGATGCAATTTTGAGCCTTTTGGACCGTGAAATGCCCCGCCCCGGCCATTCTTCTTACAAAGAGCTGATAACCTTTGTCAAAGACCGCCCCGGCCACGACAGGCGTTATGCCATCAATGCCGACAAGCTCACTGTTGAACTGGGCTGGAAAGCTGATGAAAATTTTGCCTCCGGCATTGTCAAAACCGTTGAATGGTACCTGCAAAAACTTGATAAGAAAGCTGCGTAAATGCCTCTCGTTACTGTCTTGATGCCCACTTACAAAGGCGCCCGCTATCTCGCCGAAACCATTGATTCTGTCCTGAACCAAACCTTCAGGGATTTTGAATTTCTGATTATCAACGACTGCTCGCCCGATGATACCGACGCCGTTATCGCCAGATATGACGATCCCCGGATCCGTTATGTCAAAAACGAAACCAATCTGGGCATTTCCGGCAGTTCCAACAAAGGTTTCCAACTGGCAGACGGCAAATATATCGTCCGCCAGGATCATGATGATATTGCCCTGCCCGACAAGCTGCGCCTGCAGGTGGAATATATGGAAAACCATCCGGAAGTCGGCCTCTGCGGCACCGGTTTTACCTGTTTCGGCAGCAAAAACAAAACCGTGATTTACCCCGAAGACAACGCTGAGATTAAGGCCCTGCTGCTGTTTAAAATGCCTCTGGCCCACCAAACCTCTATCATGCGGCGGCAGTTATTCCTTGAGCATAACCTGACTTATGATGAAACTTTTGCCTCTTCCAACGACCGCCGGCTGTGGATTGCCGCCATGGATCATATGCAATTCCACAATCTGCCGCAGCCGTTGCTGAAATATCGCATGTATAAAGGCATGACCTCGCAAACCAAACGTGACCGCGTTCTGGAAGAAGGGCGCCGCCTGCGGGAGATTCTCTATCAAAAACTCGGCTACGCTCCCGCCGGTAAAGAGCGTGACATCATCAACAACTATCTGATGCCGGGCCGGGCCAAAATCCGCAGCCGCGAGGTCATAACCGCAATCCAAAAGATCCTCTGCGACCTGGTTCGCGCCAATCATAAAAGCAAAGTCTTCAACGAACAGGCTTTTGAAAATGTCTGCGGCGAATACTGGCATAAACGCTGCTTGAATTATGCCTTTTTCAGCCGCCGCAACGCGGAAGACCTGTACCGGAGTTCGCCCCTGGCCCAATACTGCGCGCGGGTCACGCCGGCAAACCGTTTTGCTTTCAGCCTGCTTAACAGTCTGTTTTTCTGGCGCCGTTAGGATTCTCCCGCGGCAAAACCACGCTCCGGCAATCCTTTTTATCTATTTTAAAAGCCCGGCTGCTTCCTTATATTTAAAGCATTCCTTTAATATTTATGCCAGGAGAATGCCATGCAAGTTTCCAAAGCCATTTTTGCCGCCGGATGTTTCTGGGGCATACAGTCGGTCTTTGAATCCGTCCCCGGAGTCATATCCACCATCGTCGGCTATACCGGAGGCCGTGTCCCCAACCCCACCTATATGGAAGTTTCCAGCCAGCGCACCGGACATGCCGAAGCGGTCGAAGTCATGTTCGACCCCGAAAAAGTAAGCTACGAACGGCTGCTCGACATCTTTTTTGCCAACCATGATCCCACCACGCCCAACCGCCAGGGTCCCGACATCGGCACCCAATACCGCTCGGCCGTCTTTTATACCGATGAAAACCAGAAACAGGCAGCCCTTAAAAAAATTTCTGCCCTCAACAGCAGCGGCGCTTACAGCAAGCCGATCGTGACCGAAATAGCGGCAGCCGCCACGTTTTATCCCGCGGAAGAATACCACCAGCACTATCTCTACAAACGCGGCCAGACCAGCTGCGGCCTCCATCGCTGAGCTGCCTAAAAATCTTGCGAATTACCGTCAAACAATCTTGGTTTTTGTTTTTATCCGTGTTAACATACTGCCCAGATTAAGGGAGTTGTTCATGAATAACGCAATTTGTCTGCATAATGCCAATGTCTTGACTGGTTTTTCCATCATGCCCGATTGCGCGGTTTATATCAAAAACGGCATTATTGCTGATGTTTATAACGAGCAGCGCTTCGTCAAAAAAACTTTTGATCCAAAAGTTAAAGTCATTGATGTTAAAGGCGCTTATATCGCCCCCGGGCTGATTGATACCCATATCCACGGCATCGGCGGCTTTTCGGCGGATGACCAAAGTTTCAAGTCCATCCTCAAAATGTCGGAAATCCTTGCCGGCTATGGCATCACCTCTTTTATTCCTACTGTTATGGCCGCCCCCGAGGCAGACATGACGGCCAATATTAAAGCCATCGTCAAAGCCATGGGCAAAGAAAAAGGCGCCCATATTCTGGGTATTCATCTTGAGGGGCCGTTTCTGTCGCCGGACCGGATCGGCGCCCAGCACCAGGATGGCTTGTCGCCGGTTGACCTCAAACTTATGGAACGCCTGTGGAAAGCCTCCAAAGGCAAAATCATAAACATGACACTGGCTCCCGAGCTTAAAGGCATGCGTGAACTGGCGCTGTATTGTATTGAGCGCGGCATCGTCCTGCAGGCAGGGCATACCAATGCCACTTATGACCAGATGGTAGAAGGCATGCAGGTAAACATTATGCACGTCACCCATATGTTTAATGCCATGCGGCCGCTGCATCACCGCGAACCGGGCGTTGTCGGCGCGGCTTTGATTCACCCCGAAATCTCCTGCGAGCTGATTGGTGACGGCATTCACGTCAATCCCAACCTGATACAGCTGCTCATGAAAAGCAAACCGCTCAGCCAGCTGGTTTTGGTGACCGATTCTCTCAAACCGACCAAAACCGAGCTGCCGCCGGATTCAGACATTTATTTTGACAAATGCTTCTGTCGCAAAAAAGACGGCATTCTCGTCGGCTCGGCGATTACCATGCTTGACGGCTTCCGCAATCTGGTTTCTTACGGCGTCGCCATCGAAAAAGCAATCCGCATGGCCTCTACCAACCCGGCAAAAATCATGAAACAGCCTGACCGCGGGCTGATTATCCCCGGCTATCGGGCCGATTTGATTGTATTTCAGCCTGATTTTACCCTCACCGGCGTCTTAATCGACGGACAATTTTATAAGGAGAACCTAAAATGCGCTTGATAATAAAAAACAATTATGACGACTGTTCGCGTTTTGCCGCCGACTATATCGCCTGGAAAATAAAAAGCTTCCGCCCCACCGCAAAAAAGCCGTTTGTTCTGGGGCTGCCTACCGGTTCCACGCCTTTGGGAATGTATCGGGAACTCATAAAAAAATATCAGGACGGCAAACTTTCTTTTGAAAATGTCGTCACTTTCAATATGGACGAATATATCGGCCTGCCACCGTCACACCCGCAAAGCTACCGCTATTTCATGTATGAAAACTTTTTCAACCATATCAATATCCCCAAGGCCAATATCCATATGCTCAACGGCATGACCAAAGATTATGCCAAAGAATGCCAGATGTATGAAGATGTTATCAAAAGCTACGGCAAAATCCATTTGTTTATCGGCGGTGTCGGGGAAGACGGGCACATTGCCTTTAACGAACCCGGTTCCTCGCTGAACTCGCGTACCCGGGTAAAAACCCTGACAAAAGATACCATTAAAGCCAATTCCCGCTTCTTTGAAGGCGATATGTCAAAGGTTCCCGCCACCGCCCTCACAGTGGGGATCGGAACCATTATGGACGCCGACGAGGTAATGATTCTGGCAACCGGCCCCAAAAAGGCCCGCGCCTTAAAACACGCGGTTGAAAACAGTATCAATCACATGTGGCCGGTCAGCATTCTGCAAATGCACCAGCACGGGATCATTGTCTGCGATGAAGAAGCCACCAATGAGCTCAAGGCAGATACCGTCCGCTATTTCAAGGATATTGAAGAACAGACTTCGGCGGCGCGGCTGAAAAAATAGCCCGCTCCGGATATCCTTGGCAAGCCCCGGCGACGCGGCCCCACATAGCCCGCTCCGGGTATTCTTGATAAGCCCCGGCGGCGCGGCTGAAAAAATAGCCCGCTCAGGGTATCCTTGGCAAGCCCCGGCGATGCGGCCCCACATAGCCCGCCCGGGTATTCTTGGCAAGCCCCGGCAGCGTAATCCCCAAAACAGCCTGTCCCGGACATTAAGGATTATTCACCTGCGCAAGAGGGCACTGATTGTTTATTTGACAATTTGTGATTATATCTCTATCATATTATTGATTTATCAGCTTATATGAGGAAAAAACCATGTTTAAGACGATTGTTGATTCCTACAAAATGTTCTGCCGGAATTTTCCGGTCATTTTGCTGTATGCCCTTCCCCTGTTAATCTTAACGGTTATTCAGGTCTATTTTGCCGGCCTCAACACCCAGAACCGCGGCGTTGTCTGGTATCTGGCCGGAGCTGTCTTCTTTATGCCGCTTATCAGCTCGGCAACTGACATCGCCGTTTACAAACGGCTGTTCAAAGACGCCAACGTCAACCCTTTTCGCAGCCCCAAAGTCTTGTTTATCTACCTGTTTGTGCAGTTAGGCCTGGGGTTGGTTGCGGTCCTGCCGATTTACCTGTTTAATTATATTCTCTTCAGCTTCACCAGCTGGACCCTGTGCGTCATGTGCGTTTCGCTGCTGGCAAATATGTTCATCGGCGTTTGGCTGCTGGCACGGTTTAATATCATTTTGCCGCTAATTGTTCAACAGCGGGTACCGTCTTGGAAAGATTTCTTGGAATTTACGGACCACCCTTACAAACAATGGCTGCTGGTCGCTTTTCTGGTCTATATGCCCTACATCATTATCAATTACCTCTTCACCTGCCCGTATCTTAACGCGGTGCTCACAAACTTGTATATGCTGGTCTTCGTCTGCTTTAATACCACTTATATTATGCAGCACAAAATGACCCCGGCTTTGGTCAAAACGGCACAACCTCAAAAAGTTGAACCAACCATTAAGCTTGAAGATGTGGAAACGGAAAGCAAGCCGAAAACCAAAGAAAAACCGCAAAAGGCTCCGGCGAAAAAGCCGGCCAAAAAAGCCGAAACCAAACCAGGTGCCAAACCCAAATTGGAACCGGCATTAAACTAAAAATATTCCGTGCGGCGGGGCAGATATTTCTGCCCCGTTTTTTATCCCGCCTGCCAAACACGGAAAAAAGCTCAAAAAAAAGCCGCCTGAACGGCGAATTCCGCTCGCCTGCGAGGCCTCCTCTATAGACCAGCCGACATCTAAGCGCCCTGCTTTAAATACTTCTCCGATCTTTCGGCGCATTTCCATACGCTGCGTATAAATAAATTTTTCTAAAATTCTCATATTCTAAACTCCCTATTGGTTTTGGTTAAACAAAACCACCTTTCCGAATTTGAAAAGGTGGGGAGTTCATAACTGCTCTATAACAGTCCGGGTTATTCGTCACGCAAACGTGCTTATATCCCCGGCTCCCCAATATCAAGGAGTGTTAATTATAGAGAGGAGTTATGACACTCCGCAGCCCATCTCTGAACTGCGAAAATTATTTTAACAGAAATAAGTTAATTTGCAATTAAATTTCTCTCTTTCCAATCGTTTCGCCTTAACCCGGTCTTTCCGCTCCTGCCGGTCCCCGGCCCGTCCGGAAATTTCAATATGAAAAAACCGCCGGGCCAATGGAGATTTCTCTAACCTCCCCGGCCCCGCGGCTCTTTTTAAAAACCACCAGCTTTTACTGGCGCAGTTCGGCACCAACCTTTTTACCGACCTCGACAATGACTTTCTGCATCAGAACCTCAATATCCTTATCGGTAAAGGTATTCTCAACCGGCTGAAAAGTAATTGACAAAGCCAGCGATTTTTTGCCCTCCGGCAGGTTTTCGCCCTCATAGACGTCAAACACCCGCACGTCGCTGATATGGTTGCGGTCGGCGTTGCGCGCCGCAGCAATCACATCAGTGGCCTTGACATCTTTGTTCATCACAAAAGCCAAATCCTTGTCCACCGGCTGGAATTGTGATAATTCCAGCTTTTTCCTGGCTTTATCGCGGTTGCCGCGCGGCAGCGGAATATTGTCCAGCACCACTTCAAAAGCAACCACCCGCTGCTTAATTCCCAGCTTCTTCAAAACCGCCGGATGCAGCTCGCCAAAATAGGCAATCACATTTTTGCCGAGGCGCAAAGCCCCGCTGCGCCCGGGATGATAATATTCCGGCGCGTCAAGGCTGATTTGCGCCGAATCATACGGCCCGTTCGCCGCGGCAATCGCAGCCAGCGCATCAGCTTTGGCATCAAAAACATCATAAGCCCGCTCCTCGCCATACCATGATTTTTTCGAGATATTGCCCGAGCGGATACCGGCGGCAACCAGATTTTGCTCACCCGGTTTGCGGCCGTAAAACTCCGGCCCCACTTCAAACAGCGCCACATTGGAATATCCGCGGGCAATATTATTCTTCAGCCCCAGCAGCAGATTAGGCAGAACCGACGGCCGCATTTCATTCAAATCCGCAGCAATCGGGTTAATCAGCAAAATCGGCTCCTGCCCCTTGCGGAAACTGTCGGCAATTTTGGAATCCGTAAAACTCCAGGTCACCGTTTCCAGCATTCCGCGGGCAGCCAGTTCGTGCTTAACCGTCACCGCGCGGCGCTGTGCGGCGCTCAGCGTCTGCTTGGGGAACTTGTCATGTGGCAGGGATTCGGCCGGAATTGAATCCAGTCCGATCATGCGCACCACTTCTTCCACCAAATCATGCTCGCCTTCAATATCGCCGCGCCAGGTCGGAGAAACCGCTTTGATTTTGCCGTTTTCTTCGGAGGTTACAAAGCCGAGATGATTCAAAATCTCCACAATTTTATCTTTGGAAACTTCCATGCCGATAAAATCTTTCAGCCGTTCGGGACGGATATAAGCAACCCGCGGCTCAACCTCTTCATTCCCGGCCATCTCAATTTCCGACGCCTCACCGCCGCAAATTTCCAAAATCATTTGCGTCGCATAATCAGACCCCAAGACATTGGATTTGGGATCTACCCAGCGTTCATAGCGGTAACGGGAGTCCGAATCAATCTGAAAATGGCGTCCGGTGCGGGCAATACATTCCGGCGCAAACAAAGCGCACTCCAAAAAGACATTCGTTGTTTCCGGCGAAACGCCTTTTTCCGCACCGCCCATAATACCGCCCAAGCATTGAATTCCCGCGCTGTCACAGATGCCCAGCGACTGCTCGTCCAGCTCATATTCCCTGCCTTCCAGCGAAACAAATTTTTCCTTGTCTTTCGCCATGCGCACGCAAATATCGCCGTTAAGCTTGTCTGCATCAAAAACATGCAGCGGCCGCGCCAAATCATAATTGATATAGTTGGTCACATCAACCAGCGGCGAAATCGAATGCAGCCCGATAGCCGCCAGACGGTCTTTCATCCACTTCGGGGTTTCGGCCTTGTTATTCACGCCTTTGATATACCGTCCCACATAAGTCGGGCAGGCTTTAAAATCTTCAACCTTTACTTTAACCGGGCTTTTGAAACTGCCGTTTTTCTTTAAAATATTCAACGGCTTCAATTGACCCAGGCCGGCAGCGGCCAAATCGCGGGCTATGCCGCGCACGCCCAGGCACTCCGCCCGGTTCGGCGTAATTGAAATCTCAATCACCGGATCAATTGCCAAAACTTCGGCCGCCGGCTTGCCGATAACGGTATCAGCCGGCAATTCGATAATCCCGTTATGG
Source organism: uncultured Alphaproteobacteria bacterium (assembly GCA_944393665.1). GTDB lineage: Bacteria > Pseudomonadota > Alphaproteobacteria > RF32 > CAG-239 > CAZU01. The sequence goes on from CALYAX010000009.1 coordinate 35,789, forward strand.
TCTTCGCCAATGCCCAGCTCTTTTTCCGAACACATCATGCCGAAACTTTCCACGCCGCGGATTTTACCGACTTTAAGCGCCTCATTATAGCAGGGAATAACGGTTCCCACCGGCGCAAAAATGCCTTTCAGTCCCTGTTTGCAGTTGGGAGCCCCGCAGACAACCTGCAGCTTTTCTTTTCCGGTATTGACTGTCAACAGCCCCAAATGATCAGAATCCGGGTGGCGTTCATAAGTTTCAACTTCTGCTGTAACAAAACCGTCTAACCCTTTGGCAGGATTAAAAACTTCCTCCACTTCCAGACCGATTTTAGTCAGGGTTTCCGCAATCTCGTCAACACTTGCGTTGGTATCAAGATGCTCTTTAAGCCAGCTTATCGTAAATTTCATTATCTTACTCCCCCGTTTCCGCTTAATCCGCCGGTCATTGAAGCCATATCCAGCGGCGTAAATCCATAATGTTTCAACCAGCGGACATCTGATTCAAAAAATGTCCGCAAATCCGGGATACCGTATTTGAGCATCGCCAGACGGTCCAAACCCAATCCAAAAGCAAATCCCTGATATTTATCAGGATCAATTCCCCCGGCGCGCAAAACATTGGGATGCACCATACCGCAGCCCAAAATTTCAAGCCAATCGGTACCGGCGCCGATTTTCAGCTCGTTCTTGGTCTTTTTGCAGCCGATATCCATCTCCGCCGATGGCTCGGTAAACGGGAAAAATGACGGCCGGTACCGGACCGGAATCTCGTCCAGCTCAAAAAACGCTTTAATAAAATTATACAAACAGCCCTTCAGATGCGCCATCGTAATATTGGTATCAATCACCAAACCCTCAATCTGGTGGAACATTGGGGTATGGGTGGCATCATAGTCCGACCGGTAGGTGCGTCCGGGCGCAATCACGCGGATGGGCGGCTGCTGTTTTTCCATCGTCCGGATCTGCACCGGAGAGGTGTGGGTCCGCACAATGTAAGAGTCGTCAATATCCGTCGAGCCGTTGGCTTCCTTGGGCAGATAAAACGTATCGTGCATCTGCCGCGCCGGATGATTCGGCGGCAGGTTCAAAGCCGTAAAGTTATGAAAATCGTCTTCAATATCCGGCCCCTCGGCAACTTCAAAACCCATCTGCCCGAAAATGGCCACAACCTCTTCATAAATCTGGCTGACCGGATGAATCCGCCCTTGGTTTTCCGGTCGTACCGGCAGGGTAACATCAATCTTCTCCTGTGCCAGTTTGGCATTCAGCTCAGCGGCGGACAAAGCCTCTTTGCGCTCTTCCAGAGCCGTTTCAACCTCGGTTTTCAAAATATTAAGCTCGCGCCCGGCTTCTTTCCGCTCCTCCGGCGATAAAGTTCCCAGCGTTTTCATCATTTCGGTCACCCGGCCCTTTTTGCCGAGAACGGCAACGCGGACATCTTCAAGCTGCCGGATATCGGCTGCGGCTTGCACCTGAGCCACCAATTCGTTTTTCAAACTCTCCAAATTTTCCATTTTTCCACCATTTTGTTGTTTATGCACTGTCACAAAATCCGGTCCGGACCTTCAGCAACAGAATTTTTTTTAAAATATAAAAGAGTCTTTCTCGATTCCTCAAGACGACTCTTTTATATCATTTGATAAGTTTTTTTCTTATTAGTTTAAAGCAGCCTTTGCAGAATCTACCAGCTTGGCAAATGCCTGGGGCTCTTTAACAGCGATATCGGCCAGAACTTTACGGTCGAGCTCAATACCAGCTTTGGTGAGCCCGCTCATAAATCGGGAATAGGTCATATCGTGCAGGCGGGTTGCAGCGTTAATACGCTGAATCCACAAAGCGCGGAAACTTCTCTTTTTGGCCCGGCGGTCGCGATACGCATACTGCAGAGCTTTTTCAACTTTTTCAACGGCAACGCGGAAAACGTTCTTGGAACGGCCGCGGTAGCCTTTAGCCATGTCCAAAACTTTTTTGTGACGGGCACGGGCGGTTACACCTCTTTTAATACGAGACATCTATCTTCTCCCTACAAATATGGTAAAAATTGTTTAACAATCTGAACGTCAACGCTGGAAACCAGAGTTGTACCGCGAGCTTGTCTTTTCATTTTCTGGGTTTTGCAGAAGAGGCAGTGTCTCTTTTTAGCAAAGTTTCTTTTCAGCTTACCGGTTCCGGTGGCGCTGAAGCGTTTTTTCACCGCACTTTTGGTTTTTAATTTAGGCATTTTAATCCCTTTCTAAACTTAAATTTCACGGATTTTAAGGAGTCGCCAGGCATGCCAATTAGCCCGAACCACTCTGTTCAGCCGTGTTTATACACTTTAAACCTTGTAAAAGCAAGCACTTTTTTAGGATTTTTGGGTTGCTTTTTGAATTAATTTATATAAACTGACCGCCGACTAAAATTTTGTACAAATTATTAAAATCTCAATACCATGATAACAGAAGAAAAAAATTTTCCATTGGATTTGGAAAAATTAAGTAAAAAAGTTCATCAGATTGACCCGGTTTTTATTCCGTACGATCACGTTAATCCGGCGCTGAATGTGCTTAATAATTACTTGTTTGTGCCCTTCTATCTTTCTGAAAGCCAGATGTCCGGAGAAATCAGACAAACTTTGGCCGAAGCTGTCCTAAAAGCCAATATTTTGCTGAATACCCGCCGCAACTACCTTAAACACGGAAAGCCCCTGTCAAACAGTCAGATCTTCTTTCGTTTTTGGGCCGCGGCTGTTATCTCGCTGCCTTTCATAGCCATTAACTATGGGCTGTTTCTTCCTTTCGGAAATTTGCCGGCTTCATTGGCGGCTTTAGCTGTATTTTACGTTTTTACACACCGCAAGCTCAGTGAAGCCCTCAAAAATTATTCTTTAAATTCATCTTTTTATGTTCCCAAACATATAAGATAAAAAAATCCCGGCCGTAACGCCGGAATTTTTTTTACTAAAAGCATTTCTAATAAAAATTCTTAGCCGCCGTTTTCACCGCCGCAGCTGCAACAGCTCCCGTTTCCACCAGCTTGCCGTCTTCCAGCCGGACGCGGCGGTCCATGGCGTCGGCCAGTTCAAAGTTATGCGTCGCAACCAGAGCCGACAGCCCGGTTTCCTTAACAATGCCCAGCAGCTCGGCAAAAACCGTTTCCGAAGTCTTTGGATCAAGATTTCCGGTCGGTTCATCAGCCAGCAGAAGTTTTGGGGTATTGGCCAAGGCCCGGGCGATTGCCACCCGCTGCTGCTCGCCGCCGGAAAGCTCGGCCGGACGGTGTTTGAGCCGTTTTTCCAGCCCCAGCCGTTTCAACAGCCATTCTCCCTTTTCCCGCGCCTGTTTCTGGCTTACACCGGCAATCAGCTGCGGCAGCATCACATTTTCGGTTGCGTCAAAATCTGCCAGCAGATTGTGATACTGATACACAAACCCCAGATAATCGCGCCGCATGGCCGTCCGCAGACCGTCACCCATTTTGCTGCATTTCAGCCCGTCCAGATAAATTTCGCCTTTGGTCGGCTTTTCCAACAATCCGGCAATTTGCAGCAAAGTCGATTTTCCGGAACCGGAAGGGCCTACCAGCGCCACAATCTCGCCTTTTTTGATTTCCAGATCCACGCCGCGCAAAACCTCCAGTTTCTGGGTGCCTTGTTTAAAACTGCGATAAACGCCTTGTAATTCCAAAGTCGGGGTTTGTTCACTACTCATAACGCAACGCCTCCACCGGATCAAATTTTGCCGCCCGGTATGCCGGGTACAAAGTGGCCAAAAACGACAACAACAACGCGATCAATGTCACCACAATGACCTCCGCCGGATCTACCCGCGCCGGCAGCTGCGACAGAAAATAAATTTCCGCTGAAAATAAATCGCGTCCTGTCAATTGCTGCAAAAATTGGCGGATACTTTCGATATTGTAACAGAACAACAGCCCCAAAGCCACGCCGATAGCCGTTCCGACCACGCCGATAAATGCTCCGTCCAGAAAAAATATCCGCATAATCATTCCTTTGGTCGCACCCATCGTCCGCAGCACCGCAATATCGCGCCCTTTATCCTTCACCAGCATAATCAGTCCCGTAATAATATTAAACGCTGCCACCAGAATAATCAGCGTCAAAATCAAAAACATCACATTGCGTTCCACGTCAATCGCGTTAAAAAAGGCCGCATTGGTCTGCTTCCAGTCATAAACATAGGCAGCGCCGCCCACACTCGCCTCAATCGTTTTGCGCACCGGTTTAAGCATTTCTTCCTTATCCAGCGTCACATCAATATGGGTCACCGCTCCCGGCAGCCCGAAATACTTTTGCGCAGCCTCCAGCGGCATAAAAATAAAGTTGGAATCATACTCAAACATACCGACTTCAAACGTGCCGATAACCTGATAAGACTTCATCCGGGGCACGGTTCCGAAAGCGGTCACCTTGCCGTTGGGAGAAATCAAAGTCACTTTATCGCCCGGCACAACCCCCATTTTAGTCGCCAGGCGGATACCCATAATGACATTGTCACCCTCAAAATCTTTAAGATCGATATTTTTCAAACTGTCTTTGAGAATTTTTTTCTTCACCAAATCCTCGGCACGGATACCGCGGATCATCGCTCCTTCGGCAGCTTTTCCGGCAGTCACCAGCAATTGGTTTTCAATCATCGGAATAGCCTGTTGAACGTGCTTAATCGCCGCAATATCGCCCAGCGCTTCCTGATAGTTGTTAAACGGATACCCGACCGGCGCCATTATCCCGATATGGCCGTTAATCCCCAATATCCGGGACAACAGCTCATGGCGGAACCCGTTCATCACGCTCATGACAATTATCAGAGTAGCCACTCCCAGCGCAATTCCGGTAAAAGCAAAACCGGTAATCACCGAGATAAAGCCTTCCTTGCGTTTGGCGTGCAGATAGCGCCCGGCCGCTAAACGTTCAAACTTAGAAAAAAACATTTACACTTCTCCATTCCTATCTGCATTTATAGTGGTTTTATGTCCCAAAGACAACAATTCAAACCATAATGTGTATAACATAGTCTTCAATTAGTGAAATACGATATTCGGTAAAAAATTTCGTCCACCCTCTTTAATTATATATTGATTAATCCTGAAAATTGATGTAATCTGAAAGAAGTTCCGGAATAGTAAATTATTGGAGAAACCATCATGAAAAAAATTTTTTATGTATTTACTGCATTAATTGCTGCCGCTTTGCCGGCTCAAGCCCGGTTCTCCGATTATCCCTCATCTCCCGCAGCTGTTCCGGAACTTTCATTTAAAATCGCGGGCATTTATTGGCTCCCTGATTATCTTAAAGACAACATAGACTCCAACCATCGCACCGATACCGCTCCCGACAATTCCGGCGACCGCCAGGACCTGACCTGTTCGGTTTACGGCGGATGTCTGGGAACCCCCGCCAACACAACCTGTACTGAAAATTTTTTTGTTGATGGAAAAAACTGTTACAAATCCTGCTCCTGCAAATCCGGATATATCCGCGTCAATTCTTCCGACATCTGCCGAGGGTGTTACAATCCTTGCGACGGCCTGGCGGACAAAGCTCCTTGCACCTATGGCTGCCAAAAGAACTACACAGCCTGCCAATCCAAATGCGAAACCTGCTATCCTGACAACTGCCGCAACCGGACCGCCGTTTCTGAAGGAAGTTACGGCTGCAAAACCTTTTTTGCCGACTGCCCGACAAAATGTCAGACCGCCTATACCGATAACTGTCACATCCGCACCGCAGTATCAACACCCTATGGCTGTGAAAAGTATTTCAGCGACTGTTCTTCCAAATGCGAAAAAGCCTATCCTGACAACTGCCGGAACTACGCCTCCAAGCCATCGGTATCTTCCTGCGCCAACGGCTGCGCCCAAGGCAAAACCTATTCCGACTGCCCTTCCAAATGTTCTGTTGGCTGCAAGGCCAGCTGTGAAACCTGCTGGCACCTGAGCTCCGACCACCTCAGCTGTATTGCAGACAGCTGCCCGTCCGGCTATACCGCCGGCTTAACCAATTGCAATGCCCAAACTTACCCCGCAGGTTGGACTTATAGTTCCGGCGGCTGCTCCGGAAATAACACCTGCGGAAAATGCACCGCCAAAAGCTGCACCTCCGGCTTTACCGCGGGTCTGGGCAATTGCAGCGGAAAAACCAGCCCGGCAGCAGTTTATTGGAAATTTTCTTCCAACGGCTATTCCGGAAATAATATCTGCGGCAAATGTACGGAAATGACCTGCAGTGAGAAAAATGCCCTCTGCCCGGCCGGAACACTCAACCTCGATTACTATTACAGCAACGGAGCTCTCCGCTGCCTCATGAAATAAAGGAGAAAACGCATGAAAACTATATTTTTGGCTGCTTTGCTGACATTAGCCGCATTCCCTGCCCGGGCTCAAAACTGCTCGACGCCTCCTACCTGTGCCTCTCTGGGTTTCATTTATACAGCGGCACAATGCGGATCTGTCGGAACCAAGTGCCCTTTCGATACGTCACTATATTTTTGTGAACATCCCAATCGTAACGCCGCAGTCGGAAACTATTTTTTTGAAGACTCAACCGTTTCAAGCAGTTCTTACGTCAACGGAAAAACCGCGATAGGCGTTGTAATAAAAGCACCTTCCAGCGGCAACCGCGGTGTCGTTGTCCATAAAAACATGTATGCGTCCTCTTACTATGGAGCAGACAACTATTGCCGCGCGCTGACCGTACGGGGAATCATCGGCCGCTGGCGCCTGCCCACGGATTCAGAACTCTCGACCCTGGTGGGCAACAGCACCCTGCGCAGCAAATTGTCAACGCTCGGTTCAACCATAAAAACCGGCTCAGACGATTGGTACTGGTCCTGCACTAACAAAGACTGGAGCCGGATTTACCTCCGCCGAGGAACAAACGTACAAGAACACACGACTAAAAGCGACACCACTAACCGTAACTACCTCTGCGTCGGCGAGTTCTAGACAAACAAAAAAGCCCGGCACTTACCGGGCTTTTTTATATATTTTGTTTAGGCAATCTTCTGATTGCTGATTAAACCTTCGGAAATCTGCAAATTGGTCATAATCATGCTGTCCAGGGTTTTGTCATTGATATTTTCAATGTTCTTGCCCATTTCCAAAGTCTTGGAAGAAACATAATCAGCCAGTTTGACCAGATTGTTCTTGGTGTCATTCGGTAAAACCGTATCTTTGGAACTGGCCAGCGTTTTAATATAGACCCACAGCTTGAGATTATTGTCCAAAGCTGTCACCAGCTGGTCCAGATTGTTGCTCTCACGGGCAGAAGAAAGATCAACCGCGCATTTGAGCAGGGAGAAAGCTTCTTCTTTAGCCAGAGAATTCTTAACGGCTTCAAGCAGGCCTTCCGAGATCTGCATATTAATATTAACCAGACTGTCAAAATCGGCCTTGGTCATCTTAACGCCTTTGGAAAGGGTCAGACGCTCAACATATTTCGACAGCTTCATTAAACTGGTTTTGATATCCTGGGGAAGCAAATTCTTTGCGCTTTTAAGCGATGTTTCTATCTCGACCCACAATTTCAAATTATTATCCAGCGCCGCCAGCTTAACATTTTCATTATCGCTGAGCGAAGCATTTGCCAAAGCCATCGCATAATTCATCAAAATTGTTGCTTCGGTTTCGGCATCTTTGATTTGATTGTTAGGGGTATCCATTTGTGCTTCCTTTTGACTAAATGTTATTTTTTAATTCTGATATAATCCGCTCTTTAGCTTTTTAAACCTTTATCCCTCCCGCGTCAAGCCTGCCATTAACTATTGGGGAATAAAAAATAATGACAGGCTTGCACTTGGGGAAATAATCATTCTGTTCTGGAATGATTATAATTTTTTAAGAAAAAATGGGGAGATTTTTCCTTAAACGACATAATAATAAAGAAACTCTTTTTACCGCCAGGCACCTCTCGCTTCTCTTAACCCGGCCTTCAAGAAGTCGGAGAATGAGGCCGCCATACGCTTCTTCCGCCGCACCCGACGAGTGGGACTAATCGCTCCGGATGAGCTGCCAGGCCCAGGCACCTCTCGCAGAAAGAAGTGGCTGGCGTGGCAAATAATAAGATTTCAGGGTGGAGGTACCGGAGCGTACACCTTAGTACGTGAGGACACTTCCAACCCGCAAAATCTGTATTAGATGCCCGCCATACGCTTCTTTCGCTAAAAAGGAGCGATAATATCCAATATCTGCCGCCCGTACCTCGGCTGCTGAACATCGGTAATAACACCCTCGCCGCCGTAGGAAACGCGCAGTTCGGCAATTTTGCTCGACTCTATACTGTTGTCGGAAGCGATATCGGCCCGGCGGATAATGCCGCGGACAGTCAGCTTGCGGAGTTCATAGGAAACGCGAATTTCCTGAGTTCCCTCAATCACCAGGTTGCCGTTGGGCAGAACCTGCGTCACCACCGCCGCCATCGTCACGTCAATACTTTCTTTGCGGTCAACCTTGCCGTCGGCAGAAATTTCCCGGTTGGAATTAATATCCAGCATGGCGTCGGGTTTTACCGCGTCAGGCAAAAACTCGTTAAAATGAGATTCGTAGCCGAACAGAGAGCCGATTCCCATCGAATCTTTGTTATCATCACGATTCTGTTCCATCTCGTTTTCCATTTTGGCATTGTCTTTGGCCGAAACTTTTACCGTGATAATGTCGCCGACTTTTCCGGCCCGCTGATCTTTGAAAAATCCGCTGGAGCCCGGTTTCCATAATGATCCGGCGCCGGCCCGGGCAGTATTCACCTGCGGCATCGGCATCGAAACCGGCTCATAACCTTTGGCTTCCACCGGATTGACAATTGGCGTCAGTGGCGGTTCTTCGCCAACCCGTTTCAGGCGTGAAAAAATTCCGCAGCCGGACAGGGAGGTTGCAAGCATCAGGGCAACCACGCCGCGTCCGATTGTTTGATTAAAATTGTTCATTAAAATAGCCTCCCCTGCTATTGTTCGTTTTGGATTTCCACCGTGTCGGCGTCAACCACTTTGGCAAAAAACTTTTTGCCGCTTTTTGTATTCATAACCTCAATCACCTGGCCTTTAACGCCGTCTTGCTGGGCCTCGGCCTGCGCGGTAATCTGCAGTCCTTTGGCCGCATAAACCGAGGTTACGGCCTTGCCTTTTTTAATCAGAACCACCGCTCCCACATCGCGGTCGGTAATCAGGCGGCCGATTTTAAGGCTTTTTTTAGCCTGCATATCAACAATTTTTCCCAAATCGGTCAGATGAACGGCTTTTACCCGGTTTATCCGCACCGGAACGGTCTTGAGCATTTCTTTGGTAATAATGGTGTCTTTTTCAATATTCACCGCCGGAACCCAGGCCTCGCCAAGGGTGTAATATTTGCCGCTGAGCGCTGTTTTGGCAAAGGGCTGCCCGTCGGCAAAAATTTCCGCATTGGCAGTAAATTTCTGACCGTCAGAATCATACTTCAGACGCGAAATCATCACCCGGGCCACTTTTGCCCCTTCAATCGCAAAGGTTGTCTGGCCGCCGAAAATATCCAGTTCCAGCTTGTCTTCAATCCCCTGCTCGGCAAATTCTTCCATGACTGCCGCTTTGATTTCATCTTCGCCCACCAGCAGCGTTTCCGCGGCCATGGCCGGAACCGCGGCCGCCAGCAAAAACATCATCACAAATTTAACCAAAGCTCTCATAAACTTTCCCTGACTGTTACTTCAATTGATTAATCGTTGACAACATCTGATCCGAGGTTGAAATAATCTTGGAGTTCATTTCATAAGCGCGCTGCGCCGAAACCAGCTCGGTAATTTCCGAAACCGCGTTAACGTTGGAGGTGTTCAGATAGCCTTGCAGCAGCGAGCCGAACCCCTCGGTATCGGGATTGTCCAAAATCGGCGCGCCGGAAGCGGCGGTTTCGGTAAACATATTATTGCCCATGGCTTCCAGACCGGCCTCGTTCGGAAAAGTTGCCAGTTCCAGCTGCCCGACGTTGATTTCATCGGTTTCGCCGTCTTGCTTAACCCAAACCTCGCCCGAGCTGTTGACATAAACCTCTGTCGCATCGTCGGGAATGGTAATTTCCGGCTGAACCACATAACCGTCATGGGTCACAATCACGCCGTCGCCGTTTTTCTGAAAAGCGCCGTCACGGGTATAGCCGATTCCTTTGCCTTCCGGCAGCTCAATCTGAAAATAGCCGCGCCCGCGGATGGCCAGGTCAAGGGTGTTGTCGGTTTTGGTCAGGCCGCCGCCTTCGGTAATCCGGTAAACCGCAGCGGTCCGCACACCCAAACCCAGCTGAATGCCAGACGGCACAATCGTCTGATCGGCGGTAGAGGCCGAACCCGGACGGATAATATTCTGATACAGCAGATCGTTAAACTCGGCACGGCGTTTGGTGTAAGCCGTGGTGTTCATATTGGCGATGTTGTTGGATATAACGTCAACATTGGTCTGCTGGGCCAGCATTCCGGTTGCACCGATTTGTAAACTTCTCATTTTTATTCCCCTTTAATCTAGCTATGCCAACTGGGCATAAGTTGAAATGGTATTCGACAGGCGGTCATGCTCTTCATCAATCATCTGCTGCACAAATTCATACGAGCGCTGCAAATGAATCAGCTTGGTCATCTCGCTGATCGGGTCAACGTTGGATTTCTCCACCGCGCCTTGGACAACGGCAACTTCTGCCCCCACCGGACGCTCCTGCGCGTCGCCGGGATTCATAAACATGGTTCCCGCCGTCTTCATCAATTTTTGGTTATTGTCAAAACTCGCCAGTTTCAAACGGCCGATAATGCCGTTTTCAGTCAAAACATTGCCGGCTTCCGAGATGGTGATTTCCCCCTCGCCCGGTGCAAAAAAGAACGGCTGGTTGTCTTCGCTCAAAACTGCGGCGCCGTCATTGGTAACCAGCATGCCGTTGCCGTCCAGCGAAAACTGGCCTTTGCGGGTATACATTTCGCCGGCATCGGTTTCCACGCAGAAAAAGGCATCGCCTTTAATCGCCACGTCAAAAGTATTGCCGGTCACGCTGATGGCGCCCTCGCTGAAGTTTTGCCACTGGCCGTAATCTTCGGTAAAATACAGCGGCACCCGGCCGATACCCTGAGCCTCCGGCGTCTGAACCATAAAAGAAGTGAAAACCGCGTCGTCCTGCTTATACCCGGAGGTATTCATATTGGCCATATTGTTGGAAACAATGTCCATCTGCTTCCATAAGGCCATCTGCCGCGACAACGCGATGTAATTGGTATTATCCATTATATTCTCCCCAATAGTTTTGGATAATTAAAACTTGTTGCCAATCACTATGCAAAAGTCGTGCCAATTTTTTAAAAACCGCTCTCCGCCTTTTTACAACCTTCGCCTAAAAATATTCATTCTAAATTAATCATAAACAATTATAATATGAATTGGAGGAGTTCGCGAGATAAGGCCTCGGCTCGAATAAGCGGGACTGTATGTGTGCAGTTTAGTAGCTCCTCCGCTTTACCCATCCCTCCCAAAGGTTTCTTCCCCCGTCACCTTTCGAGAATGCCGGTTCTCATCAAGGGGGCTATTCACAAACCAACACAGCAATATTGACTTAGGGTTCGGGATGGTTCCTTTTGTTCCCACAAAAGGAACATCTTTTTTACAGATGCCTGGACGGGCTCCGCCCGAGGCTTGACAGGGATTGGTTATTCCTCGCGGGCTTTGCCCGCGTCAAGGGGTCTCCACCCGCTCCCGCAAAAAAAAATTTTGATTGCAATTTAAATTTATTCTGCTAATATACACCTTGCAGCCGGAGACGGCTGTGGTGTCTACTAAACATCATCCACAAGTTCCTCCATAGGAGGAGTCCGCGATATAAGGCTTCGGCTCGAATAAGCGGGACTGTACTTGTGCAGTTTAGTAGCTCCTCCGCTTTTTTGTTTTTTCAAAAAGGCGGTTTGTTTTTAACAATCCTATGGAGCTAAAAAAATGAGTAAAAAAAGACAAGCTTTTTATAATGATTTTATCCGTTTCAAACGCGATGTCGGATTCAGTTTCCGCCTGTTGCGGAGAGATGCCGGAAAAACGGCGCAGGAAGTGCAGGAAGCGCTCGATTTGCGGACCAACAACGGCGTCCAAAAAATTGAACAGGGATATTTTGACTGCATTTTCCCCTTATTTAAAATGTGCCGCTATTATGGTAAACGCCCGGTGATTAAGTTCATCAACCTCACCAGGGAAGAAAACGCCCTCTTTAACCAGGAGGAAAACGCATGAGCGAAGAATTAACCCTGCAATCCGAAACCGGCTGTTCCGCCGCTTTCCCGGACGAACCGCCCCTGAGCCCGAAAAAAGAATTTTTTCGCATCCGGCACGAGCTGGGACAGCTGCTTAAATATGCGCGCGAGCAGGAACGCCTGCCGGCAAGGACTATCGCCGAGCAAAACGGCCTTTCCGGCACGGCGGAACTTCTGCAGCTGGAACGCGGACGCTGCAAAAACCTCTGGAAATATTTTCAGCTGGTGAATTATTTCGGCTTTCAGCTTCATCCGGCAATGGATTATGTCGATGAAAACCGCAATAAAAAACTGCGCCGCGAACAGGCCGAAGATTCCAAATTTTGGTTTTTGCGCATCTGGAGCGGCATTTTGCAGCAACAGCGCAAATTTCACCATTATACTTTGGAAAAACTTTCTGCCGCAACGGGTATCCCGGCGGAAAGGATTAAAACCATGGAGGACGAGGATAACCACAGCGAGTTCTCGCTCGATGACGCCTGCCTCCTGATGGCTTATTTTAATAAAAACCTGATTCCGGAAGCCTACCGTCTGGAATAGGGGTATAAAACAGTCACATAACGGCTCACATAAAAGCCCGTAGAATGAGACGAATAATAAGAAATTAGGGCAGCCGCGATTGAGTTTACAAATAAGTAAATGACATGAGCGGCTGTCCCGACATTTCTGTATTAGTCGGCCATTACCCATGTTTTGTAAAGGGAGGGAGAATGAGGCGGATAATAAGATTTCAGGGCGAAAGTACCGGAGCGTACATAGAAGTACGTGAGGACACTTTCGTCCCGCAAAATCTGTATTAGGCGCCCATTATACCTCCTTTTACCGGCATGGGGCGGTGCGGATCAACACATAATTATCCGCCAAAGCGCCGGTAATCGGCTGTCCCTGCATATCCAAACGCCGCAATTGGTTGTTTTCGATACGGTAATAATTGCGCTCGCCGCCGTTTAAGTGCAGTTCCACCACATTGCCGACAATTTTGTAAGTGCCTTTTTCATAAAAGACACCGTCGGGTTTGCCGATATAAACCGAACGTTCGCTGAAACTGCTGTCGCGGTTAAGCCGCAGGGTGGTTTTAATTCCCGCCGCATCGGCCGCCGGAAGCGTCCCCTCAAAAGTGCCGCAATAAGATGCCGACAGCGGACATTCGCCGAAACTGGTGCACCCGGCCATAATCAACACGGTTGAAACCGCCGCCAATAGCTTGGATTTTAACATTGCCATCTCCTGATAAATATTAACGATGGCTGATATATAATGTCTGCCGGGCTTTTTGCAATCCTCAGCCTAAAAAATATTTCCGGCAACCCGGCCGCTGCCGTTTTCATAATCCATGCGGAAAACCGCGCAGTTGGGAATTTTTTCAAACCCATAGCCCAGATAATTCAGCAAAACCGCCATGGTGCCGCCGTGAATCGCCAATCCCATCGTCTGATACGGTTCCGCCGCCAGTTTTTCCACCTCGGCCCAGACCCGGTCAAGAACCTCGCCCTTGCTTTCCCCTTGGGGAAAGCGCAGTGTCCAGTCCTTTTCGCCGGACTTGTTCCAACGCCTGACTACCTCCGGATACTCGCTTTTCAAATCGCTGATGAGCTGTCCTTCGGCAACACCATAAAAACACTCGCGCAAATTCGGGCGTTCAATAACTTCTATACCCAGTTTTTTGGCAACTTCCTCCGCCGTATGCTTTGCCCTGATTAAAGGGCTGGAGAAAATAACCTCCAAACCTTTGCCCTCTAATTTTTGGGCCAGGTCCTGCGCCTGCTGCACCCCGGTTTCGTTAAGGTCATAATTCATACCCGAGCCCTGCCAGCGTTTCTGGCGGTTAAGTTCGGTTTCGCCGTGGCGGAAAAAATAAAAAGTCTTTGTCATTAACATTCTCCTGATTCTGCCTCAGTTTAACGGTTATCCGTCTTTTTTCAACATAAAAAAACCGCGGCGCTGTCACAGCGTCACGGTTCAAAAGCGTCATGGCTAAAATCGGCTTTTATTTTCTATACTGGAGCCATAAATCAACCTCTTTGCCCACCACACGATTATAGGCTCCGTTGATCTTGTCCAGTTTACGCACACACCACTCAACATATTCAAGAAATTTTTGCGGATCTTCAGCATCGTTTGAATATAACAGCTGCATATGCAGATGATACATTTCGATTAACTGTTTTCTGCTCAAATTTCCTAAATTGGAAAGGCCGCCCAGCTGCTGGATTGCACTTTCGATTTCTTGTTTTGTTGTCATGGTGTTTATTTTACTTAGTTAAAAAGAGAAATTCTTACATTCGAATCATTGCAAAAATTTCATCTATACTCACATAATCCAAACATAAAAATTTCTCTTAATGTCTGAACTATAGCATCTTTTCACAACAAAGTAAATAGACAAAATGACAAATTTAAGCTTTAAAATCCAAACCCCAGGCAGCATAACGCGCCGGGTCTTCCTGCCAGTTTTCACGCACTTTCACAAACAGGAACAAATGGACACGCTCTTCCAGCAGGTCTTCAATCTCTTTCCTGGCCGCCTGGCCGATACGCTTAATCATCGCCCCGCCCTTGCCGAGCACAATCACCTTCTGATTGTCCCGCTCCACATAGATGGTAATTTCCGCGCGGATTGAACCGTCTTCACGGCGTTCCCATAATTCCGGTTCCACCGTCACCGCATAAGGCAGTTCCTGGTGCAGATACATAAACAATTTTTCGCGGACAATTTCCGAGGCCAGCATCTTCAGCGGCATATCAGACATCTGCTCTTCGGGATAATACCAGGGGCTTTCCGGCAGATGATCCGCCAGATACTGATAAAAATCATCCATATTCTGCCCGGTTTCCGCCGAAACAAAAAAAGTTTCTTTAAATTTTCCGGCCTGGTTGAGGGCTGCGCTCAACCCCAGCAGTTTTTCCTTAGCCACCAAGTCAATTTTATTCAAGAGCAAAACCGCCTCAATTTCAGCTTTATTCAGCTTGGCAACAATACTCCGGGTTTCGTCATCAAAGCCCCGCCGGGAATCAACCACCAGAACCGTGATATCGGCATCTTTCACGCCGCCCCAGGCCGAACCGACCATAGCCCTGTCCAGCCGCCGCCTGGGCTTAAAAATGCCCGGCGTATCCAGAAAAATAATCTGTGTTTTGCCGTAAATGCCAATGCCCTTAACCAGCGTCCGGGTTGTCTGGACCTTAGGCGACACAATCGACACCTTAGAACCGACAAAATTATTGGTGACCGTTGATTTTCCGGCATTCGGCGCGCCGATTAAAGCCACAAAACCGCAGCGCGTGGCTGCCTGCCCCCCGCCGGCTCCGTTTCCGCTATGTTCTTTTTCCTCGCTCATTCGCCGATAAGCTCCAGCATTTTGGCCGCCGCGTCAAATTCCGCCAGCTTTTTATTTTTTCCCGCGCCCACCTGTTCCGGCATACCGTTCAGTGACACGCCGATATGGAAAACCGGTTCATGCTCGCTGCCCTCGCGGCTGACCAGCCGGTAAACCGGCGCTCCCAGCCCTTTAATATGCGCCTTCTCCTGCAAGCGGGTTTTTGTATCTTTCGGCGGCTCAATATTGCGGTCAATCAAATCACGCCAATGATGGTTCACAAAATTGATGGCCCCTTCAACGCCACCATCAATATAAATAGCGCCGATAACCGCCTCGCAGACATCGCAAAGCACATTTTCATT
The DNA here is from genome assembly GCA_944393665.1 of uncultured Alphaproteobacteria bacterium. Taxonomy (GTDB): domain Bacteria; phylum Pseudomonadota; class Alphaproteobacteria; order RF32; family CAG-239; genus CAZU01. Next base: position 51,681 of record CALYAX010000009.1, read on the forward strand.
GCTGCGGATTTCTTCGCCACTGACTTTCATAAATTCATTAAGCTTCAGACTCAGCGCCACCTGTGCCACGGTTTCTTTGCAAACCAGCCCGGTAAACCGCTGCGACAAACTGCCCTCCGGCTCGGCGGGAAACAGCTTGTATAACAAAGAAGCGATGGAAACGCCCAAGACCCGGTCTCCCAAAAACTCCAGCCGCTCATAATTGGCATCCACATGCGAGTTAACGCTGCTGTGGGTCAATGCCTTTTCCAGCAGTCGGGGATTTTTGAATTGATGTTTTAAGATTTGCTCTAAATCATTCATAACTTCTACCTAAAATTCCATTTTGTAAAGAGGCCGGAGAATGCGGCGGATAATAAGATTTGAGGGCGAAAGTACCGGAGTGTACAAAGAAGTACATGAGGACACTTTCGACCCGCAAAATCTGTATTAGGCGCCCGTTATACGGCCTCTTCTATTGGATTTTATTGAAGAGGCGCGACCAGCGTATCTTCTTGGGCCACCCCCAGGGCTTGTACCATTCCTGATCTTCGTTGTGAGAGAAGAAAAGAAAACGCGCTTTGCCGACCAGATTCTCCGCCGGAACAAAGCCGACGCTGACCCGGCTGTCATCACTGCGGTCACGGTTGTCGCCCATCATAAAATAATTGCCGGCAGGAACTTCCAGCTCCTCAAAGTCATCATGCTGTTCATTGTCCGAAATTTCCAGCACCCGGTGTTTGACACCGCCCGGAAGCGTTTCGATATATTGCTTGTAGCGCTCAGCAGACCCGTAAGGCGTCCGCAGCACAAAATCATCAACCTGTTCTCTTTCGACCATCCGGCCGTTAATGAAAAGACGCCCTTTTTCCAGCTTAATCTTGTCTCCGGGCAGCCCGATAACCCTTTTGATAAAATCGGTGCGGTTGTCGGCAGGATACTTAAAGACAACCACATCACCGCGCTGCGGGGCATCTTCCCAAACACGCCCTTCAAACAGCGGCAGGCTCCACGGCAGCGAATGTTTGGAATAGCCGTAAGTGTATTTGGAAACAAACAGATAATCCCCCACATACAGGGTCGGATACATCGAACCGGAAGGAATTTTAAACGGTTCAAACCAAACCGTACGGATTAATATGGCAATCAAAATTGCATAAAAAACCGTCTTCAAAGTATCCCAAAAGCTTTCCTCTTTATCCATCTGTTTCCTCAATTCCGTTTATATTTCATCAGCCTGGTTGCTGCCATCATATACATATTTTTATATTTCACAACCCTAAAATTCAATAATAACCACTGCCGTCGCCACCGGATAATCATCACTCAGCGACAGGTGAAGAACGGCCGTTTTTCCCTGAGCGGCAGAAGCCAGTCTGGCAGCCGCGGCACCGTTGAATTTCAGCAGCGGTTTGCCCAGCTCGTCATGGCTGACCTCAACATCCCGCCAGCCGATACCGTTGCGGAATCCGGTTCCCAAAGCCTTTACCGCCGCCTCTTTGGCTGCAAAAAACTTGGCCGCCCGCGCGCTGCGCCCGGCCTCGCCGGTTTCCGCGGCTATTTCCGCCTGCTCATTTTCCGTAAACGTCCGCTCCGTAAACCGGGCGCCGAATTTTGCCAGCGTTTTGGCAATCCGTTCAATGTTGATGATATCTGTTCCCAGTCCGTATATCATTTTTCATCTTTCTTTTGCTGTGCTGCCAAATTATTTTCCAGCCGTTTCTGCCGGGCGGCCGATACTTTTTCCAGCGCTTTCTTTACAAGATAATAGGTCACCGCCCAGGAAACAATATAAAAAGGAATGCACCCCACCATCATCGGCCATAAAATCGGCCAGATATCCTGAAAAAACAGGTGGAAATCAAAGGTCATCAGGGCATGGAAAGCCCGCTCGAAAAATTTGATAAAATCCACTTGCACGGCTCCGGCCGCCGCGCCGAGAATTTTGCGCCCGGTGTAGAGCACCGACAGCCAGATAAACGGAAATGTCCAGGGGTTTCCGGCCGCGGTTCCCAAAGCCGATGCAAAAATATTGCCGCCGACAATCCAGGCTGTCACTGCCGCCAGCACAAAATGAAACCCCACAAACGGCGTAAAAGAAATCGCCACGCCGCAGGCCAAACCCGCCGCAATTGTCTGAGGCGTTCCTTTCAGGCGGTGCAGCCGCAGCAGCAGATACTGGCCGTAGCGCTTCCATCCGCCTTCCGGCCAAATCAGATTTTTCAGCTTGGTCGTCCAGGATATTTTATTTCGACGATTAAACATGAATCCCTCTTAAAATAAATCAGCTTTTACATTACCAAATGTGAAGAAACTCGGAGAGTGAGATGAATAAAGTGATTTTTAAGGCGAGGAAAATTTTAGTGTACAAAGAAGTACATGAATTTTCCGAGCCCGCAAAAAATCGCTTTAGGCATCCGCTATATGAGTTTCCCGTTACTGAACGGAGCGCGACACATACGACACCACTTTACTCGCTTTAAGTGCGGCAATAATATCGGTCAGATGTTTCAGATCCTTCACTTCCACATCCACCAGAAGTTCAAAATAACTGACGGTACGGTTCACAATATTCAGATTGCTGATATTGCCGTTGTTGCGCGCAATCAGGTTAGACAAGTCTCCCAGAGATCCCGGCTCATTGGCAAGCATAATTTTCAGACGGCCGACATGGGGGCCTTCATCAGCAGCCTCGCCCCATGAAATATCCAGCCAGCGTTCCGGCTCATCGGCAAATTTTTCCAGCAGCTTGCAATCAATTGTATGAACCGCCACGCCTTTTCCGGTGGTAACAATTCCCACAATCCGGTCTCCCGGCAGCGGGTGGCAGCAGCCCGCAAAATGCACCGCCATCCCCGGAATCAGTCCTTTGATTTTCAGGGGCTCGCCCTTAGCCTTGTCTTTTCTGACGCTCTTGCCGAAAACCGACTTCAGCGGCTTAACCACCTTTTCCAGTTTTGATTGTTTATAACCGGGATAAACCGCTTTCATGACATCCCAGGCCGTCACCAGCCCTTCGCCGACTTTGGCATAAATATCATCAATCGATTCGGCCTCAAAATTAGGAAAAACGTTTACTAGCGCTTTTTCATTAAACTCTAGGTTTTCGCCTTTAAAAGTCCGCTCCAGCAGCTGCTGGCCCAGGGTAATGAACTGATCGCGCTTAAACTGGCGGACATAGCGGCGGATAGCGGCCTTGGCTTTTCCGGTTACCACAAAACGGTCCCATTCGGTTGAAGGGTGCTGGGCCTTGGAGGTTAAAATTTCCACCTGGTCGCCGTTTTGCAAAATAGTCCGCAGCGGGCGGATTTCGCCGTTAATCTTGGCTCCCACGCAGGTATCGCCCACGGAGGAATGAACCGCATAAGCAAAATCTACCGGAGTCGAATTAATCGGCAATCCGATCAAATCGCCTTTGGGCGTAAAACAAAACACCTGGTCATTATACATTTCCAGCTTGGTATTTTCCAAAAACTCTTCGGGATTAGAGGCCTGTTCCAAAATCTCCAGCAGTTCGCGGATCCAGCGGAAGTTCTTGCCCACGACGCGTTCACCCTGCTTATAAGCCCAGTGCGCCGCGACGCCTTTTTCGGCCACTTCATGCATTTCGGCCGTGCGGATCTGTACCTCAATCCGGGTATTTTCCGGCCCGATAATACCGGTATGAATAGACTTATAGCCATTGGGTTTGGGCGTGGAAATATAATCTTTAAACCGCCGCGGCACCATATGGTATTTGCTGTGGACAATTCCCAGTGCCTGATAGCAGGAAGCCACGTCGTCAACAATAATCCGGAAAGCCATGATATCCGACAACTGCTCAAACGACGCATTTTTCGACTGCATTTTCCGCCAGATTGAATAAGGCGTTTTTTCCCGTCCCGAAACCTGGGCTTTAATGCCGTTTTCTTCCATATCTTTTTGCAGCTCGGCAATAATCTTCGGCACCAGATTGCTGCCCTGTTCGCGTAAAAAGTTCAGACGGGCTTTAATAGACTCATAGGCTTCCTTGTGCAGTTCGGCAAAAGCAATTTCTTCCAGCTCGCTTTTAACTTCCTGCATACCGATACGCTCGGCCAGCGGCGCATAAATATCCAGCGTCTCCCGGGCAATGCGCATCCTTTTTTCCGGCGCGCAGAAATGCAGCGTCCGCATATTGTGCAGGCGGTCAGCCAGTTTAATCAGCAGCACGCGGATATCTTCAGACATCGCCAGCAGCAGCTTGCGGAAGTTTTCCGCCTGTTTGTTATGGGCGGATTTCTGCTCAATCATGGCCAGTTTGGTCAAACCGTCAACAATTTGCGCCACCTGCTCGCCAAATAACGACTTGATCTCTTCCACCGTGGTATCGGTATCCTCCACCGTGTCATGCAGCAGGCCGGCAATAATCGAGGTTGAATCAAGCTTAAACTTGGTCAGAATACCGGCTACTTCCACCGGGTGGGAATAGTAAGGATCGCCCGAGGTTCTAAGCTGGGCGCCGTGTTTTTTCATCGCAAAGACATAGGCTCGGTTCAGGGCATCTTCATCCGCATCCGGGTCATAAGATTTCACCAAATCAACAAGTTCGTACTGTCTTAACATTTTGCCTCGTCTTTACTTATTGTCATTTCCGCTCAAAAAAGAATTCCGGAATTTAGACTTAACATATTTTCCTTAAATAAGTCTAAACTTCCGGAACTCTTCTTGCAATAATTATTGCAGGTCGGGCTTAGTTTTCTTCTTCAAAATCATCGCCGGCATCTTCCATGCCGCCGAAACCTTCGTCCAAACCCAAATCTTCATCATCACTGAGCGGGATTTCGCCCTCGCCTTCCAGCTCGCTGTCCATATCCAGAACATCGTCATCGCTGCCGTGAACCTGCATATTATCATCCAGTTCAGCCTGCGGGAGCAATCCGGTAAACTGATCATCCAGTTCGGCCAGCTCTTTTTCAGCGGCCAGAATTTCCAGTTCTTCTTCCTCGGGTTCTTCAACCTCAACATATTTCTGCAGTCCCATAACCAGAGATTTCTGCAGTTCTTCAATGCTGACGGTCTCCTCGGCAATTTCACGCAGGGCAATCACCGAATTTTTATCATTGTCGTGGGCAACTGTCAGAGGAGCGCCAGCCGACAGGTCTTTTGCGCGTTGTGCGGCAACCATCAGCAGTTCATAGCGGTTGGGAATTTTATCAATGCAGTCTTCAACTGTAACACGAGCCATTTTCTTAACCTTTATATAAAATTTGAACCAGTTTTATGATGGTATACAGACTTTAAATCCGGATTGCAAGAAAAAAATATTTTTTCAATGGAAAAACAAAGCACTAACTTCATAAAGCCCGATTCTAATCGAGTCGCCCGATCGGCACCCCTCCGATTTCAAAATCATACTTAAACCACTCGTCATGAAGCAGCTTGTCATTTTTACGCACTTCCAGCACATCGGAAAGCGGCGCTTTATACATCTCTAAAACCGCCGCCATTCCGGCATAACGGTTATATTGGCTGCGCGGGCTCAAGGCTGCAATTTCCCGGTCATAATAACCGCTTTTATACAAACGCAGCGCCTGCATTAATCCCGAAGAAATCTTTGACAGCCGCCACGCCTTGACGGTTTTGTCACAGGTATAGGCCCACTCGGTCAGGGTAAATCCCTGCGCGGCGGTTAATTTCGCCAGTTCGCGCTCTTTTCCCAGAATCATTGCTTTTTCAACTAGAGCGGAACACGGGCTGATCACCTCCCGGAACCCCGCAACCGGCGCCTTATCATTTTTCCGGTTTATGTAGTTTTGCAGCATAACCGAAGTCCGCACCAGTGCCATTTTGTTTTCCGGGCGGCTGACCCATTCCTCGACCGGCATAATCGTCGCCGCAAAAGCCTTCACGTCGGTTGAAGTCAGCAAACTGTCTGAAGTCGGATGAATTGTCCGCATATCGCTGCGGGTAATCCGTGTTGTTTTGGCTCCCGGCATATAATTCTCCGGCGGCACCAGGCGGCGCAGCGCGCGGTAAAAACCGGCATCATACACAACCTTGGCCCGGACCGGCGTCATTTTGGGAACTTCAATATTATTGTCATTCCCCGGCCAGATTTCCGGCATCAGCATATAATACAAATAAGGGGAAAGAAACTCCAGATCTTCAATATCCTGAAGCTGTTTGGCCACACGGGACGGAAATTTGTTTTTGGTTTCCTTAATCCCCGGCAGATTAAGTATTTTTTCCGACATATTCGGGATATCAAACAGCTGCGGCCCGATATACTCATACCAGGATGCCGGAACCGCCGCCAGAATCTCCAGAATAACCTCCTCGTCAGGCCATTTCAGACGTTTTTCGCTGCGCCCGTAGGTCTTAATGGTTGCCGCAAATTCCGGATCAAACACCGTTCCCAAATCAAACACGCTGGTATAATGAGTATCATAAAGCTGTGTAGAGTCTTGAAAATCCTTCTGAAGTTCTTCCAATGTCGGAAGTTTGGCATTTTCAAGTTCAATATCATAAACACCGTCAAAATCACTCAGCGAGGCCACGGCGGCCTGGGCCGGCATTGCTGCCAGCATTATCCAAACCGCCGTTAGTCTTGCCAGTTTATGCATTTACAGACGCACCACCCGGACTTTGAAGTTCAAGACACTGTCGCTGTCAGCCGGAACGCTGACTTCCCACTTCAGGCTGCGCGCTTTGTTTTTGGTGCTTTGAAGACTCTCGCTGACCACCTCGGCACTGCCCGGAAAACTCTGCTCAAACTCAATCGTCTGTTCAGTATTCTTGGCATTATGAAAAGTCACCTCAACCTCCGATTCGACCATCTTGTCAGAAAGCTTCTGCATATTAACGACTTTTCCTTTGGCATATAAATCAAAAGCCTCGCCCACAGCCAGTTCCGCTGTCTCGCCTTTAGCCAGCTGTCCCATTTCGGAAGCCCCCGTAAACTGCAGGTTGCCGGAACTGTCTTTTTCATAAAAGCGCATCGTTCCCGCCGGCAGCGGTTCACCGAGGTTGCTTTCGGCATTATTCGTAAGTTTATAAATCAGAGAAGGCCGCGCCCGCTCAAATTCGCCGTCATTATTCCCCCAGTACAGCGACAACGGCGACTGCAAACGGTACAAACGGGTAAATTTAACGCCCGGTTTGTTCATCAGGCTGATTTGCTTGGATTGCTTATCCATAATATCAGTTGTTTCCGGCAGCGTATAAAGATAGTAATCGGCAAGATTCTGCGCCGGCAGGCTCACGCTGTCCATCGCCGTCTCTGCAGCCATGCCTTTTGCCATCATCAGGTTAGCCCGCGGCATAACCGGCATTGGCGTCACGGCGGTGCCGGACTGAACATTTCCGGCCACCAGCTGGACTTCGGCATTTTTATAATCGGCACCGGACTGGTTGTTAAGCGTTACCCAGCCCTGCAAATCCAGAGTGTCATCTTTGCCCAGTTCCGCCACATAATTGGCAGACCAGTTCAATCCGCCGGTCAGATAATTCAGGGTCAGATCCTTGGTCAGCTCCTGGCTGTTTTCCAGTTTGACCACCAAGGTCGGTTTCAGGCGCAGATTCGCCGGCAGATTGTCAAAAGCCACCCAGCCGGGAAAATCGTCAACCACGCCGTATTTCATCTTTAACAGCGGCTTGCCGTAATTGTTATTGACAATTTCCGCCTGTTCCATAATCAAGTCGCCGTTGGAGGGATTAACCCGCACCGCTTTGACTTTCTGCCCGATGGACTCTTCAATTATATTGCCCGGGGTCAGCAGGTCGTATTCATAATTCTGTTCCAGAACTTTAACCCCGTCTCCCTGCAGCAATGCGGTTTCAGGCTGCATCTGCTGGGCAACGCCCTCAAAAGCCACGCTCCAGGTACCGTTTTTCAGCTCAATTTGGCGCGTATCCTTAACCAGCGCCAGATTCTGATTATAAATACTAACTTTCATTGACGCATTTTTGTCGGGGCTGACATTAATTTCCTCCGCCCGAAGTTGGAACGGAGCCAGACACAATCCCGCCGCAGCGGCTAAAGTCACATATTTATTTTTCATATTTTTCTCCACGGTTGATGAATATGCCGATAATATAATCTAAAAAAATCTAAAAAAGAAGTGATAAATTCATTTTACGCTGGACTCGCGGGCAAGATTGCCTTACTATCGCAGTAGTTAAACCGTTTTTTACAAAGGAGAAAACGCATGGCATGGACTGAACAAATGGTTGAAGAACTGCGCAAAATGTGGAAAGAAGGTCTGACCACCGGCGAAATCGGCAAACGCCTGAATGTTTCCAAAAACTCAATCGTCGGCAAAGTCCATCGCTTAGGCTTGTCCGGCCGCCCTTCTCCGATTAAGAAAAAAGACGAGGAAGAAGTTAAAGCCGCTGCACCGGAAAAATCCGCCAAACCCGCGGCCGAAACAGCGCCAGCTCCTGCAAAAAAAAAGCCTGAACCCGAGCTGAAAGCATCTCCCGCACCGGCTCCCAAAGCCTGCCCTGCCAAAAACAGCGGCGGCAATGTCGGGCTGACGGAATTGGATAACCACACCTGCCGGTGGCCGGTCGGCGACCCGAAAGACGAGAATTTTCATTTTTGCGGCAAAAAAGTCCGCATCGGCCAGACTTACTGCGAAGAGCACGCTGCCCAGGCCTATGTCAAACCCGGCAAAAAATAAATTTTTATAAAACCTCAAACCTTGATCCTCTGCCGTATTGAAAACGCCCGGCAGAGGATTTTGTTATTTTTAAAATCAAAAAATAATAGAATTTTAACGCTTGCCGTGATACACTTTTGGTTATGGTATTGAACGTTTGAAGGAAATAGCAATGTCAATTAGTATGTTGGCTGCCTTTTTGGCCGGTATTGCAGTTGTCATCGGATCGATTCTGACATCGACCGACCAACCTTTGATTTTTATCAACCTGCCCAGTATTATCATCGTCTTCGGAGGAACGCTCGTCACGCTGTTCATCTCCTTTGAACTCAAAACCTCCATGCATGCCCTCCGGCTTATTTTTCAATCATTTCACCGCCACCGCGATTCGGAAAGTTCCCTCAAAGATGAAATCGGGCGACTTGTCCGTTGGGGGTATATTATTCAGAAAAACGGCCTTCAGGGCTTGGAAAATGAAATTACCGAGCCCCTGCGCAACGATAATCCTTTTCTTGCTTATGGTGCCGACCTGGTTATTACCGGTTATACCGGCACGGAAATCAAACAAATTTTGACCCAGATGATCGACGCCGAGGCCGAACGTCTCCGCCACCCTGTTGAGGCTTTGAAAAAGATGGGCGGCGATGCGCCGGCTTTTGGTATGCTTGGCACCCTGATCGGCCTGATTATCATGCTGGGTTCCATGGGGGCAGACCCCACCGCCATCGGCCCCAGCATGGCCGTGGCGCTGATTACGACATTTTACGGTATCGTGCTGGCCCGCCTGATCATGATTCCGATCGGTACCAAAATTGCAGCCCGCAATGATATGACCATCTTTAAAAACAACCTCGAGATGGAAGGATTGGTTTTGCTCGCGGAACGTAAAAGCCCGCGGTATATTCAAGATAAAATCAATTCCTTTGTCGAGGTTGCCGAACAGTTCCTGATTGACCGCGACCTCAGCCGCGAAAGTTTAAACACCGCGCAAAATGCTGCCCCTTCGGCCGGAACTTCCAACAACGGAAACTAAAGGAAAAATTCATGCCTAAACGTCCGGAAAGTAAAATTGACGAAGATTGGATGTCCACTTATGGCGACATGGTGACTTTGCTGCTGTGCTTCTTTGTCATGATGTTGTCGGTCTCCAAATTTGATGTCGCTAAATTTGAAATGATTCAGGCCGGATTTAACGAAAGCATCGGCAAAAAAGAAGTCACCCGTCCGATTGAAATGATGATGATGGAACTGGCCGATGATATCCAGTCTATGAATGCCGAAGAAGATATTGCCTTAGGCAGCGACACGCAGGGCGTTGTCCTTGAACTGACCGATGCGCTCACTTTTGCCTACGGATCAGCCAAAATACGCCCTGAAGCCATTCCTGTGCTGAAAAGAATTGCCGCAACATTGCAGTCAGAACGCTACGCCGCTTTTAATTTCAGTATTGAAGGCCATACCAGTGATGAAAAATTTTCCAGCGAGCAATTTCCCAGCAACTGGGAGCTTTCTTCCGCCCGGGCCTCGGCAATCGCCAATTTTTTGGAAGAACGCGGCATAGCCCGGATCCGCCTCAAAGTAAGCGGCATGTATGATAACGCCCCCAAATATCCCAACCACGATGCTTTCGGCGAAGTCATCCCCCAAAACCGGATAAAAAACCGCCGTGTGGTCATTCACATCGAACCAAACTTCAAAGCAATGTAAATCAGACATTTTTCTAAAAGCCGCCTTTAAAAGCGGCTTTTTTTCTGATTTTATTTTTAGTCCATCCTCTATAAAAAATTGTTGATGATTGTCAAAAATTAATATATACTGATAGGTAGTTCCGATACAGCATAAAACAGGAGAACAACCATGCGAACAGTAATTCTTGCCTTAGTAATTGCCTTTGGATACAGCTGGAATGCTGCGGCTGTTCCTCCTGCCCGCTCATACACACACAACACACCGCCTGCTGTATCGGAGCCTTCTTTTAAAATAGCAGCCACTTGGTTTTTGCCAGACTGGCAGGCCGGATTGACTGGCCGCACCCAGGAGGACAGCTCCGCCCAGAACACATTAACCTGTTCCGATTATGGCTTGCTGGCTTCCATTCCGGCCAATGCCGTTTGCCAAAGTTCTAACCCGACATCAAGCCTGATGTGCTATTCTGCTTGCAGCTGTAAATCCGGTTATATTCAGACCGGTTCCATTGAAAACGGCTGTATAGCCAATTGCAGTGGTTATACTCTCGGCACCCCGAACTGCCAAAACGGCCAAAGTACCGAATACTGCCCGGCCGACAGCAGCTATTTCCGTTGTACCGGAACCGCCTGCCCAACTGAAGTAACCTGCGGAACAAGCCAGTATTGCACTCAAACGGCTGAAACGGTTCAAAGCGGTTGCGGTGGCTATTGTACCAAATGCGGAGATTGCCCGACCGGAGTTACCTGCAATGAAAGCAAATGTGCTCTTGCTTATGCCACTGTTCCTGGTTCTGGCTGCGCGAATGTCTGTATGGAATGCTGTCCGGCTTCGATAGATTGTGACTACGGTTGCAAAACCTATTCTAAAGAAGCCGCCTGTACGGACGTTTGTATTGAATGTAAAGCAAAAAGCTGTCCGACTTCCATAAACTGTGACTACGGTTGTAAAACCTATTCTACAGAAACCGGCTGTAGCGATGTTTGTATTGAATGTGAAGAAAAAGTTTGCACCCAACCGGAGGGCGACTGCTGGACCGTGTCAAGCGCCCCTGCCAGCTCCACTTCAACATCCACGCCGTCTACGACGACACCATCTGCGACGACGCCATCTACAACGACACCGTCAACAACGACGTCCTCAACCGCAACGGCGGTTCCTTCCGGCTGCGCTCCCACAACAACAAATGTTTATCAGGAAAGCAATACCGAAAATTATTCCAATGGCTGCGGCGTCACCTACCAGCGGACCTGTTATACCCCGAAAGCAGGTTATGGCTGGAATCAGGTCAATGCCAGCGATATTCTGTATTTTTCGCCAGATGCGGTAACGGTTACCCCAGTTATCCCCACGGGCGGAATTCTCCAAACCGATACGACGGGAAGCACCCCCGCGAAATACAGTCTGACTCTCCAATACTTTAAGTCTTGCGAAAAGTATTTCCGCCGTGACTGCAAACTCTACGAAAGCAGCGATGGCTTCTCTGCCGTGGGCAGTGTTTGGAACACCGGTTCCCAAACGTCAACCGCCACACCGTCAACAACAACGCCGACAACATCATCTACGACTTCGACGTCAACTTCGACCTCGACGCCCACGACAACACCGTCGACAACCTCTTGTGCAACCACAAGCAATACCTATGGTTATGAGAACCCTTATACCGTTATTTCTGACGAACGCGACAGCAATTGCGGTTGGAAATATACCCGTTGCTGCTATATTCCCGCGGCCAATGCCGGATGGACTGAGATTGCCTACACCGGATCAACCTCGATTCCGTCAACAATCCCCGACACCCCGTCCTCATCTTGCGCTTCTATGATTACCACCGACTATATGAGCTGGGAAAATAACCAGCCCGTCAATTGCAGCGGCACCATCACATTTAAAATCAGCTGCGATGGAACCACTTACTTCAAATGCACAGTTGATGGTTCAGAAACAACATCAATTGATGTCACAACGATGCCGACTATAATTACCGGATCAACCATGAAACCGATTAAAACTATCGGCGAAAGAGGGACAACCACCGTTACCCAAACACTCAGCAGCTGCGGCAAATCTTATCAGCGCACCTGCAAAGTTCCGACGGCTGAAGGATTATGGTATGTATTAAACGCAAATATGTCTGTAACCACGCAGATGTTTACCAGCTGCGGCATTAAGTATGGAAAAACATCGACCCCCACCTGTACAACGTCGACATTTCCCAATTGCAGCGGCGGAACCTGGTTCCAACTGCAGGCCAGTAACGGTTGCCTGAGCTACAGCTCATGCTCCACAACAACGACCCCCACTGATCCCTCCACGACATGCACCCTGAACCATGATTTTCTGGTTGAGAACGTGGGTTTCACCAGCGGAAGCTCAACATTTTGCCTGACCGGAACAACTCCGGTAAATGCAATATCCTGCGATGGAAAAGCTGTCAGCAAATGCCTGTCAAATGTTTATTGGGACAGCAACACCCCTATGTGCCAGGACGCGATAAATTCTTATATTCAAGTTTCTTCAACATCGACATCAAATTGTACACAGAAATGTTATCTGTACAACACCAGTGTTGCCGGAAGCAATGACAATATAGCCTACATTTGCTCCAACCAAATGGTCAGCACTAACACTAATTAAAAGGCCCGCTTCCTGCCTGAATAAAAAATCCCCTTCACCGGGGATTTTTTTTAATAGTCTTCTAAAAAACTTCCTCAGCGCTGATCTTTTCAATATATCAATTATAAACAACGCCGTACTGCAAATTTTTAAACACCCGGCCTCAATTTTTATTTTTGCCTGCAGGGACAAATCTTCAGTTTTTGTGTCAAAAGATATTACAACGAAGAAAAATTATTAATTCAATATATTAATAACAGTGATAAACTTAAATTTTTAAAAGAAAAATTCTATCTTTACTTTTGTCCAATTTTGTGATATGCATAAAATTCAAAACAAATTATTAACTTAAAAAAAATATTATGAAAACAGGAGAGTTTTTAATCTGTGAAGATGGAAAATATTATTTATCTTCAACCCCAGCGGCACATACAATTGCTATTGTATTTGATGCTGAAAAAAAATTGGCCTGTTCTGTTGAAGTGGAAACATCTGCTGATTGGCAGACGGCCTTTAACATGACCAACGACCAAAAAAGATTGATGTCTGTGGATGAATTTAACCAGATTCTTGAAAACAAAGATCTGCGTGAACGGCTGTCCGCGGTCAATAATGTATCTTTTTGGTTAAACCACCGTATTGGTGTCAGGGCACTCGCAACTGGCTGGAACAGTTGGGATGAACATATCATCCAATGTGCACCTTTAAAAAACCAAAAAGGTGTGTTGTTCGTATACTGCTTAAGCGCATACGGACTTTAAAAATATTTAAACACCCTCAGCTTTATTAAAAAGCCGGGGTGTTTTTTTATAAAATCTCTCACCCCTTCACCCGGGCAGCTCCTCACTAAGACCCACCCGGATTCAATCAAGCCTTTATAAAAAAACGCCCCCAAGCTCTATTCCCGTCTGCGACAACAAACCCTGGTGAAGTTGGAGCAGGTAACGGAATTGCTAAGGAAAAAACCGGTCATCACCGGTTTTTTCTCTGCAAAATCTTGGGAACATCTTAGCGAATAAGGGCCGCGGCAGCAACCGCAATGAGCTTAGATGCCCAAGCTCTATTCCCGTCTGCGACAACAAACCCTGGTGAAGTTGGAGCAGGTAACGGAATTGCTAAGGAAAAAACCGGTCATCACCGGTTTTTTCTCTGCAAAATCTTGGGAACATCTTAGCGAATAAGGGCCGCGGCAGCAACCGCAATGAGCTTAGATGCCCAAGCTCTATTCCCGTCTGCGACAACAAACCCTGGTGAAGTTGGAGCAGGTAACGGGAATCGAACCCGCATCACAAGCTTGGGAAGCTCGCGTTCTAACCGTTGAACTATACCTGCAAAGGCACTATTAGCAATAAAACATCTTTAGCCAAGAATCAATAGTTTTTTAGAATTTCGCCCACAAAAAAAGACCGCCCCTCCGCCTCAGTTTTTTCCGTATACAAAAAGGAGCCCGCAGGCTCCTTCAATCTCAAGCGTTTTTACGCTGCGCCCAAAGCGCCTTTTGTCTTTACTCTGCGCCGAGAGCACCTTTTAAGGTATTATAATTATTCTGGACACTCGCTTTGGCATCTTCAATAGCTTTTTGGCGCTGAACCCGTTCAGCCTCTCTTTCCGCCTGTTTCTTGGCAATTTCTGCCTGTTTTTCGCTCAGTTTATTCTGAATCTCCGCCTTTTTGGCATTCAGGTCGTTTATTTTTTTCTGGGTTTCGGCATTCTGCTCGGCTTTTTCATCAGCATTTTTCTTGGCAATCTCTGCCTTTTTCTCATTCATTTTCTGCTCAAATTCAGCTTTTTTGGCATTCAGTTCATCAAGTTTTTTTTGGGCTTTAGCATTCTCTTCAGCCTTTTGAGCGGCGTTTTTCTGGGCAATTTCCGCTTTTTTATTTTCAATTTTGGCATTCAATTCGTCAGATTTGGCCTGAACTTTGTTAGCCGCCTCAACAACATTCCACTCTGCCCGGACAACGCCGGCCGCCAAAACCGCGGCTCCCATAACTGCTGCTGCAAAAATCTTTTTCATAATCAGAACTCCTTAATTTTAATTGCACTTCAATAAATATAAAATCAACTCCTCCAAACTTCAACTATTTTAAAACTTTTCCTCCAAAGAACGGTTTCCCGGATGAATAGTCTACTAAAAGGCGGAAGAAAGTCATTTTTTGCTGGTTTTTAAAAATTAACCGTGCTATAAAACGCGCATAGAAAGATTCTATTGAATACCGGCCGGCAGATCAGGCATAAAACCGTCTAATCTGAAGGCCTTTTTTGTGTTAACCATAAATTAAGGATACGATATGTCTGACGTTAAGATGAAAATGATGGATGGTAACGAAGCCGCCGCTTCGGTTGCTCACCGCATGAATGAAGTCTGCGTCATCTACCCGATTACCCCGTCTTCTCCGATGGGTGAATGGGCTGATGCGTGGTCTGCGGCCAAACAGAAAAACCTTTGGGGGGTTATTCCCGAGGTTCAGGAAATGCAGTCTGAAGCCGGTGCCGCCGGTGCCTGCCATGGCTCAATCCAGGCCGGTGCCTTAACCACCACCTTTACCGCCTCGCAAGGCCTGCTGCTGATGATTCCCAATATGTACAAAATTGCCGGCGAGCTGTCGCCTTTTGTCATGCATGTTGCGGCCCGTTCTCTGGCTTATCATGCTCTGTCCATCTTCGGCGATCATTCTGACGTTATGTCCTGCCGCCAGACCGGTTTTGCCATGCTGGCTTCCAACTCGGTTCAGGAAGCGCATGATTTTGCCGCCATTGCCCAGACCTCAACCCTGCGCTCACGCGTTCCGTTCATGCACTTCTTTGACGGTTTCCGCACATCGCACGAAATCAAAAAAATCAAACTGCTGTCTGATGACGATCTCCGCGCCATGCTGGAAGGCGTTGACTATTCTTTCAACGCTGAAAATGCCCTGCGCCCGGAAGCCCCGGTTATCCGCGGCACAGCCCAAAACCCCGACGTTTTCTTCCAGGGCCGCGAGGCTTGCAATCCTTTCTACAATAAAGTAGAAACCATTGTTCAGGAAGAAATGGATAAATTTGCCAGGATTTCCGGCCGTCAGTACAAAACCGTCGAATACGTCGGCCCGGCAGACGCCGAACAGGTTATCGTTATTATGGGTTCAGGCGCAGAAACCGTCGATGAGGCAATTACCTACCTCAACAACAACGGTTACAAAGTCGGCTTGCTAAAAGTCCGCCTCTACCGTCCGTTCCCGTCGAAATCGTTTATTAAAGCCCTGCCCGCCTCGGTTAAGGTTGTCAATGTTCTTGACCGCACCAAAGAGTCCGGCTCTATCGGCGAACCTCTGTATCTCGATGTGGTTGCCACCCTCACCCAGGCTTTTGCCAATAATGAAATTGCGGCAATGCCCCGTATTCTTGGCGGCCGGTATGGCCTGTCTTCTAAAGAGTTTACGCCGGGAATGGTTCGTGCCGTTTATGATAACGGTGCTTCGGCTAAACCGGTTAACGGTTTCTCGGTCGGTATTAATGACGACGTAAACAAAACCTCGCTGCCTTACAGTGATGATATTGATACCGAGGGCAAAGATGTTGTCCGTGCCGTTTTCTACGGCCTGGGTGCAGACGGTACCGTCGGTGCGAACAAAAACTCAATTAAAATTATTGCTGAAGACGCCGGTAAATACGGCCAGGGCTATTTTGTTTACGATTCTCGCAAATCCGGTTCGATGACCACTTCCCACCTGCGTTTCTCCGACAATCCGATCAAAGCGGCCTACCTGATTAATAAGGCCGACTTTGTCGCTTGTCACCAGTTCCCGTTCATGGCCAAAGTTGATATTTTGAAAATTGCCAAACCGGGTGCTACTTTCCTGTTGAAGGCGGCTTACAAAGCCGAGGAAGGATGGGATCATCTTCCGATTGAAGTTCAGGAAGAAATCATCAATAAAAAACTCAACTTCTACACCATTAACGCCGTAGAAGTTGCCCGCGAAACCGGCATGGGCCAGCGCATTAACACCATTATGCAGGCCTGCTTCTTCGCAATTTCCAACATTCTGCCCAAAGATGAGGCAATTGCCCAGATTAAAAATGCTATTAAGAAAACCTACAGCAAAAAAGGCGATGCCATTGTTCAAAAGAACTTTGCCGCTGTTGATGCCTCTTTGGCTCATATGCACAAGGTTGAATATCCTTCTCAGGTTACGTCCAAATTCCACCGCGCTCTGCCGGTTCCGGCAAACGCCCCCGAATTTGTAAAGAAACTGACCGGAGAAATTATCGCCGACCGCGGCAACGAACTGCCGGTATCTGCTTTCGCCCCGGTTGTTGACGGAACCTGGCCGACCGGCACGACCCAGTACGAAAAACGCTGCATTGCTACCGAAATCCCGGTTTGGGATCCTGATACCTGTATCCAATGCGGCAAATGCTCTCTGGTCTGCCCGCACGGTGTTATCCGCATGAAAGTTGCCAGCGAAGAAGAGTTGAAAAACGCTCCTCAGGGCTTCAAGTCAGCTCCCTACAAAGGCAAAGAATTTGCAGGCAAACAGTTCATTTGGCAAATGTCGCCTGAAGACTGCACCGGCTGCGGAATCTGCGTAGCTGCCTGCCCGGCTAAAAATAAAGCCAACCCCGAGCGCAAGGCAATCAATATGGATCATATTGAAAACCACCTCGAGGAACAGGTTGCCTGCTGGAAATTCTTTGAAACACTGCCCTATGTCAAACGGACCGAAGTTGAAAAGAAACTGCCTAAAACCACCCAGCTGATTCAGCCGTTGTTCGAATTCTCCGGTGCCTGCGCCGGCTGCGGCGAAACCCCGTATGTTAAATTGCTGACCCAGTTGTTCGGCGACCGCATGGTTGTTGCCAATGCAACCGGCTGTTCTTCAATCTACTCCGGCAACCTGCCCACCACACCGTATGCCAAAGATGAAAAAGGCCATGGTCCGGCTTGGGCTAACTCGCTGTTTGAAGACAACGCCGAGTTTGGTCTGGGAATGCGTTTCTCAATCGATCAGCAGACTCACTTTGCCAAAACCCTGCTTGAGGGCTTAAAAGACAAAGTCGGCGCCGATCTGACCGAAAAACTGCTGAACAATCCTCAGGCAACCGACCTGGAAATCGATGACCAGCGCGCTTTGGTTAAACAGCTGCGTGATAAACTGGCCGGCATCAATACGCCGGAAGCCAAACATCTTAATAAACTGGCTGATTACCTGATTAAAAAATCGGTTTGGATTTTGGGCGGCGACGGCTGGGCTTATGACATCGGCTTCGGCGGTCTGGACCATGCCATTGCTTCCGGTAAAAACATCAATATCCTGGTAATGGATACCGGTGTTTACTCCAATACCGGCGGACAGCAGTCCAAAGCGACCCCGATGGGTGCTTCAGCCAAATTTGCTACAGCCGGTAAGGCCCTGCCGAAAAAAGATCTGGCCATGATTGCCATGTCTTACGGCAATGTCTATGTTGCCCAGGTTGCCTTTGGCGCCAATGATACCCAGGTGATTAAAGCCATGAATGAGGCGGAGGCTTTTGACGGCCCGTCCATTATCATTGCTTACTCGCACTGTATTGCCCAGGGCTTCAACCTCAATGACGGTCTGGATCACCAGAAAGCCGCCGTTGAATCGGGTTCTTGGCCGCTTTACCGCTACAATCCGGAAAACATCAAAGAAGGCAAAGCTCCTCTGATGCTGGATTCTAAAGCGCCGTCCAAACCGCTGGCTGACTATATGGCCAACGAGACCCGCTTCCAGATTGTAAACAAGCAGAACCCCGAGCGTTATGAAACTTTGTTGAATAAGGCTCAGGAAAATGTTAAAGAAAAACGTTCCCTGCTTGAACATATGGCTGAGTTCAAAGCGGCTGAATAAGTACGCTGAACTACAAAAAAGCACCGCAGAAAGCGGTGCTTTTTTTATTTGAGTTACAGCTCTAAAGACCAGTTTGAAACTTTTACATCAATACTTATATAATTTCTGGTGAAATATCATAAATCTGCTGGACAATTTTTTTCTGAAGAACCACAATAGATTATATTTTTAGAACTTGGAGATTATAAATGCAGAAAAATGCTTCAAATCAACACTCCCCGGCAGAACTCCGCCTTACCGGAGAACCGGCTAAAATCGTCCCAATAAAATCAGATGTCGTTGAAGATATTCCTTTCACTTATAATGATTATCAGCCTGCAGATGAAGAACACAGCCCTTTTGCAGCGCTTAAACTGCATGAGAAAAGAGCCGTGCAAACTGAAGCTAATATCCAGCTGCTGGGTTACCGGAAATCAGAACAATACGGAACCCGCGCGCAAGATCCGCAAACCGCCCATCAGATTTTGGGCTATTACTGTGAAAAATATGCTGCGGATCCCCGCCGTGTTAAGGAACTGGTTGCGGCAGAAAATGATGCCGAACGCCGCTTTACCGGCCAGCGCCACCCTCAAAATGCAATTAACGCCTATTATCAAAAATGCAGCCACGGCGTTGCCAAACGGTTGGACTATTTTTATTCGCCGGAACGTGATAAAATCAACAAAATTAAAAAGATTATCCCGGAGGGCAGCCTGTCCCACAGTTTCCGCACTATCCAAATTAACCATAATCTTTTCAGGATGGCCGCTAAAGAAAAAACCGGCCCTGAAAAATAAAAAAATTTTCGGCTTAATGCCTTTATTTATCCAAGCCCCGGTCTCCGGGGCTTTTTTATACACCGGAAAGCTTTATTTTTATATTGACAAAATTTCCACAATAACGTCTAATTAATTTAATTAAACTGATTGTTAAATTATTAAAAACATACATATGAAAACAAAAACACCGCATATGAAGGTTATTTACCGTAATCCGGAAAAGAACCAAATTTCTCCGGTAGAAAGTACGACTCGCTTGCAAAAAGATATATTTGATTGCCAGCCGCCGCGGCCGGAACTATTTTATCAGCCCCGGCTCCCGGAATTATGGTTCTGCCGGCGCATGTTTGGTTTCGCCGCCTGTGACAATTATCTTATGGCTAAGGAGTTTCTGCTTGACAATGGCATTGATGCCGTCCCGCGGCTGTGTATTGTCTATGACCGTGATGATTCTTCTTTTCCGGGTACACCTGTCTGGCTGTTTGAAGATGAAAACGGCCTGCGGACATTGCCGGTTTTCAATGGCGACAGAAACTTCATGCATCTGAGCGAAATTTATCATCCGACTTATGTTGAGATCAGCAGCGGCGAATATATCGAAATTTACGGTCTTTGCTGTATGGTGGCTGACCTCCCCGGCATTGGTAAAACATTGCTGCGCCTGCGAGCCTTTTTCCATGCCAAACTGGCTGCCCAGCTGGCTTGGACACAATACGGCGAAGAAATGGAATTTGTCCTCGCCAAAATGTATGCGCCGAACGGTTTTCACCACTATCTCGGAACTTATTGGATCGGGCGTAACCACGAAAACGGCAATACTTTGTATCTGCCTTTTCTGACAACAATGCAAAAGCCTCTGAAATCCGAGGTCAATTTGAATGAGGTTCCCCGCAGCGGTTTGGACCGGGACGAAACTTTCAGGCTGTACAGAACCGACTACAAAGTTTTCGGTAACCCCGGAAAAATAAACGGTTACCATGTACTGCCGGCAACATTTTTATAAAAAGAGGAGGCTTTACGCCTCCTTTTTTATACCTCATTCCGGCACTTAGCCACGGATAAACTTGTTCAGCAGCCGAATGCCAAACGCGGTAGCCCCTTTCGGACAAAGCGGCTTTCCCTTAGTTTCATCATCAACGCCGGCAATATCCAAATGCGCCCAGGGAAGATGTTTAACTTTCAGGAAGCGTTGCAGAAAACAGGCAGCGGTACTGCCGCCAGCATTGGGATTAGTTGAAATATTCCGTATATCGGCAATTTCTGAATCCATCTGCTGATCATAATCTTTTGATAAAGGCAGCCGCCACAGTTTTTCCCCGGTTTCCTCTCCGGCCTTAATCAAATGAGCCGCCAGCTTATCATTATTTGTAAACAATCCGGCATATTCACTACCTAAAGCTCTCATCGTCGCTCCGGTTAGTGTCGCAATGTCTGCCAATTTTCGGACATTATAATTCTTCTGCAAATACCACATACAATCAGCCAACACAAGACGGCCCTCGGCATCAGTATTTAAAATTTCAACTGTCTGTCCCGACATAGACGTAACCACGTCACCTGGTCTGATAGCGCCTCCGTCAGGCATATTCTCAACCAAACCGACTATTCCCACGACATTAACAGAAGCTTTTTGTAAAGCCAAAGCTTTTAAACTGGCAACCACCACCGCAGCTCCGGTCATGTCTCTTTTCATATCCCACATACCATTAGACGGTTTAATCGAAATGCCTCCGGCATCAAAAGTAACGCCCTTGCCGACCAAACCGCAGTCATATTCTTCCTGTTCCGGCTTGCCGCGCCATCTGATGACTGCAACTTTCGGCTCCAGAACCGATCCCTGTGCCACCGCCAGCAACAACCCGAACTCTTCTTCCTCCAGCTCTTTTTTACCCAGAACTTCAACTTCCAGCCCCAGATATTCCAGGCGCTTGATATCCGCGGCAAAAACTTCCGGCGTCAGGTAGTTAGACGGCTCGTTGCACAAATCGCGGCCGTAGCGAACCGCATTTCCGAGAGCGGCAAAATCTCGGAAATCTTCACTAACCTTGGCAGAATTTTTTACTTTAAAAATAACCTGCTCCAGCGAGGGATAATCTTCCTGCTTTTTACGGGTAAAATACTTGTCAAAACGATAAGACCCGATCATCAGCCCAAAAGCCACGTTATGGGCAATTTCCTCCGGGCTCAGCTTGCAGCCTTTGATATTTTCCACATAATAACAGGCGACACAGTCTTTAAACAGCTTCTTAACCAGACTGCCGCCCAGTTCCTGCAGTCCCAAAGCATCCGGTTTTTCACCCAGACCGGCGACGATGATTTTTCCCTGCGCCCCGAACACTTCGATAAAGGTGCCTTTTTTACCGTTAAAACAGGCCTGGCTGATCGCCTTTTTCACCAAAGCCAGCTCATCGGAATGCAGCGCGGCGGAATTAAATTTGGCTCCTTCCGCCAGTCCGAAAATTTTAACGGCCTTAGCGCCGATTCTTCCGTCAGTAAAAACAATTTCCAACATGATCGTTTCCTTATCTGGTCAAATTCTCTCTCCAATATAACCCTTTTTCTCAAAAAATATAAATTTTCTTGAATTTCTCCACAAAAGTGTTAAAAATCAGGCACAAGAAAGGACTTTTTTATGACAAACAATATTTATGCCCCTACCCCGGAAAATTTAGACCGCGCCGCCCAAACCATTCGCAATGGCGGGTTGGTTGCTTTTCCGACCGATACGGTTTACGGCCTTGGAGCCAATGTTTATCTCCCTGACGCCGTTGCCGGTATCTTCGCAGCCAAAGAACGTCCTTTGTTTGACCCCCTCATCTCCCATATCGCCGATATAGATTTCCTGCCGGAATATGCCCAGACCGACAGCCGCGTCATGGACCTGGCGCGCCATTTCTGGCCCGGCCCGCTGACTTTTGTTCTCAAACGCAAAGATTCGGACCATTGTCTTGATATGGTCTGCTCGGGTCTGCCTAATTTGGCCGTCAGAATGCCTAATCACCCGCTGGCCCTGCAGTTAATCAAAGCCTCCGGAGTACCGATTGCCGCCCCGTCAGCCAACCGTTTCAAAACCGTTTCCCCGACCACTGCCCGGCATGTGTCCGACAGCCTGGGGAATAAAGTAGATATGATTTTAGACGGCGGTCCCTGCAAAATCGGCGTTGAAACCACCATTGTCGACCTTACCGGCCGGAAGATGGTCATCCTCCGCGCCGGAGGCCTTCCTAAAGAAGAATTAGAAGCGTTCACCGGAGAAAAAGTTTATCTTTCCGACGGCAATCCCGACAAACCGTCTGCCCCGGGCCAATTGTTGAAACATTATGCTCCGGGATTGCCCCTGCGTATAAATGTCACTGAAGATGAGGTTCGGCCCGATGAATTTTTTATCGGTTTCGGAAGTGTCAGCTCTGCTCATCTTAACCTGAGCCCGCAAGCAGATTTGCGCGAGGCTGCCGCCAATTTGTTTGCCTTTATGCGTGAAGCGGAAAAACACCGCGAATTTTCTGGTATTGCCATTTCCCCCATCCCTGAAAGCGGCCTGGGCCTGGCCATCAATGACCGCATTCGCCGGGCTTCCTATCACGACTGATTTTTCGTCCACCTGGTTTAATTAGTTATTGACCATCTCTAATAATTGATGTAATCTGGAAGTAGTTCCGGAACAGTAATTATTGGAGAACGGTCATGAGAACAGTCTTTTTAGCCCTTACTTTGTATTTTATGTGCCTTAATTCTGCTCTTGCCGTCTCTTCCGATAATACATACACACATCACACCGCCTTTGCTGTTCCGGAACAGT
>CALYAX010000010.1 GCA_944393665.1 uncultured Alphaproteobacteria bacterium
ATCCCCGCCAACACAACCTGTTCCGACGACTTTACCGTCGACGGCAAAACCTGTTATAAATCCTGTTCCTGCAAATCAGGGTTTGTTCCCGCCAATTCTTCCGACACCTGCAAGGGTTGTGTCAACCCCTGTGACCTTGTAACCGACAAAGCCCCCTGCGACTATGGATGCCAGAAATCCTACTCAACCTGTTCTTCCAAATGCGAAACATGTTATCCTGACAACTGCCGCAACCGGACCGCCGTTTCTGTAGGAAGTTACGGCTGCAAAACCTACTTCACCGATTGTCCCTCCAAATGCCAAACCGCCTATACCGATAACTGTCACATCCGCACGGCGGTATCAACACCTTATGGCTGTGAAAAGTATTTCGACGACTGTTCTTCCAAATGTGAAAAGGCTTATGCCGACAACTGCCGGAACTACAGTTCTAAGCCTGCGGCTTCGTCTTGTGCCAACGGCTGTGCCCAGGGCAAGACTTATGCCGATTGTTCCTCCAAATGTTCCGTCGGCTGTAAGGCCAAATGCGACACCGGATATCATTTAAGTTCCGACGAACTCAGCTGTGTCGCCGACAGCTGTCCCGGCGGGTATGAAGCGGGCAAAACCTGCGGTGCCGGATACAAACGTTTGCAATCCGGACAGTCGGGAGCCACGCCCTGTTACAAATGCGAAATCATCCCCTGCACGGCGGGGAGTACCAGCTGCAGCGGCGCCACCGTGGCGAAAGAAAACGGCTATTACTCCGGCGAAAACAAATGCTACACCTGCCAGACCTGCTAACAGGCCGGTAAAAAAACCTGCAACGGCTCTTGCATTGCCGCCTCCGAATGCTGCGGCTGCACGTCCTCGCAGAAATGTGTCAGCGGCTCTTGCATCGCCAAGACTTGTGCCGATGCCGGCGGACCAGTTTGTCCCGCCGGGCAGAAATGTGACAACGGAACTTGTGTTCAAGACAAAACACCGCTGGAAATCTGTCAGGATAAAATTCTGGAAAGGGATCCTAAAGCAGTATTTGTCTCAACTGCCGGTGAACTTGTCGATGCAATCGCCGCCGCTAAAAACGCCTATCTGATGAAAGATATAAATGGCTCAACGACTTCTTTCACAAAAACGATGGAAATACGAGATTTAACATCCTATGCAAATTCTATTAGTGAATGCTCCGGACAACCAGCCAGAACTCTCAATTTGACATCGCCTTCTGTTAGCGGAGCAGTAGATTTTTATGTTAATGTTAAAATAACGTCAACCTTATCTGTAAGCGGCAGTTCCTCGTTTCATAAATTACTTACCGCAAAAGCAATAAATACAACCCAAAGAGGAATGCTCTACATTTACGGATGTAATTCTTCTGTCGGACAATACACCAGTACCAGCAAAAATGCTGTGCTTGAGCTGCATGGCAGCAGTCCTAAAAATTGCACCTTTGATATTCAATTCATAACCATAAATTCAAGCGGCGTATTAACTCTGATGATTACTGACGGCACCTTAAAAAACAGTGGCGGTGTAAGTGATGGTTCCCAATACTCCACGCCTTTCTCAGCATATCTGACAAATGCCGTATGGGAACTTTCTAACAGAGGGCAAATGTGCTTTATAGGGGCACAAGCCGGATGGAGTATAGACATACGCCGCTCCTGTTTCAAAACATACGGCTCAGAGATCTATAACTGCTCCTCCAATGCTTACCTGCAAACACTAACCTACCAGTATGACCAGTATTGGAACGGAGAATGTATGCAATACTGTATGAGCGGCGGCGGATATGAAGATGACTGTATCTCCGGTACTCAATATATCAATACTTATTACAGCTTTCCGTATTAACAAAAACCCCCGGCATTTGCCGGGGGTTTTTATTATTATCTAAGCCGCTTTGCGGTTCAGCTCATTCAACAAATCTTCGGTATACTTGCGCAGCTCAGGGTCACGCATCAGACTCAGCCGGATATTGGATCGTTCCATATCCTGGTTGGTGCCGCAGTCAAACCGCTCGACATCGCAAATTGCGCCGGTCAGTTTAATACCGCGCTGAGCCGCCAGCCCCATGGCATCGGCCAGATTAATCTCGCCGTTGTTGCCCTTGCTGACTTCCGGCAGGATATCCATAATTTCGTTAGGCAGAATATACGGCCCCAAACTGCCGAAATTGGAAGGAATTTTATCTTTTGCCGGTTTTTCGATTTTACCCTTGGCATGAATGACATTTCCCTCACGAACGGCTCCTTCAAGCACGCCGTAACGGACAATTTCCTCATCCGGAAAAACCTGAACATGGTCAACCATGCCGCCATACTGATTATAAACGTCAAGCAATTGCGCCAAAATGCCTTTACCGCCTTTGGTGTTGATATAAACGTCATCACACCACATGACGATAAAATCCCGGTCGCCGACAATATCTTTCGCCATCAGCACGGCATGGCCGTTGCCTTTGGGCTCTTTCTGCTCGGCAAAAGAAAATTTCATCCCTTCGGGAATAACTTTTTTCAAAGCCGCCAGCAGGTCAAGCTTGTTTTTTTCACGCAGATGGTTTTCCAGCCACGGATAAGGCGAAAAATAAGTTTCAAACAAATGTTTGCAGGACTGGTCGCTGTAAATGAAGACCACTTCCTTTATGCCGATTTCAGCACAGGCATCAATCGCATACTGGATTACCGGCAGATTGTGCAGGGTTAAAAAGCCTTTGTGCAAAGCTTTGGTTGCGGGAAGGTTTCTTGTCGATAAGCCGGCCACCGGAATGACACAGACTTCGGGTTTTTTATTCATATCCAAAACTCCAAATAATAAGGTTATGTTTTATACCCGAAATATAACACAAAAAAACGATTCGACAAGCCTAATTACGGATTACCCTCCCTTTTTTCACCGGAGACTCTTTAACCGGGCGCGGAGCTGCTTTCTCCGTTCTGGGCGCCGAAAAGTCCAGCACTTTGACCTTTTCCTGGGAGGTTAATTCTTCTGATTTTTCAATTTCCTCAATATCGCGCTGAACCGTGACGCTTTTTCCGGTCTTTTTAATGTTAATTACCCCGGTATTTTCTTCCAGCTTGCGCTGGACTTCTTCCTCCCGAAGTTTGTTTTTGTAGTCTTCCTCCGCCTGTTTAACTTTTTGTTCGGCATATTCCTTAAATTTGTCCAGGCTTTCGGTCATGGAAACCACATCGGCATTAACATCTTCCGCCATTTTCTGCAGACCGGTGTTATAGTCGCGCAACGCCGCCGCATCGGCTGACTTCTGCATCTCAATATACCGCCCCGTCAGGCCGCTGCTTTCCTCGTTAATCAGCTTGGCCTTATCACTCATAAACTGTTCCCAGCCGATAATATTGGCGTCATCTTCCATTTTGAAACTGGTTTCAATCTGGGCCAGGCGTGATTTATAGGCATTGTATTCCGAGGTAAAGTTAAAGGCCAGCAGCTTACCCTGGTTCAAACTTTCCACCAGCTGTTCATAATCAGCTTTCATGACAAATTTCAAATCGCTGATATCCGCTGCCTCAATTTCTTTTTGAACCGCTTCGATTCTGGCACTGATTCCGCGGTTGGCTTTTGCCATTTCATCAATCAATTCATCCGTAATATCCGGCGATAATCCGCGGTTGACATTTGCGGCAATTTCCGAACCGATTTGTTCCAGCGCGTCACGGGCCTGCTGCAGCTGTTCTGCCGCCTGATCGCTCCGGACTTCTTTCAACCGGCTTTCAGCCTGCGGCAGCAATCTGTTTTTAACTTCTGTCAACAAAACATTGGCAGCTTTTCTCTGTTCGTCAACCAGACCCTGAAGCCGGTTTTTCTCGGCATCTTCCCGCGCTTTAACCTCAGCGGCAATCTTATCCTGCCGGCTCTTATACAGATTAAACAGCGCACTGACATTGACATCCAGCAACGGCGCGTTCATCGGCCCTTTAAGAGCAAACGCATATCCCGGCAGCCACTGCGGTTCATCATACTTAACATTAAAATTAACATTCATATCCCAGTTAGCCAGGCTGCCGTCGCCAAATAAACTGACAGTTACGCCGCTGCCGGTCATAACCGCATCGTTTAAGGCAAAATTTCCGTCAGCAAACGATACCTTGGCTGTCAGCAGATTCATCGGGGTAGACCCGCTGCCCAGATTCTCGGTGACGAACGCCTGCAAACCGTCCGGCACCTCGCGCTTGATAATATCATTATAAATTGCGGTCAGATTAAGCCCCTTAACTGTCGGGCTGTTGATGGTTAAATCCATGTTGCCGTTCAGGGTGCTGACGATTTCTTCGGGACTTCCCGCCTGGCTGTTTGCCGTCACTTCCACATCGGCTTTTCCGGCAGTAATGCCATATTTTGACCCCGCAAGAGGCAGAAAAGAAACATCAATTCCGGTCAGTTTTAAATTGCCGCTCGCTGAGGTTTTATCCTTACTGTTAACCGTCAGGCGCGCTGTCATGGGCACGCCGCGGTAATCGCCGCTGAGAGTATTCAGGTTAAAAACCCCGTCGGCCACGCTTAAATCAGCACGGGCATTTTTTAAACCATAATCTTTATAAGATAATTCCTTAATCTCGAAAGTACCGCTCAAATCAAATTTTTGCAGCGGCGCATAATTTATTCTGCTCCGGCTCCACAGGGGCTTGGCCAGAAACTCGGCATTGGCATCAACAACCGCCGCCGGCTGGGCAGCCTGGGCTGCCGGAGGCTTGTTTAAAAACCGTTCTGCCTCCAGCTTGTTGATCTTCATGCTTGTCAGAATATTCGGCCGCTCGCCGCTGTCGTCATAATTCAGCTCGCCGCTGAAACTGTTGAAGCCGATATTAAACTCCAGCGGGTTGGCGCGGAATTGCTCCGGCATTCCCGCAAACTTGGTTTTCAGGCTAAACAGGCCCAGGGAATAAACTTGCGGGTCATACGCAATATTAAAATCATTCAGCATTTTAACAAAATCAGGATGCTTGGCCTCCAGCTGGCCGTTGTAACTGAAGCCCTCTGCCCCGCGCGTTACCTGTCCGGCAAAGGCAAAATCAAAATCCTCCAGCTTTGAAACAACTTTGGTTGCAAATTTATCCAGCGTTCCGGTCGCAATTCCCTTAGACTCAAAATTTTTGAGCTGTTTAAAGTTTAAATCAGGAACTTTAAATTCCAGTTTGTTGATTAAGGAAGCAACATCTTTTGTCTTCACCGCATATTTCAGGTTTTCATAAGCCGGAACCGCGCCAAACCCTTTAACTATTCCGGCAAACTCCATCTGGGAATTGGCCACGGAATTAATCTGCAGTTGTTTTATTTCCAGCTTGCCGTCAAGCAGGTTTGCCGTCAGATCGACTTTTTCAAACGGCATATTTTCATAAATAGCCAAATCGAAACTGGCTTTTAACTGCATGTCAAAGTCGTTGACGATTCCCAGTTTGCCGAAACGGTACTGCATCCGCTGTGCCCAGCTTTTTTCCTGTTCTTCCACCGGCAAAGCGGCGATGTAATTATCAAAATTAACCGAGTCCGCTTTCAAAACCAGCAGGATATCCGGCCGCTGCCCCAGCTTGATGCCGGCCTCTCCCGACAATGAACTTTTATCAACCGTCAGGGCAAACGGGGAAATCTGAATCCGGTTCAACGTTCCCGAAAGCTTGGCATTTCCTGTCGCCCGGCGATACGTTGCCGCCGCGCTGACCGTCGGCTCAAGATGCATCCAGTTTAGTGTTTTTAAAAAATTGCTGGCATTAAATGACGTTTCCAGATTATAAAACGGCTCGCCGTCATAACTGCTGAGATCGCCTTTGATCTTGACGTCGGTTTCTCCCGGCAGCGTCGCCGTCAGATTATTAACCGTAATGATATTGTTAATAGCGTCAAAACTGATTTCAAAGTTTTTAACCGGCTGGTCGTTATACTGGGTTTTGAGCGATTTGACATCCACCAGCATATCAAACGGAAACTCCGGCTCGTAGCTTTCCTTGCCGTCTTTATACTTATTAATAAAATCGCGAACCGTATAAACCACCGGATCCAAATCAAAATCCGTAAAATTAAAAGCCATATCCACCCGGGGCTTAACGGCGCTGTCATCGTCAATCAGTCCGTCATTCAGCGGTATCTGGATTGTTCCGGCTCCCTGGGTCTGGCCGTATTTAATAACCATATTCGTCAGGTTGACCTGCTGCTCATTGGCATTCAGGTCAAATGTCAGCGCCAGCGGATAATCATAAGCGGGCTTAAAATCAATCGACTTCAAAGTGGCATTTACAAAATCTTTCAGTTTTTCGGATTCGACAATCACATTTCCGTTCAAAACTTTGTTCGACAACAAAAAACTGCCGTCAAAACGCACGTAACTTTTGGAAACCGGATGCGTAAACACCAGATTCAGCGTTGTCGCAAAAGCGTCAGACAGTTTGCCCACCGAAATGGCAAACCCTTCGGGATTTTTATCTTTAATATAATTACCCTCAATCCGGTAGGGTCCCATAATGCTCTGAGCGATAATCTCACCGTTGAGGTCGTCAAGTTTCAGACTGATGTTCTGGGAGGGCATTTCAAAATTAACCGTGGCATTCTGCAGGCTGACGCTGTTGAGCGCCACTTCGGCATTTTCCAACCGGTCGCGCTGTTCGGGGGTCAGCGGATACTGCCAGTTCAGGCTGCCGTCATCTTCCACTTCGACATTAATCTGCGGATCCGTCAGCACCATCCGGTTGACATCAATAATTCCTTTCAGCAGCGGTTTCAACGCCAGATCGGCTTTAAGACTTTTAACTTCCACCAGCGGCTGGTTGCGGTTGCCGGGATTAAAGATACGGACTGATTCGGCGGTCAGTTTCGGCTGCGGCAAAAATTCAAAGGAAACCGGCCCCGCAAAAACAATATTCTTGCCGGTCACTTCCGCAAAACGGGCTGCAATCTGATCCTTATGCTGGTTCCAGTCAATTGAGGCCGCATATATTGCTGCGCCGGCCGCCGCCAGCACCACCAAAAGCACCAAACCAAGTAAAATCTTTTTCACCACGCTTCTCCCCGCAGTTGCATAAAAACCAAATAATCTTTGCATTCTGACTATAAACTTTACTATACTGTATAATCATTAATAAAACTTTTAAAGCCGAAAGTCTTCATATATGAATAATTCCTCATCATTGCTTCCCCTCGCCCAAACCGCCGCCAGCCGGGCCCACTGCCCTTACTCGCATTTTCCGGTCGGCGCCGCGATTCTCAGCACCGCCGGAAACCTTTATGCCGGCTGCAATGTCGAAAACATTTCTTTTCCGGAAGGCAGCTGCGCCGAAACCGGGGCGATTGCCGCCATGATTGCCGGCGGTGACCGAACCATAGCGGAAATTCTGATTTATGCCCCGGCCGCAGACCTCATCACCCCCTGCGGCGGCTGCCGGCAGAGGATTGCCGAATTTTCCACCCCCGATACCCTGATCCATCTGGCCGGGTCCAACGGCATTGAGCAAACCCTCACGCTGGAACAATTATTGCCCGGACGGTTTAAATAGGAGCTGCCCATGACCGAAAACATAACCTCAACCGCCGATCAGATCCGTGCCCGCCTTGGCGGGCGGCATCCCCGCCTGGCCATTATCCTCGGCAGCGGACTTGGCGCGCTGGCTGACCGGATAGAAAACGCCGTCATTATTCCTTACCGCGAAATTGACGGGTTTCCCCAATCGACCGTCTCCGGCCATAAAGGCGCCCTTATCTGCGGCACACTTGCCGGAAAAGAAGTCCTTTGTCTGCAGGGCCGTTTTCACCTCTATGAAGGCCATCACCCCTCGGTCATTAACCGGGTGATTAAAATTTTAGCCGCTCTCGGTATTACCGGCCTGATTGTCACCAATGCCGCCGGAAGCTGCCGCCCCGATATGGGCGCCGGATCCCTGATGCTGATTAACGACCATATCAATTTCAGCGGAAGCAACCCCCTGACCGGCCCCAATGACGAAGCGCTCGGCCCCCGTTTTCCCGATATGAGCGATGCTTATACCGCAGACTGGCGGTCACGGATTCACCGGCTGGCAAACCGTAACGGCCTGACTCTTTTTAACGGAACCTATCTGATGGTTTCCGGCCCCAATTTTGAAACTGCTGCCGAAATCCGGGCTTTCCAAACTCTCGGCGCTGATGCCGTCGGAATGTCAACCGTGCCGGAAGTAATTTGCGCTGTCCATTCCGGTATGAAAGTTTTGGGCCTTTCGGTCATCACCAATCTGGGAACCGGGCTCAAATCCGGGGTCCAAAGCCATGCCGAAACTTTAGCCCAGGCTGAAAAAGCTTCGGCTGATTTAATCCGCCTGGTCACCGATTTTGTAAAGGAGCTCAACTGATGGACGATATAACTGCTGCCAAAATTCTGATTTCCTGCCTTGATTTAACATCGCTGAATGAAAGTGACAACGATGAAACCATAACCGCTTTGTGCCAGAGGGCTGTCACTCCGGCCGGGGCCGTCGCCGCCGTCTGCGTCTATCCCCGTTTTGTTCCGCTGGCACTGCAGTCTTTAAGCGGAAACATCAAAATCGCGACTGTGGTTAACTTTCCTTCCGGCGGCGCCGATTTATCCAAACTCGAAACGGAAATTAACCGTGTGCTCAAAGCCGGGGCTGATGAAATCGACTGCGTTTTCCCCTACCGCCGTTTCATCAACGGTGATATTGACAACAGCCGCCGCTACATCGAACACGCCCGCCAGCTCTGCGGGACAGAACATGCCCTGAAAGTTATTCTCGAAACCGGAGAGCTGCAAACGACGGCCAAAATCAAAGCCGCCACCCAGTTGTGTATCGATGCCGGCGCCGACTTTATTAAAACGTCTACCGGAAAAACCAAAGTTTCTGCCACGCCGGAAGCTGCCAATGCCATTTTGGAAACAATTAAAGCCAGCAAACAAGACGTCGGTTTTAAAGCCAGCGGCGGTATCAGGACCATTGACGATGCCAAAAAATATCTGGTTTTAGCCAATGCCATTATGGGGCCCGACTGGGTATCCCCGCGCCATTTCCGCATCGGTGCCAGCTCTCTGCTGACCAATCTTTTAGCCACAATCAACCAGGGATTTTAATGATGCTGCCACAAGAAATTATCCGCCTCAAACGTGCCGGACAGACTCTGAGCCAGGAACAAATTGCCGAATTTATCGCCGGAGTAACTGACGGAACCATTGTCGATGCTCAAATTGCCGCGTTCACCATGGCCGCTTTTTTAAATGGGCTTAATCTGGAAGAAACCACCGCCTTAACGGAAAATATGCGCGATTCCGGCGATGTGCTGAGCTGGAAAAACCTGAACGGCCCGGTGGTTGACAAACATTCTTCCGGCGGTGTCGGCGACAAGGTCAGCCTCATGCTGGCACCGATGATTGCAGCCTGCGGCGGTTATGTTCCCATGATCTCGGGACGCGGCCTCGGCCATACCGGCGGCACGCTGGATAAATTCGATTCGATTCCCGGTTATCAAACCTGTCCGGACAATACCCTTTTCAAAAAAGTCGTCAAACAAGTCGGCTGCGCCATTATCGGCCAGACCGGAAATCTGGCTCCGGCGGACAAAAGGATTTATGCCGTCCGCGATGTCTGCGGCACCGTTGAATCGGTGGAACTAATCACCGCTTCCATTTTATCTAAAAAACTCGCCGCCGGATTAGACTGTCTGGTCATGGACCTCAAATGCGGCAACGGCGCATTTATGGACAGTTTGGAAAACGGCTACAAACTGGCGCGCTCGATTGTCCGCGTTGCCAATGCCGCCGGGACCAAAACCAAAGCGGTCCTCACCGACATGAATCAGGTTCTCGGCCACTCTGCCGGCAATGCGGTCGAAGTTCAGGAAGCTGTCGACTACCTCAAAGGAAACAAGGTCGACGCCCGCCTGCACGAAATCACTCTGGAACTCTGCGGCGAATTACTGGTCAGTGCCAAACTGGCTCCTGACCTGACAACAGCCAAACACCAGCTGCAAAAAGCGCTCTCTTCCGGTGCCGCTCTGGAAAAATTTGCCGCGATGGTCAAAGCCCTCGGCGCCCCGGCCGATTTTACCGATCATCCCGAAAAATACCTTCCGCAGGCCCGGATTATC
This sequence comes from uncultured Alphaproteobacteria bacterium, assembly GCA_944393665.1. Lineage (GTDB taxonomy): Bacteria > Pseudomonadota > Alphaproteobacteria > RF32 > CAG-239 > CAZU01. Next base: position 10,057 of record CALYAX010000010.1, read on the forward strand.
CGCCCGGTTTATCCGCAGCAGGCCGGATTCGTCAGCGCCATGCATACCCGCGATATCGGGTTGAGCATTATCGAACTAAAAGGCGGCCGCACCAGTCCGGAACAAAAACTGGACTATGCCACCGGCTATACCGGCTTCTGCCAGCTCGGCGATTATGTTGATGACCAGCAGCCTTTGGCAGTCATTCATGCCCAGAGCGAGGACGATTATCAGCGCGCCGCCGATTCCCTCCGCCGATTCATAACCGTCTGCCCCGGCAAGCCCAAACTTTCCGACCCGGTAATTGATAAAGTGGAATAGGCAGTGTAATTTTATGTTCTAAAAACGCGACTAATAAAAATTTAAGAAGTCCGATATATGAGGAGAATAATAAGAATTAAGGGCGAAAGTACCGGAATGTACAAATAAGTACATGAGGAAACTTTCGACCCGAAAATTCTGTATTAGTCGCCCATAGAGCGGACTTCTCCTATGGTAAGCTTTTGCTTTAGTAAAAATGCGATATAAGAGCCTAATAATAAAAAATCAGAAAAATTTCGACAGGAGTGTACAAAGAAGTACATGACTTAGAAATTTTTCTGATTTTTGTATTAGGAGGCCTTATTGCGCATTTTTACGGCAAAAGTGGCGACCAGGCAGGATCCGACCCATCAGCCGGCGTAATAATCTGCCGTTCGTTATAACCGGTCAGGTCAATTGAATAAAGTTTGACCGGCGCGGAGCTGCGCGAACCGCCTTTCTCCTGACGAAAATACATCAGGACGCGGCCGTTTGGCGACCAGGTTGGCCCTTCAACCAGATAACCGCTGGCCAGCAGGCGCTCGCCGCTCCCGTCAGGATACATCACCCCGATATAAAACTGCCCCCCGGCCATTTTGGTAAAGGCGATATAATCGCCGCGCGGCGACCAGACCGGCGTGGCATAACGCCCGGAACCGAAACTGATACGCTGCACATCGCTGCCGTCGGCATTCATCACATACAGCTGCTGGTTACCGCCGCGGTCCGAGTTAAACACGATTTTGCTGCCATCGGGCGAATAGCTCGGCGAAGTATCAATCGAGCCGCCCCAGGTCAGCTGCTTTTTACCCTTGGTAACCAAATCCATTTCATAAATATTGGTCTTGCCGTTTGAAGCATAACTCAGCAAAACCTTGGAACTGTCCGGAGAAAACCGCGGCGCAAAAGTCATGCCCGGGAAATTTCCGATGAGATCCTGCTTTCCGGTTTCAATATCCAAAACATAAACCTTGGGAATATCGCCGCTGAAAGACATATAGGTAATTTTTTGCAGATTGGGCGAAAAGCGCGGCGTTAAAGCCATTGCCGCCCCCGAAGTCAAAAACTTGTGATTCTCGCCGTCCTGATCCATAATCGCCAGCCGCTTAACCCGCCTGGTTGCCGGTCCGGTTTCCGACACATAAACCACCCGGGTGTCAAAATACCCTTTTTCTCCGGTCAGGCGTTCATAAATGGCATCTGCCATCACATGCGCCACCCGCCGCCAGTTGTCTTTGGTGGTGGTAAAAGACTGGCCTTTAAGCTGCTGTTCGGCAAAAGTATCCCACAGGCGGAATTCCACCCGCAAATTTTTTTCATCAATTTCACTGACGCCGCTTTGTACCAAAGCCTGGGCATTAATCGCTTTCCAGTCGATAAAAGCCGGTTCCTGGTCCATTGATGAAAATTCCTGAATATAACTGTTGGGGTCAATCACCTTAAACAGCCCCGAGCGCTCCAAATCAGCTTTGACCACTTCAAGGATTTTTCTGCCCTGCTGACCGACAAAAAAGCCCTGATGAACCATTTCCGGCAGCGCAATCGGCATCGGATCGCGCTGGGCTCCCGTCACGTCAATCTGCAGTTCTGCCCGCGCCGGTGTCGCCAAAAACAAAGCACCGGCCAGAGCCAGCCAATATCTGATTTTCATGTTTATTTCCCATATAAAAAAGATTAAGTTAAGCCTATACTAACCATATTTTATTAAAATTCAATTAGCAGAGTTCTTTTTCCGCATAGCAATTTGGTATAAAGATTCTGCTTGACTAACCCCCTGAATCGGCTACCCTGACTGCGGAGATAAAAATGGAATTGCGTGAATTTAAAGCCGCCCTGAAACCTTATACCGCCCTGCTTGGCTTCGATTTCGGAACCAAACGGCTCGGCGTGGCCGTGTCTGATTTGCTGGGACTGGTCGCCACCGCCGACAAAACCATTTTCCGCACCAGCTGGGAAGAAGACCTTGCCACCATCCGCAAGTTGGTTGAAGAACGCGGCATCGGCGGAATCATTTACGGGCTTCCTCTGCAGATGAACGGAGAAGAGGGCGAAACCGCCGCCGCCGTCCGCAAATTTGCCGGACAGGTTGCCGCAGAAATTCCCCTCCCTTATGCTTTTTGGGACGAGCGCCTTTCCTCCAAAGCCATGGAAACTTTTTTAATTAAAGAAGTTGACATGAGCCGGGCTAAACGCAAACAGGTTTTGGACAGTTCTTCCGCCGCCTACATCCTCCAGGGTGCCCTTGACGCCCTGCGCTATTTATAAGAAAAAGCCCACCTCCGCACCATAACATTCGGCCAGCCGCGCCCCTAAGCGACGGAAGCTTAACTTGGCTAAACTGATTTTTGGTAAGCGAAGCTCACCGCTTTCAAAATCTGCAAAAACTTTTCATCTGCCATAAAGCTGAAATCTTCCGGCAGAACATGATCCACCAATTCAGCAACCGGAATATCCCGCTTGACAAACTGCGGGGCAAAATGCCGGCAAAAAGCATAAGCAGCGGCTTTAACCGCCTCGTCATCGCGCGTATCATAACCGATAACCGCCAGCAGCCCGCTCAGACTATCTTCCGCAACTTTAGCGGCGTTTTTCGGCTGATACCACAGGCCGATCCCCTCTCTCGCCAGCCTTTTCCATGGAAACGCAGCCCCCGGATCCGCTTTGCGCAACGGGACCACGTCAGAGTGTCCCACCACATTGACGGCCGGAATCTGATATTTGCGAATGAGTTTTTGGCAAAACGGCACCAGCTTTTCAATCTGGCAGTCGGCAAAAGGCTCCTGCCCCAGCGTCGGATTACAGATTTCAATCCCGATGGAACGGGCGTTAAGACTGCGTTCTTCCCCTCTCCAAAAACCTTTCCCGGCGTGATAAGCCGATTTTTTCTCGTCAACGGCCTTAATCAAAGTCCCGTCATAATCCAGGATGTAATGACAGCTGCATTTATAATGGCCGAGCCACTTCAGCAACTCGTCAGCCGCATAAGCGCTGCTGTGCAAAATCAGCATGTCGACCAACACGCCGCGTTCTTCAAAATCCGGCAACAGCTGCTCTTTCATAGGATACTCCGCGCTTTCATAATGGTTTGATAGGCATTGTTAATTTCCGCCATTTTGCTGGTAGCAGCTTCAATCTCATCGGCGGTTGCCCCGCCGGCCTGCAGACGGTCCGGATGATATTGGACAATCAATTCTTTCCATTTGCGTTTAATTTCACAATCGCTGGCATTAACCATAACGCCCAGAATATCATAAAAATCCTGCAGCGGCGAACTCTTGGCCCTGGGGCGGTAAATTTCCTCTATCACCGCAAAATTGCCTTCCGGCAGTTCAATCAGTGCGGCCACCCGGCGCAGGATTTCCAGCTCTTCGGCGCCGGGAGCCCCGTCAGCCGCCGCCACCTTAAACAAATTATCCAGCACGCTTTCTTTCAGTTCCAGATTATCGCGGGTCAGGCGGCAGAGCTGCTCGGCATAGCGCTCATAACCCTTGGCCGATGTCTTGGCCTGATTAAAAATCTTAGCCGCCTTAGAATTTTCCAGTTCTTCGAGGGCAAACAAATGTTTGAAAGTGCGGATTTCATTGGTGCTGACCACGCCGTCAGCTTTCGCAATCTTGGCTGCAAGACCGGCCATCGCCTGAATAAAAGCGGTATGGCGCGCCTCTTTGGAATGCCGCCATAATTTCAGCGGATTAATATGGTACCAAAACCGTTTCATTTTTTGAAAAGGAAATAAATCGGCATTTTCCAAACGATAATAATCGCCGAAAAATCCGATAATCACACCGGCAAAAAGCAAAATCCGGCTCTGGCAGATAAAACCGATGACGGCACCGGCAATTTTGCCCCAGTTGTTGTCCCATAATTCATCAAACTTTTTGCGGAATGCCCTGGCATGGCGCGAGTTGGGTGTGTCAAAAGCAAAATGCCCGATAATAAAAAACAGGATAAATCCGTTCAGCCCCCACAAAACCGAACCGATAATACTGCCCCAGATTTTGCCCCAGAAATTGCCGTCAATCCGGTTATAATAACGGTAAAACCGATAAGGCAGCATCAGGCGGATATTATCATCGGCCAGGCTCAGATAACGCTCCAGAGCCTTAATAACCAGCGTCCGGTCAATCAGCATATGGCCGAACCACATTCCGGCAAAAAAACCGGACGCGCCAAACAATCGCAGGCCGATGAGGGCCAAAGTAAATTTTCCGAGCGGGGACATTTATACCGACAGATTTGTTAACAATGCTGCCAGTTTAGCATAAAACCCCTTCTTGAAAAGCAAATTAAAGAATGATTGTTGATATTTCGGTGGGAAAGTTTTTAGGACCGCCTTTAATCAATCCTCTTAAGGTATTGCGGCGGAAACTGAAATATTTGCCTTCCAGGGCACAGGTGTCCAGTCCTGAAACCGTCACATTCCTTACCCCCGCCGCCTCGAGCCGGGAGCGGCAAAACCCTTCCAGGTCAAAATAATAATGCCCTGGTTTTCCGGGTTTGAAATACACCTCAAAATTCCGGTATTTCTCTCCAAATTTCTGATAAAACCCCTTGTCGACTTCATAAGACGGCTGCCCGATACAAGGCCCTACCGCCGCGGCAATTTTCTCGCGCACCGCCCCTTTTTGCTCCATCAGCTCAACGCAGTTTTCAATCACGCCTTTATATGCGCCGCGCCATCCTGCATGCGCCGCGCCGATAATGCCATGCTCATAATCCGCCAGCAAAACCGGCGCGCAGTCTGCCGTGCGGATACACAATACCACGCCCGGCCGGTCCGTCACCGCCCCGTCGCATTCAATCTGTTTAAAACTCGGCTCGCTCACATATTTGACAACATTGCTGACATCTTGATTGATAATATGCAGCCGCTCCCGGGGCAGGCCGTAATACCCTGCTGCAATATCCAGATTGCGCTGCAGGTTTTCCAATTTGTCATCACTGCTGAAATTAACGTTCAGACTGGAATATATCCCTTCGGAAACGCCGCCTTCCGCACCGAAAAAACAATGTTTCTGCCGCGGCAGATTTGCTGCAAAATAACTCATAAAAAACTCTTTCCAAAAACCAGCGGATCAATTTTGAAATAAGACGCGATTGTCTGGCCGATATCAGCATAGGTTTCACGCCGCCCGATATTACCGCCCTTAAGTTTTTTATTTTTGGAAAACATCAGTACCGGCACCTGTTCGCGGGTATGGTCGGTTCCGCTCCAAACCGGGTCATTTCCGTGGTCGGCAGTAATAAAGACAATATCATCGTCTTGCAACAGCGGCAAAAGCTCCGGCAGGCGGCGGTCAAACTGCTCCAGACAGGCGGCATACCCCTGGGGATTGCGGCGGTGGCCGTAATACATATCAAAATCTTCAAAATTCGCAAAAACCAGACTGAAATTCGGAGCCTCTGACACCTCTCGCAAAGTCGCGTTCCACAAATCGTCCAGCCCTGCGGCATGCACCTGTTTGGTAAAACCGCGGTGCGCAAAAATATCATTGATTGCCCCGATTCCGATAACCGCCGCCCCGGCAGCTTTCAGACGGTCAAGCAAAGTATCCCCGAAAGGCTGGGCGGTATAATCGCGGCGGTTTTTGGTACGGACAAATTCGCCGGCTTTTTCGCCGACAAACGGCCGGGCAATAATCCGCCCGATGTTATACGGTTTGACATATTCATAGGCCGTTTCACACAGTTTATACAACCGTTCCAGCCCAAAACGCTCTTCATGCGCGGCTATTTGCAGATTGCTGTCGGCGGAGGTATAGAAAATCGGCTTGCCGGTTTTGAGATGTTCCTCGCCCAATTCCTGAATAATCACAGTTCCGGAAGCCGCCTTGTTGCCGAGAATGCCCTCTATATCTCCCTCTGCGCAGATTTGTTTAATCATCTTGGCCGGAAACGACGGGTACTTGGGCGGAAAATGCCCCCAGCCGTTCAGATTAGGCAGCCCCGCCAGCTCCCAGTGCCCGGAAACCGTGTCTTTATCCATCGAAATCTCGCAGGCATGTCCGTATTTAATCACCGGCAGGGTATCAAAGGCATTGCTTTCCGGCTGTTCGCCGACCGCATAACCGATGGCAGAAGTTTCTTTCGCCGCTTCCAGCAATCCGAGCTTGATTAAATTGGGAATTTTTAATCCGCCGTTGGCGACAATAACATGCCCCAGGGTATTGGCGCCCAAACTGCCGTAAGCTTCCGCATCGGGAGCGCCGCCGATTCCGAATGAATCCATCAGTAAAATGATTGCTCGTGCCATATCTCTCTCCTTTGCCCCAGCTTAAAAGAGAATGATTAAAAATAGATAAAAAAAACGAATGATACAGCAAGACCGCACTAAATCGCTCTGGGTGCCGGAAAAAATACCGCGGTTGAACAGCATGCGCTGATAGAGTGATTTAGAAAGCGGGCAAAATTTTAACGCTCAACTGATCATTTATCCGGAGCCGGAGAATGTGGCGAATAATAAGAATTAAGGGCGACAGTACCGGAGCGTACATAGAAGTACGTGAGGACACTTTCGACCCGCGAATTCTGTATTAGTCGCCCATTATACGGCTCCGGCTAGTTGTCGCCGATACGCAGCGCCTCTATAAATGCACTCTGCGGCACCTCGACCTTGCCGAACTGGCGCATCCGCTGCTTGCCTTTTTTCTGTTTATCCAAAAGTTTGCGCTTGCGGGTGACGTCGCCGCCGTAACACTTGGCCGTCACATCCTTCCGCAAGGCAGAAATTGTTTCCCGCGCCACAACCCTGCCGCCGATGGTGGCCTGCAGCGGTATCTTAAACAAATGCCGCGGAATCAAATCTTTTAGGCGTTCGCAAATCTGCCGCCCGCGCGATTCGGCTTCGCTCCGGTGACACATAAAGGCCAGCGCGTCAACCGGCTCTTCATTAATCAAAATCTGCACTTTCACCAGATCGGCTTCCTCATAGCCGATAAGCTCATAATCAAAACTGGCATAACCGCTGGTGATTGATTTCAGACGGTCATAAAAATCAAATACGATTTCGTTCAGGGGAATTTTATAAACCACCATCGCGCGGCTGCCCACATAGGTCAGTTCCACCTGCTCACCGCGCCGCTCGGTACAAAGCTTGAGCACCGCACCGAGATAAGTATCCGGCACCAAAATCGTGGCCTTGACCATCGGCTCTTCAATAGAACTGATCAGCGTCAAATCCGGCATGTCGGCGGGATTATGCAGCAAAATATCCGTTCCGTTGGTTAAATGCAGTTTATAAGCAACTGAAGGCGCCGTTGTAATTAAATCAAGGTCAAATTCTCGACCCAGACGCTCCTGAATAATTTCCATATGCAGCAGCCCCAAAAAGCCGCAGCGGAAGCCCAAACCCAGCGCCGCCGAGTTTTCATTCTGATAATCAATACTCGCATCATTAAGTTTTAATTTTGCCAAGGCATCTTTCAAAGCCTCATACTGGCTGGAGTCGACCGGGAAAATTGAACAGAAAACCACCGGAATAGAAGGTTTAAATCCTTTCAAAGCCTGTGCACAGGGGCGTTTATTGTCCGTAATCGTATCGCCGATTGAACAGTCGCTCACGCTTTTAATGCTGGCGGTAATAAAACCGACTTCACCGGGATACAAAGCCTCAACATCTGTCATCTTGGGCGAAAAAACACCCACTTTTTCCACCTGGTAAACCGCATTATTGCTCATCATGCGGATTTGGGTCTTTTTACGCAGAACACCGTCATGAACCCGGACCAGAATAATAACCCCCAGATAACTGTCATACCAGCTGTCAATCAGCAAAGCCTGCAGCGGAGCTTCCTCATCGCCTTTAGGCGCCGGCAGGCGGGTAACGATGGCTTCTAGGAGATGATCAACCCCCAGGCCGGTTTTGCCGGATGTTTCCACCGCATCGGCCGTATCCAGGCCGATAACGTCTTCAATCTGGTTTTTAACCCGTTCGGGATCCGCCGACGGCAGGTCAACCTTATTCAGAACCGGAATAATTTCATGATTATTGTCTATTGCCAGATAGACATTGGCCAGCGTCTGTGCCTCCACACCCTGCGTCGCGTCCACCACCAGGATTGACCCCTCACAGGAGGCCAGCGACCGTGATACTTCGTAGGAAAAATCCACATGGCCCGGCGTATCCATCAGATTCAGCTGATAGGTCCGGCCGTCTTTCGCCTTATAGCTCAGCCGCACCGTCTGCGCCTTAATCGTAATGCCGCGCTCGCGTTCGATATCCATATTATCCAGCACCTGCTCGGTCATCTCGCGCTTTTCCAAACCGCCGCAGGCTTCAATCAAACGGTCGGCCAGCGTTGATTTTCCGTGGTCGATATGGGCGATTATCGCAAAGTTGCGAATTAAACTCAAATCATGGTTGCTCATTTAAACTGATCCTGTCTTAAAACTCATTCAGGTTGAAAATAGCTGATTTTTTTAATTTCGCAACTAATAAATTTGCAGTGCCCCTTTCACATCTTGTTGACGCGACTATATAAATGTGACTATAATAAAACTATCTACTTAGCCGGAGGTGTATTATGAAAAAAATAATTGATATTGACTTCGGATCCAGCCGCTATGACCAGCTGGTGGAACTGCGTTACAAAATACTGCTTGAACCTCTTGGCTTGAAATTTCTCGATTCTCACCGCAATGCCGAGGCCGGCTATCTGCACATCGGCTGCATAGAAGGCCTTGATGACAAACTCATCGGCGGCCTGATGATGGTTCCGGTTGACAATGAAACCATCCGCCTGATGCAGGTGGCCGTCGATTCCAAATACCAGGGCGAAGGTGTCGGCCGGGAAATGGTCAAATATGCCGAACAACGCGCCCGCGAGGCCGGCTATAATAAAATCATCATGCATGCCATGCTTTCGGTTGTTCATTTTTATGAAAAAAATGGCTACCGCCAGGAAGGTGAAATCTTTGAAGAACAAGGCATCACTTTTGCTAAAATGGTCAAGGACTTATAAATTAAAACTATAAAAAATACATCGCCGCAGCCGGATAAAGAACCAGATTGCCGCTAAAGCCTTTGGGCATTTTGTTTTTACGGATTTTTCGCCTGCCCTCTTATAGAAATTTTAACAAAATCAGGCTATCATAGGCTGTCAAAAATCTTTTACGGAAAAACTAATGCACTCGATTCACAGCCTGATTATCGACCTGACCCTCATTACCATTTATGCGGGAATAACCACCCTGATTTTCAAAAAGCTCAAACAGCCGACTGTCCTGGGCTATATTCTGGCCGGCATTTTTGCGGGGCCGTTTTTTAACTTTGTTCCCACTGTCAGCGATAGCGAAAACCTGACCCTCTGGGCCGACATCGGCGTTATTTTTCTGCTTTTTGGATTAGGATTGGAGTTCAGTTTTAAAAAAATGATCAGCGTCGGCAAATCGGCGATGGTTACCGCGTTGCTCAATATTGTTTTAATGCTGCTGCTCGGCTATTATACCGGCCGCTCGCTCGGCTGGTCAACAATTGACAGCTTTTTTCTCGGCAGCATGATTTCTATGTCTTCAACCACGATTATCATCAAAGCCTTTAGCGACCTGAACGTTAAAAAACAGCGTTTTACGGATTTGGTTTTCGGCGTGTTGGTGGTTGAAGATCTGGTCGGCATCCTGCTGCTGGTCCTCCTGCCGATGATTGCGCTCGGCACCGATATCAACAGCGAAGCTCTGGCATTAAGCACGCTCAAACTGATATTTTTCCTGGTTTTGGTCTTTGTCGGAGGAATTTTTCTGGTTCCCACTTTTCTCAAAAAGATTTCCGCGTTTCTTAATGACGAAATGCTCCTGATTATCACGATCAGCCTGTGCTTCGGTATGGTTCTGCTGGCAACGTCCTCCGGTTTTTCTTCAGCCCTCGGAGCTTTTATGATGGGCTCAATCCTTGCTGAAACAAGCTTGATTCAGCGCATTGAAAACACCATGAAACCGCTTAAAGACTTTTTCGGGGCTGTCTTTTTTGTTTCTGTCGGAATGATGGTCGACCCCTCAATGTTTGTGACTTATGCCTGGCCGATTTGCATTATCACCCTGATTGTCATCTCCGGCAAAGTTCTCTTTTCCTGTTTTGGTTTCATCATCTCCGGAGAACCTTTAAAAACTGCAGTTCAAGGAGGTTTTTCCCTCGCCCAGGTCGGTGAATTTGCTTTCATTATTGCCAGCCTTGGCATGAGTATCGGCGTTTTGGACGCAAAAGTCTATCCGATTATAGTTGCCGTGTCGGTAATCACCACCTTTTTAACCCCGATGATGATTAAGGCGGCTCCCACGTTTTACAAAACCCTGTCCAAACTTTTTCCGGCATCGCTTAACCGCTATATCGAAGAAAATGCGGCCACCCGCCAAAACAGCGAGCGCGAAGAACAGTTGTGGCGGCTGCTCTTCAAACATTATTTTTCGCGAATCACCCTTTTTTCGATGATTTTATACAGCATCATTGCTCTTTCCGGCTTCTTCCTGAATCCGGCGCTTCACCGGATTATGCCTGCTTTTTGGGCAAAAATCGCCGCGACGGCGGTTACTTTGGCTGTTATGTCGCCATTCCTAAAGGCTCTCATTGGCTGGGAAACGGTTCTGCCGGCTTTTATTCTCAATAAAGCCTCTCAGATTTTTTGCCGTCTCGGTTTTGCACCTTCCAAAACCGGTAGCGGAAATCCTGGCGAAAGTTCTGCGGCCTGTTCCGATTATGACAGGCAGATAGAGACGGTGAAACACTTTTTTATATCCAACAGCAAAATGGCATTCCTCTATCATAAACTATGGAATGAAAAAAGATCCAACCGTTTGCCTTTGCTGATTCTAACCACAATCCGGCTGCTGATTCTGGCCGCTTTCATATACACGGCGGGCAATCAGTTCTTAACGCCGGATCCTAAAATTATTCTGCCCCTGACACTGATAACGGTTTTGCTGCTGTCACAGTCCCGCTGGCTGTTAAACCAGTATTTAAAAATCGAAACCCAGTTTCTGGAAAACCTGAAAGGTGACAAGAACCATCCCGATTCGGACAATCATTCCGAAAAAGAGTAAACAAAAAGCCCGCCTCTCAAAAAGCGGGCTTCTTAAATAAAACCTTCCTGATTACAACACCCTGATTTCTCCGGCTGCCGGACGGCCGTCCCTGTCATTATACAGTTCATAACTGACTGTCTGACCATCGGCAAGGTGATTGATTCCTGCCCGCTCCAGCTGGGTAATATGCACGAAAATATCTTTCTCGCCGGCCTCGGGAGAAATAAAACCATAACCTTTTTTGGCGTTAAACCACTTTACAGTACCTTTTGACATGGACGACCCCTTATTGAATATTGAAAATTGGATTGATTAAAAGATGACCTGCCCGGCTCAGCTCATCATATTTAACTTTATCACGCTGTTTTAACTTGGCCTTAAGATGCTCGGCCTCAAAAGCGACAGTCGCTTCATCAACCGGCATAAAAGCCTCTTCAAAATTCGGAAAAAGAATTTTTTCATGATTGAATTTATAGCCCTGGCTCAAGGCCTCCGACACGATAAAGCTGAGATAAGAGCCGATTGCCTGCAGCGGATTTTCCTGCCGTTTAAACCGGTCGAGCTGGGGGTGGTTCTGATATCCTTTTGCTCCGCCGTTAAGTGCCGCCTGTGCCAGCAGGCCCTCACGCCACAAAGCAATCAGTCCGTATTTATCCAAATATCGTGGATGCAGTGACCACAAACGCATAATCAGTTCCTTTCGACAGTAAAACGCTCATCTCGATTGAGTCATATAAACCGCCCGCGCCGCATTTAAAGTAACCATCTTAAAAAAATATTTGACAAAAAAACAATTTTGGCCATGATAGGTTTCATTCAAATGAAATTATTATCACTATTAAATCAAAAAATTATGGCACCTCAAAAAATTCGACAAATTATGGATGAGATTGCCCGGGCAATGAACGCCTGGATTAATGAAGCTTTGGAAAACAACAAATACAAAATCAAAAAAGTGGCAGAAAAAGCTTCAATTAATATTGTCCTTTATGCCGGCAAAAACGATGAAAAAATTTACATCGGCCCCTGGCATATCTGCGATCAGCTTAACAAATCTTGTCCCGGCGGACGCATTTTCCGTTGTCACCATAGCTGGTGTTGGCAAAATGATGAAAGTTTTGACAATATAGAAGCCGTTTTGGAACGATATCCTTCCAACAAAACGCTTCGATTTAAGTTCAACAACCAGCCGGAAATGGAAACTTTGTTATGGGAAATAATCGGCCGTTTTGAAACGATTATTCCTTTCAACTTTGAAAACAGTTCTGCCGTCATCGGAAGCTGGGGCCTTTGCCAGCGTCTGCGGCGTCATTTTGGAGGGTATGTGGCTAAAATGGAAAATCACCATTGGGTATGGGGAGGCAGTACCCGACACCGCATTGTTACGGATTATATTGCCCATATCCGGAAATTAAAACGCCATGCTTCCGGTGTTTTATATGACCCGAAGATAACCGGTTATTACGATCAGTTGAAACTGGTTGATAAAACTTACAAAAAGAGCCCTGCCGTGGCAGCTCCCTTTTTGTTGCCCAGGTAAAAAAAGCCCGCCGACCGGCGGGCTTTGCTCTGTTAACGTTCCAGCTTCTTGAAGCGCATCCGGTGCGGGTTGACCGCCTCATCGCCCAGACGCCGGCGTTTGTCTTTTTCATATTCTTCAAAATTGCCTTCAAACCACTCAACATGGCCTTCGTCTTCATAAGCCAGAATATGCGTTGCCAAACGATCTAAAAACCAGCGGTCGTGAGAGGTAACCAAAACACAGCCCGGATAATTCATAATACCTTCTTCCAGCGACCGCAGCGTATCAACGTCCAAATCATTGGTCGGCTCATCCAGAAGAATCACATTAGCGCCTTTTTTGAGCATCTTGGCCAGATGAACCCGGTTGCGCTCGCCGCCGGAAAGCTGTCCAATTTTTTTCTGCTGGTCACTGCCCTTAAAATTAAACTGGCCCACATACGCCCGTGACGGAATTGTTTTTTTACCCATCTCAATCATATCCAGACCATCGGAAATCTCTTCCCAAACATTTTTATCCGGATTCAATTCGTCACGGCCCTGGTCTACATAACCGAGATCGACCGTGTCGCCGATTCGGATTTCTCCAGAATCCGGTTTTTCCTGCCCGGTAATCATGCGAAAGAGAGTCGTTTTTCCGGCGCCGTTCGGACCGATGATGCCGACAATCGCTCCCTTGGGAATTTTAAACGACAAATCATCAATCAACACGCGGTCGCCATAACCTTTGCTTATGTTATTGGCCTCAATCACCAGATCGCCTAACCGGTCTGTCATCGGAATATTAATATATGCCGTGGTAATTTTATCCTTGGCCGACTGCGCAAGCAAATCATCATAAGCATTAATACGCGCTTTGGATTTGGCCTGCCGGGCTTTGGGGTTTTTCTGAATCCATTCCAGCTCGTTAGCCAGAGTCTTCTGCCGGGCAGATTCCTCCCGGGCCTCCTGCTCCAAACGTTTCTGTTTTTGCTCCAGCCATGAAGAATAATTTCCCTCATAAGGAATCCCCTGTCCGCGGTCCAGTTCCAGAATCCAGCCGGTCACATTGTCGAGAAAATAACGGTCGTGCGTCACCATCACTACCGTGCCGCTATATTCTTTAAGATGATTTTCCAGCCAAGCCACCGATTCGGCATCAAGATGGTTGGTCGGCTCGTCCAAAAGCAGCATATCCGGCTTGGACAACAGCAGGCGGCACAAAGCCACCCGGCGTTTTTCACCTCCGGAAAGCTTCGTCACATCGGCATCAGCCGGCGGACACCGCAGCGCATCCATGGCAATTTCAATCGTCCGTTCCAAATCCCAGCCGTTGCAGGCCTCGATTTTCTCGGAAAGTTCCGCCTGTTCTTCAATCAGCGCATTCATTTCGTCATCGCTCATTTCCTCACCGAACTTGGCAGACACTTCTTCAAAACGTTTCAGCAGATCGCGGGTTTCTCCCAGGCCGTCCATAATATTTTCCATCACGTTTTTAGCAGGGTCAAGCTGCGGTTCCTGCTCCAGATAACCGACCTTGATACCTTCAGCCGCCCAGGCCTCGCCGTTAAAATCCTTGTCCCGCCCGGCCATAATCTTCAGCAGCGTTGATTTACCGGCACCGTTTACGCCCAGAACGCCGATTTTGGCACCGGGCAAAAAAGACAGGGTGATTCCCTTAAAAAGCTCTTTTCCGCCGGGAAAAACCTTGGTGAGATTCTGCATAACATACACATATTGCACTGCGGCCATAATATCTGATCCTTTTTTCTGATTGACGGCACGACAGCACTTTCCGCACTGCGGCCAGATTAAATTAAGCTGAGTATACTGAAGATTTAATGATTCGCAAGCAGTTTGTGCACACCTGCACCAAACCGGTGCCGCAGGCTCCCGAAGAGTTTATCTTCTGCGGCGCGAGATATGCCCGATTGTCGGAGCCTGCAGAACCTCTTCACCTGCCGCAGGAACAGTCTCCCGAAAATCTTCCGCCGGAAGCGACGGTACCGCGGCAGCCTGGGCCTTCATGGCTTTAGACGCTCCGATAGTGTCATCTTTAACATCAACTTTCAGGATTTTAGCCTCGGAACCGTTATAAATTGCCCGGGCATTTTCGCGGACTTTAGTGTCTTTTTTATAAATCATGGTTGCGTCATAAGGACGCCGCGGGGTCAGAATCTGCCCGTCGGGCATTTTGATTGTTCCGTCGGCATACAAAACCGCCTTAAAAATCTCTTGATTGTCAAAACGGCGGTTAATCGCGGCACACTCGTAAAAACCGTCCATCTCTTTGCTCATATAGGCATTGGCTTTAGCCTCCGAATAGACATAAACAGCATCGTTCTGAAGTTTGTCAGACGGTGACTTGGTCAGCAGAATCGCCCTTGCCAAAAGCTCAAAGGTATCATATTTGGAGGAGCCGCAGGCCAGCCCCTGGCCGGAAATTGCGCCCAGAGCCTTTACTTCTTCAATATATGGCATTTGTGCTGCCGCCGGGGAAACTGCGGCCGCCAGCAAAACAAAAATCATCAGTTGTTTTATCATGGTCAAATCCTTAAACTGTCCCGATTATATAAAATATTTCCCTAAAAGCAAAAGCATTCTTACTTTTTTACGCAGAATCCAAAATATGAGTTGACAAAGCCGTTGATTTAGCATAAGTTGCGGTTAACTTTTGACAATAAGGATACAAAAATGAAAGTTTACAGCTCATTAAAAACTAAGAAAATCCGCGACAAGGATTGCAAAGTTGTCCGCCGCAAAGGCCGCGTTTATGTCATCAACAAAAAGAACCCCAAGCTCAAAGCACGTCAGGGCTGATTTGTTGCATTTCTTAGAAACTGTTTAAAAAACCCGCTGGACTTAAGCGGGTTTTTTGTACTCTTTTGTAAATTGGCAAAAATCCGGAGAACATCAAAAAATAATTTGCCGCCGGCATCAAAATGCCTCCTGTTCACGACAGGCCCTTAATTATTTTATATACACCGTATGCAGCATATTTGTCCGGCCCTTGGCATTCAGCGGAAAGCCCGCGGTTAAAATCAAATGGTCTCCCGAACGCGCATAACCATTGTCAACCGCAATTTTAATAGCCACGTCTTCCACACAGTCATAATTCAGAAAACCGTCTTCATTGACAAAAGGCTTCACTCCCCAGACCAAAACCAGGCGCCGTGCCACCTCTGTATCCGGTGTCAGGGCCAAAATCGGCAGATACGGCCTTTCGCGGGCGGTTAAAAACGTCGTCAGCCCCGAAGACGTATAAGTCACAATTGCCTTTACATCTTTCAAGATGCACGACAATTCGCTGGCGGCATAAGTAATGGAATCCGCTTCTCCGGCCTTGCTGGGAACTTTGCGCGAGTTGCGCATCATCTCAAAAAACAACGGATCGGATTCGACCTGGCAGATAATGTTATGCATCATTTTGACTGCTTCGGTAGGATATTTTCCGGCGGCGGTTTCTGCAGACAGCATCACTGTATCAGCCCCGTCATAAACAGCAGTCGCCACATCCGAAACCTCGGCCCGCGTCGGAGTCGGGTTAACAATCATCGATTCCAGCATTTGCGTTGCCACGATCACCGGACGCGAATAGCGGCGGCAAGCCGCAACAATTTTCTTTTGCAGCACCGGAACTGTCTGAATCGGGCACTCCACGCCCAAATCGCCGCGCGCCACCATAATAGCGTCAGAAAGGCGGATAATTTCATCCAGCTCATCAATGGCACTCGGCTTTTCCAGTTTGGAAATCAGCCAGGCTCTGCCATTAACCAGCTCGCGGGCTTCGCGGACGTCATCAGCCGTCTGCACAAACGACAGGCCGATCCAGTCCACCCCGAGCTCCAGCGCAAATTCCAAATCTTTTCGGTCTTTATCGGTAATTGCTGAAATCGGCAGCCTGGTATTCGGCAGGTTAACCCCCTTGTGATTAGAAATATAACCGCCGACTTTAACCGTTGTCACCGCATGGTTAAGATCACAGTCTTCAACATGCAGCTTGATATTGCCGTCATTCACCAGCAGGTCGTCACCCGGCTTTAACGCGGCAAAAATCTCTTTATGCGGCAGCTGCACCCGGTTCTCGTCACCGGGCTCGGGCAGCATATCCAAGACAAACCTCTGCCCGTCTTTCAGCAAAACTTTTTCGTCTTTAAATACCCCCACCCGCAGCTTGGGACCCTGCATATCGGCCAAAATTGAAATAAAACGGCCTTTTTCTTTTTCCAGCTCACGGATAATTTTGACGCGCTCGCGATGTTCTTCGTGAGTTCCGTGACTGAAATTGACCCGGAAAGCATCGGCTCCCGCATCAATCAGTTTGGCAATCTGTTCCCGGGTTGCCGAACTCGGCCCGATCGTGGCAAGAATTTTGGTATGGGTATCCTGAGGCATGAATTTATCCTTCTCTGATTAAATCTTTTAGCACCTAATATAAAGTCAATATATTAATAACCTGTTATTTTTACTATGTCAGCCCCAAAAATTAATACTTGTAAAAAGCTGCAGTTTTTGCTAGGGTCTTTGCCAGAACCGAAAAGGAGATTCTGTTAATGAGTGATGAGAATACCAATCCCGAAGTCGGCGGCATTGCCGTTGACCGCCTGCGTTCGCTGATTGAACGCATTGAACGCCTGGAAGAAGAAAAAACCGCGATAGCATCTGATATCCGCGATATTTTTGCCGAGGCCAAGTCAGCAGGTTTTGACGTTAAAATCATGCGCACGGTTATCAAACTGCGTAAAATGAACGCCGCCGACCGCGACGAGCAGGAGTTTTTGCTCGAAACCTACCGCAAAGCACTGGATATCTAAAAGCCTCTGCCATTCAAAAAGCCCCGTACCGGGGCTTTTTTCATAAACAATAAACCTGAAATTCTTTACCGGGCCGGAACTTATTTTAACTACAATTTTAGAACCATTCCAACGGCGGCCGCCAGGCAAAGATAAAAAATCGGGCTTTTCTTCCAAAAATGAATCATTGCCCAAAATCCGGCAAAAAGCAAAACGGTCAGCACATTGGTAACCGACAGCCTGGCAATCTGCAGTCCGGCATACATAATCAGCGCAATAACCGCCGGACGGATTCCGCCCAGCACCGTCTGCACCTTATAATTTTTAGAGTATTTGCGCAGCAGGTTTGCCACCAGAATAATGACAATCACCGACGGTGCCACCAGTCCGATTGTGGCAATAATTCCGCCGCCGATTCCCGCCGCATGATAACCGGCGTAAGTTGCCATGTTTACCCCCAGCGGGCCCGGAGTCGATTCGGAAATGGCAATCATATCGGCCAGCTCCTTGGCGGTAAACCAGCTGTACTTCTCCGCCAGGTTAAACAGAAACGGTACCGTTACCAATCCGCCGCCAATGGCAAACAGGCCGATTTTAAAAAATTCTAAAAACAAAATAACATATATCATTTCCGCCACGCCTTTCGCACCGTTAAAGCCGTTGCCGCTGACAGCACCACAACCCAAACCGCTGACAGATTAAAAATAAGCAGCAGCAAAATTGCACCAAGAAAAATTGCCATGCTTAAACGGTTAGTAATCCCTTTCTTCCACAATCCCAGCAGAATATCGGCAATCAGCGCCACCACGCAAATGCGGATTCCCGCAAAGGCATACGTCAGCCAGCGGTTATGCATATATTTTTGAAGTACCGCTGCAATCAGCGTAATAATAACCAGCGACGGCACCACCATCCCGGCCGTTGCCGCAACAGCCCCTTTTATTCCCGCCTGGCGGTAACCGATGAACGTCGCCACGTTAATAGAAATAATTCCCGGCGTCACCTGGCCGATGGAATACAAATCCAACAGCTCCTGCTCGTTGCAAAACCCCCGCCGGCGGCAGATCTCGTCCTGCAGCAGCGGCAGCATGGCGTAACCGCCGCCGAAAGTGAACAGTCCGATTTTAAAAAAAAGTCCGAACAAATCCAACAGTTGTTTCATAAATTTACATTTCATATTGTTTAAGTCTGATTTGGCGATTATATTAAGTGAAGTTTTACATATGGTTAAAAAGAGGCTGTCCATGCTGATTGCAATTCCCCGTGAACTCACTCCCGGCGAAACCCGGGTTGCCGCTGTTCCTGCCGTCGTCAAAAAATACCGTGCCTGGGGTCTTCAGGTCCGGGTCGAAAGCGGTGCAGGACTAAAAGCCGGATTTAATGATGAAGACTATCGCGATGCCGGAGCCGAAATTATCCCTGACGCTGCGGCCCTGTACCAAAATGCCGATATCATTCTCAAAATCTGGGCGCCTCTGCCCGAAGAAGACGCCTACCTCGCCGGCGGCTCGATTGTGATTGCAAATTTTCAGGCTCTCGGTAATCTGCCCCGCATCAGACAGCTGGCCAAACTGGGGCTGACCTGTTTTGCGCTTGATTTGCTGCCGCGCATTTCCCGCGCCCAAAGCATGGATATTCTCTCCTCGCAAAGCAATTTAGCCGGATACAAAGCCGTAATTGAGGCGATAAACTTGTTCCACTCCGCAGTTCCTTTAATGATGACGGCTGCCGGAACCGTCACGCCGGCAAGAGTATTGATTCTGGGAGCCGGTGTTGCCGGCCTGCAGGCCATTGCCACCGCCAAACGCCTTGGCGCTCAGGTTTACGCGTCTGATGTCCGCCCGGCCGTTAAAGAACAGGTGGAATCTCTTGGCGGCAAATTTGTGGAAGTTACTGCCGAAGCCGGATTTGAAACCTCCGGCGCCTATGCTTCCGAAACTTCCGATGAATACAAAAAAGCTCAGGAGCTGGCCGTGGCCGAACAACTGACCAAAACCGATATTGCCGTCACCACCGCACTGATTCCCGGCCGCCCCGCCCCCAAATTAATCAAGCGCTGTATGCTAAGCCGCATGCCCCGCGGTGCCGTCATCATTGATATGGCTTCGGCTTTCGGCGGCAATGTCGAGGGATCGGTTGACCAGTCAATTGTTGAGGTTGAAGGTGTCAAAATTGTCGGCAACAGCAATCTGGCTGCCGGTGTTCCTTACTCCGCCAGTATTCTTTTTGCCAACAATTTATATAATTTCCTCGCCCCCGGCTACCATTCCCAAACGCACACCCTGGTCTTTAATTATGACGACGAGCTCATAAAAGCGACCTGCGTTGCCCGCGGCGGCGAAGTTTTAATCAAGGAGTAAACCCATGGATATCTGGATGCTGCTGACCATTTTCATGCTGGCTTGTTTTGTCGGCTATTTTGTGGTCTGGGGAGTCACCCCGGCGCTGCACTCGCCGCTGATGAGCGTTTCCAACGCCATTTCCGGCGTTGTGATTGTCGGGGCGCTGATTATTGCCGGGATTGAAACTTTTGACACCCCGAAATATCTCGGCCTGGCGGCGGTTTTTCTGGCCGCGGTTAATATCTTCGGCGGTTTTGCCGTCAGCCACCGCATGCTGCTGATGTTTAGGAAAAAGGAGAAAAAATAATGTTCAACTGGATTCTTCCCTTTTCTTATCTGTTAGCCAGCATTTTGTTTATCCTCTCTATCCGCGGGCTTGCCTCCCCCAAGACCGCCCGCGAGGGCAATCTTCTCGGCATGGCGGGTATGCTGATCGCCATCGTCACCACGCTCTATTCGCCGCTGGTATCCGATATCGCCCTCACCATCGGGGTCATCATCGTCGGCGGCATGATCGGAACCTACTCCGCCCTCCATGTCAAAATGACTTCTTTGCCACAAATGATTGCCGCCTTCAACGGCCTCGGCGGTTTATCGGCTGTATTGATTTCACTGGCAGAAATTATTGCCGGCTCTCCGGCCTATCTGGAAGCTTCGCTCGGTTTAATCATCGGCGCTGTCGCCTTTTCGGGGTCCATGATCGCCTTTGCCAAACTGCAGGGATTAATCTCCGCCAAAGCCCTGGTCTTCCCCTTCCAGCAGTTTCTTAATCTGGTCCTGACTGTTGCAGCCGTTACGCTTTGTATCATGTTTATCCGCTCCGGCAATCATGAACTTTTCTTCTGGCTTGCCGGAATTGCCATCCTGCTCGGTTTTCTGCTCATCTTGCCGATTGGCGGCGCCGATATGCCCGTGGTTATCTCTGTCCTCAATTCTTATTCCGGGTGGGCCGCGGTCGGTATCGGTTTTTCCCTGAACAATGTCCTGCTGATTATCGTCGGGGCAATTGTCGGAGCCAGCGGCGCTATTTTGTCCTATATCATGGTCAAAGCCATGAACCGTTCTCTTCTCAGCGTTATGCTCGGCGGATTCGGGGCTGAAACGCATCAGGCTTCCGCCGCCGGAACTGCCGGAAAAATCGCTAAGACCGGAAACCCCCAAGACGCAGCCTTCATTATGGAAAACGCCAACAAGGTTATTATCGTCCCCGGCTACGGCATGGCAGTTGCCCAGGCCCAGCATGTCCTCCGCGAAATGGCCGATGATCTCCGCAAGCTTTATGACGTGAAAGTCATGTTCGCCATTCACCCGGTTGCCGGCCGCATGCCCGGCCACATGAACGTCTTGCTGGCTGAAGCCAATGTCCCCTACGAAGACGTCTATGAACTGGAAGACATTAACCGCGAATTTGCCACCGCTGACGTCGCCTATGTGATCGGAGCCAATGATGTAACCAACCCGCTTGCCAAAACCGACCCCGAGTCGCCGATTTACGGCATGCCGGTATTAGACGTCGGAAAAGCCAAAACAGTCTTCTTTGTCAAACGGTCTCTGGCCTCCGGTTATTCCGGGGTGGAAAATCCCCTCTTTTTCGCCGATAATACAATCATGCTTTACGGTGATGCCAAAGTTGTTACCGAAGAAATTGTCGGAGCTCTTGAAGAAAAGTAAAAAAAAGGGATTGCTTAAGCAATCCCTTTTTGAGTTTCATCAGGCGGCAACCCAGTCGTTACCTTCTTTCTTAAAGGTAAACGTCCCGTCCGGGCAAAAGGCGGTTACCTGATTTTGCTCAGGATTATACTCAACCCTGTCAAACTCACCGCAACACAACGGACGCCCGCTCCACAAAACCTCGTTCTCTCTGTTTCTGTTTCCGCTGATAACCATCAGGCGGTAGAGATTTTCTCCGTAAATCTCCTTAATCTCGCCTTTCAGGGAATAAAACCCTTCAAATAAGGCGACTAATTCCTGATAATCATCATAACGGACAATATAAGCCTGACACCTCGATCCCCAGCAGTCTGAAGAAAATTCCAGTTTGGCCGGCTCCCAGGTTTTATCATTTTTAACAAAGACTTTGCCTCTCACCAACATAATGTTGCCATAAATATCAAAATCAATATCTTCGGCAGGCAAATCTCTCAGTTCTTTTTCGCCGCTGAACATGCCGTATTCCATAATTGCGCCGTCAATGACATAAACATCCTCCAAGCCCGGCAGAGCTTGAAAATAATTCCCGGCTGCCAATAAAGATAAGGCTCCGTCAACGATCCGGTAAAAACACTCGTTTATCCAAACCAAATCTTTGCCTAATGCGGCTAATTCAAATTTTCCGTAATCGCTGTTGAGAACAACCTGGTTGCTTCTCAAAGCTTCTGTTTCGTTGCACATAATTTGTAACATAATATATATTTTAGGTTTATACTAATTCTTAATAAAAATGAAATGTTGTATCTCTTTCCTATTATAAGCCGTCGTTTTTGTCAATTGTTTTATTGTCCGGGGCACCCGTCCAAATCAATTTTTCCGCGCAACTTTCAAATCGCCTTGGAATAATGATTTTTCGCTTGCTATTCCATGGCATATTTGCAATGATAAATCCAATATGTATTACCCGGAAACCCATGTCATTATTTGTCAAAATCTGGAATCTCTGGTTCCTTTTCAATCAAAAAATCCGCTTTCTGCTCGTCGGCGGATTTAACACGGTTGTTTCCTACATCATGTTCCTGGCCTTTGTCTGGCTCCTGTCCCCGGAGCATTATCAGACGGCCCTGCTGCTATCCTGGGTTCTTTCCAGTTTCAGCTCATATTTTACCCAAAAAATTTTCGTCTGGCGGACTGCCGGAAATTACTTCCGCGAATATTGCCGCTGCCTGCTGACCTGGAGTTTTGCCTATCTCATCAACGCCTTGCTGCTTTGGTTTTTTGTAGAAAAAATGCTCTTGCCGGCCTGGCTGGGACAGGCTGCGGCCATCTGTACCGTCACTGTTTTTACGTTTATATTGTTTAAGTATTTTGCTTTTGCAAGGAAACCGTCATGACTAAATTTAAGATTTCCGTTGTTGTACCCGCTTATAATGAAGAGGCCAATATTCCGGTTTTGTCGCGCGAACTTGAGAAAGTTCTTGCGCCCTACCCTGATTATGAGATTATCTTTGTCGATGACGGCAGTTCCGATCAGACTCTCACTGTACTGAAACAACTGCATACCCACAACCCCAAAATCAATTATCTGTCCTTTTCCCGCAACTTCGGACACCAATACGCCCTCAAAGCAGGGCTCGACCATGCTTCCGGAGACTGCGTCATTTCCATGGACGCCGATATGCAGCACCCGCCGCATCTTCTCCCGGTCCTGATTGAAAACTGGCAAAACGGTCACGACGTCGTCTATACCATTCGTCAGGATAATTCTTCCGCCGGCTGGTTTAAACGCAAAACCTCGGCCTGGTTTTACCGCCTTCTCCGTTTTATTACCGGGCTGAAAACCCCGCAGGGCGCCGCAGATTTTCGCCTTCTCGACCGCAAAGTCGTTGAGGCGCTCCGTTCTGCTCCTGAAAAAGTTTTGTTTCTGCGCGGTTTCATCAGCTGGCTGGGCTTCAAACAGATTGGAATCCCCTATCAGCCGGCACCGCGTTTTGCCGGAACCAGCCATTATACCCTGCGTAAAATGTTCTCTCTTGGCGTCACCGGAATAACCTCCTTTTCTATTCAGCCGCTGCGGCTGGCAACCTGGCTGGGACTGATAGTCGCCGGGCTGGGCGTCCTTTTCGGGCTCTACACGCTTTACACCCGGCTGTTTACCGCTGCCGCCATCACCGGCTGGGCTTCCCTGATGATTGTAATTTTGATTTTAGGGGGGACCCAGTTGTTTATTATGGGCATCTTCGGTGAATATCTCGGCACCGTTTTTATCGAAAGCAAACGCCGGCCGTCTTATATTCTGGCTGAAAACAGCCTCACTCCCGAAACCGTACCGTCCTCCAAACGCCAACCGGCGCAGAAACGCCGGGCAGCACAAACACAAAAGGCACTCCCAACAGTCTCACCGGCTGCAAAACGAACCAAGGCTCAAAAAAAAAAGCTCAGCCGGAACCGTCAGCCTTAAAGCACTTTTTCCGTTAGTTCTGCTGACCGTGCTCACCGGCTTAATTCTCTGGGGGCTTTTATCGCACACCGCCTGGCTCTTCGGTGATGATTATCTGTTTATGCAGGCTGCTCAAAACGGGGGGCGCAGCCCGCTGATTTTTGAGGCCGGCCGTTTTTATCCGCTTGGTTTCATAGAGTTTAACCTGCTCCGTTTTTTTCCGGAGGCCCGCTCCATATTCAGTTATGACCTGATAACCGCCTTAGTCTTAATCCTGACGATGACAACCCTCAGCCGGATTTTGGCCCAGACCTCCTTTGCCGCAGGAAACAAGAAACACTTTTCCTGGGCCGCCCTGATTATTATCGCCGTTTTGATTATGACTCCGGCATTCGTACAGATTTTTCTGAACATTGTTTATCCTGAAAAAATGGTCATACTGACACTGGCTCTTTTTATGCTTTTTGCAATCCGGGCTTTCAGTTACGGACAGACTGCCGATTATTTGCTGGCCGCATTTACGGCCGCAATCGCAACCTACACCAAAGAACCGGTTTTTGGAATACTGGCGGTTATCGCCGCTGCTCTTTTGATATTCGGCAGAAAACAACTGAATCCTGCCCAGCGCAATTTTGCTTTTTTTCTTTTGCTCAACGGCGTTGTTTTTCTGATGCTGTATTACTTCTTGGCTTACAAAGACCAAACCACCTTTTACAACGAGGGTAAAAATATTGCTCCCCGCCTCAGCCTGCTTTGGGCCTTGCTCAACCGCAACCGCCTTTTTTACCTGTTTGCAGCCATCGCTTTATGGCGCCTTTATGACAGCTTCCGCAAACAGCAGGCTGTCAAGGTTCTGCTTTACGACAGTTTTTTGTATGCCTCGCTGGCTTGGTTCGGAGCCTATGTCATTCTCAAGCTGCAGGACAATTATTACCTGACCCCGGCCTATATTCTGGCGCTTCCTTCCGTTTATTTTTACCTGAGCGGATCTTTGATCCGGCAAAAAATAAAAGGACTTATCTGGACTGCCCTGATCATTTTTTCAGCATTATCCAAACCCGCACCCTGGTTTGTCATTTCCCATACGCATGAAATCAGAAACCAGCATCATATTTTGCTTGAAGGTCTGAATAATACAATTATCAACGGCGGTGAAATCTGGTGGTTTTCTCCTTATCCGCAGCTTCCTCAAAACATCGCGCTGCAGCGCCACATTACCCGGATAATGACCGGTTACCAAACCGGACGGCACCTCCCGGCACACGTCGTCCGGGAGATTCCGGCTACCGCGGCTCCCGGTTCGGTCTTGATCGTATCGGACTTAATCCCGAATGCCCCGCAATACCGCAATGCCATTCATAAGGCCCTGGGAGAGGGACGGATTCGGGCCCGTCATCATATCTGGAATCTGCGCGTTTACGAAATTTTACCTTAAAATTCGTGCCTGCCGTCAGGCACATAAAAAAGCCCGGTTTAAAAACCGGGTTTGAAGTGGCGGAGAGATAGGAACCGCTAAGTAAAAAGACCTTTAATGTCATTTTTATCTGCAAGGTCACGGCTGTCTTAATTGAGGAGAACTGCGCCTGCGGTCAAACTCAATTTAGACACCCGTGAACGAACCGGGTTCGAATCCCACTTCTTTATGGACATAAAAAAAACCACCGCAAGGGTGGTTTTTTAATGGCGATAAAGTAAAACCTAACGGTATTGAGCATACTAAATCATGAGTATTTTAAAACCAAATAACAGGGAAAATTATTTTAATATATCTTTTATAATTTTTTTTAATAAACCCCACATAATCATAGCTTCTTCATCAGTTCTTTCAAAATCACTGGATAAATCCCGACTAGGATGAACGATGTTTCTACAGTCTTTCAATCCATGACAAAAATGAAAAGTGTTTGTTTGTATTAAATTTTCTTGATTTGCAACATGCAATAAATCATTAATCCCCATCTCATTAAGATGCTTAGTTTTGTTTTTTATTTCATATTTTTTTATATTATGCCTTGCTAAACTCCAATACAAAATAGCTTCAATAATACTGCCACACATTATTGCAAAACATTTATTTTGCTTAGTTGCTAAACAAACAACACATTCTTTCAAATCTTTTAAGAGTATATCTTTTAATTTTTCATCGTCAATCCGATCAAAAGATGATTTAAGATTCTCATCATAACCTATACTATTAAAATATTCTAAATTTAAATTTTTAGCAATTTTCTTTATTTTATCATCTTCTTGTTTTTTTGCATCTTTTACTGTGTTTTCTATTGCCTTTTCAGTTTCCCTTAAATTTCTAAGATATAATTCCTCTTGAGAATCAATTTTATGAGCTTTTTGAAAAAACTCATAAGCCTTATAATGTTGATTGTTTTTTCTATAAAGCACTCCTAAATTATTTAATACAGCGGAATTATTAGGATTATTTTCTAAAATAAATGAATAAATGTTTTGAGCTTCATTATTTAAATTGCATTCACCATAAGAATAAGCTAATTCAAATAACTTTGATGATACTATTTTATCATCCCATGCAATTAAATTTGATAATGAAACAATTTTTTCATACTTATTCTCTTTACCTTTTTCCCATAATCTAGCTATAACATTATCAAATATTTCAGAAATAAAATATTTACCCAAATAATTTTTATTTTTCAGATATTTTAATAAATTGCCATAAATTTTTTCAAAATCGCCATTGGAAGCATGATTAATAATATTTTTTCTTTCTATCGTTATATTATCCATGTCATAACAGGGAATATTCAAATAAGTCATATACGCATCAAAATTTAAATTAAGATGAAGCTGAGCTTTTAAAATAATTTGAATTATATGAATATTATTTGGTTCCTCTCGTAGTTGCCTTTTTAAATCTGTGATATGATTGCTATTCCCTCTAATACCATATTCAATAGATGGATACAAAAGATATGAAGCTCTGATAGCTCTTATCTTAGTTGTTATTATTTTATCATGTTGAAATAACTTGATTATTTCTGAAAAAATCATACTATATTCTTTAATAAAATTAACAACAATAGGAGAGCCCATCCAAAAACCAAAATCAACAAATTTTTCTTTTATAGAAAAGTTTTCAATATAATAAGCAATACCTTTTTTATTATTTTGCTTTATATAACATAAAATAATACCCATGTAGTGAGCATAACATAATTCATTTGCGATATCTTCGGAGATCAATATGATAAACATATTTTCAGCACACTTTATATTTTTTTCATCATTACTTAATGCTAAAGAAAATGCTTCTATTAGTTTATATATCAGTTTATGAGATTTACTTAAATTTTCATTTTTTAATAAGATACCAACAAAATATTTAGCATCTTCCCATAAATATTGAGAAATTAGAATCTCTAAAACTTGATTAAGCAAAAAACTGTCTTTTATTTCCAGTTCTTTTATTTCTCTAATATACAGTAAGTTATCATCTCTAGATAATGAACAATCTAATAGTCCTTTATATATTATCGGACTATTAGGAAATAAACTTTTCCCCTTTTTTAAACAATTATTAGCAATATTTCTGTCTTCTTCAATTAAAGCCAGCAAAGTAAAAGCTTGAGCTCGAGGGTATTCGCTTTCAATACATTTAATTAAGGCCTTTTTTCCAAGTTCAGCATTTCTATTAAGAAAAAAATCATTAGAGTGAATATATCCTATTAAGAAATTTGCATAAGCTTTATTTTCAGAAGTTTCTTTACTTTCTAGAATTTTATTTAACTTCTTTAATGCTTTTTCAAAATCATGATTTTCAATTTTTCTTCTAATATCTCGAAATAAGTTCTCTTTTTCCATTCATTTTCCTTGATAGTAACTAGTATAAATATTATTTGATTGTTAAAGAAAACATCGTAATTATCATCTCCACAAAATCACACTTAAATTTAATATTTGGATTCTGTTGAGCTTTAAACAAATTATCCAAATGCTCCTGCGTTATTTCAAAAGGAATTTGTCCTTTTTTATAATTTGGAAAAATATGAGTTGTCAGAAGAGGCATATACTCAGCCGAATGCATTGGGCATTCAAAGTGCCGATGGTTTTCACAAATTTGTTGCCATTTAAGTACCGTTCCTTCGTCTAAGTGCATCACTAAAAAGTCTTCAAAATTAAGATGACTAAACATAAAATTTGGAATTCTTACAGGCTTATGTTGATAATTATCACCATCATTTTCGTCATTTCTTAGATAAGTATCTTTATCAACCCAGATAAAAATATTACTTCGCTTATTATTTTTTTCAACTTCCTTATATTTTAAGGTCGTCGGCTTATAATGACCATTACGAATCGGTTTTGAAACAAATGTAAAAGGATAATCGTTGGTATCAAGAAATCGATTTAGTTCTTGAATATAGGCATTCTCTGAATTTCCCTCACAAACAATTATAAAAGTATCTTTTTTAGTACAAGTCATCTTCAAGTCCTTCAGATATATGGATGCGGAATCCCTGAAAATGAACCTTGCAGATATTGTTTACGAAAATTAGAGACATTCCTTACACCTCCAAATTCTGCAACTCGACACAAGGTTGTACCTTTTTCTAAGGTCTTTTTGACAATTGCTATCTCAGATACGCGTAACAAATCTTCATCAAGAATATCTGTATTATGTGCAGTAAAAATAAGCTGAGCATTATTTGTGTTATAGCGTTTATCTTTAAAAAGTCGAATTATTTCAGTTAAAATTAAAGGATGTAATGATTTTTCCAATTCATCAATTATCAAAATACCACCTCGAGATAATGCAGCTAAAAAGACACCTATAATACCGGCAACAATCTGCGTACCTTCGGATTCTTCCTGAAACTTAAATTTGACTTCTTCTCCTTCTGTATCTTTATGATATGAATAAACATTATTTATAAAAAACTCATTATTCTTATTTTGAAAAATTTCAGAAACACCTTCTATCCACTCCTCCGGATGTTTGATATCAACAAGAGTACGTTCAAAGGACATTCTTGAAATATCAATATCAAGTTTACGAAGCATAATCACAATTTTATCAAAAGCTTCGTTAATTTCCTTTGCATTATTGCTTTCAACTAACTTATCCATACCAAAGGCCATTGGAAAACGATTTTGCGGATACACTTCAATTTTATTAAGAAAATAATCAAAAACCTCGGAAATATATTTATTCAGCCCCGGATAATTGGAGGCTATTTTATTTAAGAAAGTAAAACGTTGCTCTTTTTCAGTATTTCGACATTCAACATCAAATATCTCGCGTAACTTTTTATCATCATATGTTTTTGTTACAATATTGCTAAAATCAAACAGATTTGACCGGATTTCAAATATGGTTTTATTTTTTCGGAATAAAGCCTCGCTTATAATTTCTTTTTCATTATATTGAAGCACATAGGAATATAGCACTTTATTAATATAAAAATTTATCTTAAAAAAAGTATGGTCAAATTCACGATTTAATTTATTAGGAGAAAACTTACCTTTTATTCCATCTTTAATCACTTCTTTAAGATTAAACAAGGCTTTAATAATATTGGTTTTGCCTGATGCATTAGCCCCGTAAACAGATAGACATGGTATAAGTTTATCCTTAGCCGTGGCATTCAGAAAAGGAATGGTATCAAGTTCTTTGTATCCATTAGGGGCTTTACCTTCTGCATAAGAAAAATCAACTTTTAAATCCAGAATGGATTTGAAGTTTCTGATTATAAATGATGATAGCATAAGTTTTCTCCTTGATTATTGCCATTATATATAATACAAAACGCAAAAAATGTCAATATAAACAAAAAAAATGTTTATATTTACGTCGTTTCAGTAAAATGTGATATTTTTATTCATAAATAGATCAAAATTTTGCAATTTTAGCTTCTTTTTAGCAAATTGTGCTCCAATAAAACTTTGATGTTGTTACAATTGAAGAAGCCATATATTCAATTCCTTGACTTACAGCATCACATTAATCTTTAAAAGTTGAATTAGGGAGGATATATTCAATATCGTCGACAATCGAAACACACGTTACTTTCTTTTAAAAAGTTAGTTTTTATGCCCAAAAATAACCACATTTTCTTTGATACCTTAACACCAATTCACTCTACGCAGCTATATGAAACAGATTATCTATACCAAAATTTCTTAAAGGCTTATAAACATTTTTATTAAAAGCATTTTCTTCAAACTGTTTAATTTTATCTAATATTACAAATACATTGTAATATATTTCCTCATATTGTTTGGTATATTTATTATAATAATTACCTACTTTATTAGCACCATACTCGGTTAATTGCCCTAAAATTCAGGACTAAAACGGCTATAGCCTAAAGAACTTTCTATCCACTCTTTCATTTTTTCTCTCAAATAACAATTGAAGTGACTCGTCCCAAAATCGGCAATGTATGTAACTGCCAGAAATTTTGCGATTTTTGATATAAAACGAGCTTACCATAGTCATTTCGGCAAAGTCAACTGCTTGCAAAGCCCGCATTTCCGCCGGATACGAAAAAAGACACCGCAATCGGGTGTCTTTTTAATCAAAATGGCGGAGAGATAGGGATTCGAACCCTAGGTACCCTCACGAGTACAATTGATTTCGAATCAATCGCATTCGACCACTCTGCCATCTCTCCACGCGGTCAACTCTTTAATAAAATCTTTTAAATTAATTTGCAAGCAAAATTTATGCTTCCCGGGCAATTTCTTCACGGATAAGCGTGCGCACTCTTGCCTGCGGGCGTTCCAGAAAAAAACCCACCGCATTAAAATCCGCCATCTGCTGCGGCGAATACATACGGCGCAGCCGCACCATCACTTCTTCGGCATTGTCATAACCCAAAGCCTGGGGCGTCAGGGTTTCAACCAGATCCTGAAAATTATCAAAAATCGCCACGCCTTTTACCTTACGGGAAAGTTTTTCTCCGGTTTTCGCATTGCTGACTTCCAGTACATCACCGATTTTAAGCTGCTGGGCTTGCTTATCCAACAAAGAAACCGCCACTTTTCGGCTGCCGTTTTTAATCTTATTGAATGAAAACTCATGAATTCCGATATGATATTTTGCCATCTTGCCCTCCATGAACCGGATTATATCCGGATTTTAGCAAATTTCTAGTGAAATCTGCGCTAAAGCCGTTGCATTTTGACACACTTCTGCTAACCTGAAGCCATTCTGAAAAACTTTAAAAAGGACTTGAAATGAAAACACTTATCGGTATTCCCGCCCGCTATGCGTCCACCCGCTTTCCCGGCAAACCCCTGGCAAAAATCGCCGGCAAAGAAATGCTGGTCCGCGTATGGGAAAACGCCAATAAAGCCGCTGCCAAATTTGAGGGCTGCGAAGCAATTATCGCGACCGAAGACCAGCGCATCCAGGATTTTTGCGATGCTCACGGCATGCGCTGCATGATGACCTCCGACAACTGCCTGACCGGAACTGACCGCATTATCGAAGTTGTTTCCAAACTTCCCCAAAAACCGGAATTCATTGTCAATCTTCAGGGCGATAATCCCATCTGCCCGACCTGGTTTATTGAAGCGGTCATTGGTGCCTACTATGCCGATAATAATGTGGAAACCGTTACCCCGGTCGTAAACCTCTCCTGGGACGAATTGGACAATCTCCGCGAACATAAAAAAGTTACGCCTTTCAGCGGAACTACCGCCGTTTTTGGTACGGACGGCAATGCCTTTTATTTCTCCAAAAACATTATCCCGGCCATTCGCAAAGAAGACAAAATCCGCGCTGCTCAGCCTTCCTCTCCGGTCTACCGCCAGGTCGGCCTGTATGGCTACCGCATGGATATTTTTGAAAAGATTAAAAATCTGCCCGAAGGTGTTTATGAGAAGCTCGAAGGCCTCGAACAGCTGCGATGGATTGAAAACGGCATCAAAGTCAAATGTGTTAAAGTCGACTACCGCAGCTTCACTAAAATGGCTTCGCTTTCAGGCGTCGATTCGCCCGAGGATATTGCCCGGGTCGAAGCGGTTATCAAAGAATACGGCGAATTTTAACCAGGAGATAATTGATGACTACACGTATTATCATTGCCCGTCACGGCAATACCTTCAATAAAGGCGAAACGCCGACCCGCGTTGGTGCCCGCACCGATCTGCCTTTGGTCGAAACCGAACGCGGCACCCTGGTCGGAGAATATTTAAAAGCTGCCGGCCTTATTCCGGACCAGGCTTTTGCCGCCCCGCTCAAACGGACGATGGAAACCGCCCGCCTGGCCATTGCCGCCCTCGGTGGAGAAATCCCTTTGGATAAAGTGGAATGTTTCCGTGAGGTTGATTACGGCCCGGATGAAAATAAAACCGAAGAAGAGGTTATCGCCCGCATCGGACAGGCCGCGATTGATAAATGGAACGCCGAGGCTGTTGTTCCTGACGGTTGGCTGGTAGACCCGCAGCAAATTATCAAAACCTGGCAGGACTGGGGCCAAAAGGTCGAGCAGGAGTACCCCGGTCAAAATATTTTAATCGTTTCCAGCAACGGGGTGATTCGTTTTGCTCCTTACCTCACCGGAGATTTTAAAGCCTTTTCAAAAGAACACGACATCAAAGTCGGCACCGGCTGCGTCTGTATTTTTGAAAAAGAGCCGGAAGATAAAAACTGGACATGCACTGCCTGGAACCTTAAGCCCAAAGACTGGTTCACCACCCGCGGATGAGCCTCAGTAAAGTGTACTGACAATAATAACCAGGCCCTCGCAAGAGGGCCTGGTTATTTTTTCAACACATCAAAAAACTGCAACATTTTTTCCCAAAAAGAAAGCGGCGCCGGAGATCCGCGAAAAGCAAAATGCTTAAACAACAGATAATTGACAATTGTAATAACCACAATTGACAAAGCCTGCGCCAGATAAACGTTCATCTTGCCCAGTCCGGTTAAAAGAGCCAACATTCCGGCATTTATCAAATAGCTGAGACACCAGACCATAACACTTTTAAAGTATTCTTTCCAATGATTCCCGGAAGTTTGAAAAACCAGATATTTATAAGAAAAATAAGCCCACACCGTCGATAACAACCAGGTCGCAGCCAAAAGCCATTGATAATGTATACTGCTGAAAATCCACACCAGAAGTGCAAAAACGACATAACGGATTCCCATATTGGCGCCCCCGGTTAACACAAAACGGATTCGCTCATCAATCTCAAACCAATGGTCCAGATAAGTTTTTTCTTTTTTAACCAGTCCCAGCGCCATACCTGCCCGCGCCAGCATTTCTTCCAACCAATGCACGATACTGCCTCCGTAATGATAAGTCTTGCTGCTGATAAAATAACGCTGATAATAATAATCTCCAGCCTTTTTTGAATTCTTTTTTTAATCTCCCTCTGGACCTAACTTAAAATTGTAGTTTTTTCCAGGTGAAAAAGACATTTTTTTAATCCGGCTTTTCCCTTCCTAAAACTTCCAAAAAATCTCCAGGCATTTTTAAAAACTTTACAAAACAGAAAATTATTTTGGAAAACAAAAGATTGATATTTATTTCTGCTAAAAACAGGTTACAATTCAATTGTAACCTATGATAGCTAAATCCATAGATTACACATTTTTAGTTCAGATCGATTTTGTCATTGGCCTGCAACAAATTATTATATCTAAACAAAATTTAACCACTTTTTAAACCTCTGATGCAAATATTAGTTGCACAGCCTTTTATGGATGAAAAATGCCTATGATTAAAACACAAAGCTCTGACCAATCTTTTCCATCGGCGAACCGGAAAAAACTTCATCAAGTAGCAGGACTGCCTCTGCCTGAGCATCTTCTTTTTCAAAATAACCGCCGGCATATCCACTCCTTTTTCCGGAAAAGAACGCCCGGAGAACAAGACGCCGTTGAATCTCCGCCGGATTATTCCGACGAAATATCGGAAGAAAAATAATCCTGGCAAATTTCCGGGCCTCACACAAGCGGCATATTTTTTCTGAAAGGTTCTAAAAAAACAGATCCGGCAGCAAGATACATGACGGCATTTTAAAAACGCGGTTTACATCGTCAAAACAAAAATAATTATTGTACCCTTAACAGAAAAAATTTGTTTTATTTCTTTATTTTTGAAATCCGGCCTAAATTTTTGCAAAAATTTTAAAATTTGTACTTGCAATTTTTTTTGAGTATGATATTAAATATCTCGTTCTGCACGATGCGGGTATAGCTCAGGGGTAGAGCGCAACCTTGCCAAGGTTGATGTCGTGGGTTCAAATCCCATTGCCCGCTCCAATTTTAACCACCTTATACAGGTGGTTTTTTTATGCCTGCTCCCGGCAACGGCTCAACTTTCCTCTTCCACCACCACCATATGGTTCCCGGAAAATTCCTGTTTCTGCTCCCAATAACGTTCGCCGTAAAAAACCACGGCTGCCAGCCATAAAACCGCAGCAATCCGCAATCCCGAGATAACCCCCTTATTCCCGGAGAAAGTCACCCCATCGGCACTGGCATTTTCAAACAAAAGCTCCAGAAAAGCCCATATGGCGACAAAGATCAGCGGAATGAACAGCATCAGCCAGGAAATAAGCGTCAAAACCAGCTGAAAAATTCCCCGCCAGTAGTACCCTGCATAAAAATTATGCACCCCGAATATCCCCAGTACCCAGGCCAGAAGAATATAAATAATGCCGTTTTTGGATTTGGGCTTTCTTGCTTCTCCCGGGGGCTGGTCGTGGTACAGCCGTTCTTTCTGGTTCAGAAATTTTTCTTCACTGTCAATATGATGATGGCGCAGCTGGCTTAATTTATGAATATTCATTCTCATTGCAAAATCTCCTTTGGCGAAGATATAAGCTCTTTACCCTAAATAAAAACCCCGCTGCCTGCGGGGTTTTCATAAAGATAAAAAATTTTATTTGCCGCCGCCGATATTTAACAGCTGGCCGGCTTGTCCCGAGGACATCACCACTGTTTGCCAGCCTTTGGCGGATTGAGCCAGCTGCATCTGCATTTCCAGCTCTTTCAGGCGCAGAATTTGCGGATTATTAGCCAGAGCCCGTCCTTCTACCTCGATGGCCTTGGCCCGTCCTTCCGCTTCAATTCTTAACCGGTCGGACTCACCTTGGGCTTCTGCCGCTTTCTTTTTGGCTTCAGCCTCTTTCTCGGCTATTTCATTCTCTCTCTGAACAGCCTTTTGCTTGGCCTCAATCTTGGCGGAAATCGCATCTCTTACTTTTTCCGGCAGCCTGATACTGGACAGATAAGTAATTTCTTTAATGCGTATACCGTTCTGGGCATATTTTTCAGCCATCATTGACTGAACCATTGCCCGGATACTGTCTTTCGCCGTGGAATAGACCATTTCGACCGGCATCGTCTGCACAACCTTATTAAAAAAAGACCGCACATCTTTCCGCATAAAGTCTTTCACGATATCGTCCGGCGTTCTTTTGAAATAACGGTACATATCAATCATTTTCTGTTCGTCTTCGAACATAAACTCATATTCGATACCGATATCGGCAGACAAATCCTGACCTTCGGCCTGAAAAGAAACCTGCTCTCCGGCGGGCGAATTTTCAGTGGCAGCGGCCGTCCAAGACCATTGCTGCAAATTCGTCGGATAAATCTTGTAAGAAAAATACCCAAACCAGTGGTTGGCATATCTTCCCGGTCCGAGAACTTCGATCTGCCCTTTTTTACTGCCCAGCTGATAAACTTTTAAGGCCACTTCTCCTTGTTCGACCTGGGTACAGGAACTTAATGCAAAAATACTCAAAACGGCAATCAAAATAAGATTTTTTGTTTTCATAATTAAAAATTTTAAATTTATAAATATTAATTTTCTTTATTATTTTTTGAAACCGGCAGCCAGATTTGAATCAGCAGCCACAACAAAACCGCTAATAAAACAAATCCGAAAATCATCTCAAAATCATCTGCCCCCATAAACAAGGACATTCCGAACGATCCTCCGCCGAAAAACAAAATTAACGAAATAATGACTTTCCAATACTGCGGAAGAAGCCTGACTTTAATCATCTGCGGCTTTTTCCTGGGTTGTTTAGTTTCCATTTTCTATAAATTTTAGTTCAACAATTTTTCATTATTTTGAAAACAAATTCAGCAAAAATCTTTTGATCTTTATACAAAATAAATAAGCTCAATAATTTGTTTCATTGGGCTTATCTTATCAAATTTTTACATACAATTCAACTATATTTTACAGATATTTGCCAAATTTGTCTAATTTTCATATTTGCGTAACAAAAAAGGAACCGCTGAAGCGATTCCTTTTTGAAATTCACGGAATAAAAAATTCCGGTTTAGGCAAAGACAGATTTTAGAAACCCATGCCGCCCATACCGCCGCCGGGCATTCCGCCGGCCGCGGCACCGCCGCAATGGCATTCCTTCTGCGGTGCCTCGGTTACCATGGCCTCGGTAGTAATCAGCAAGCCGCCGACCGAAGCCGCATCCTGCAAGGCGGTACGAACCACTTTGGTCGGATCAATAATACCGGCTTTGACCATATCGGTATACTCGCCGCTCTGAGCATTATAGCCAAAATTCGGGTCATTGCTCTCCAAAACTTTTCCGGCAACAACGGCACCGTCTACACCGGCATTTTCGGCAATCTGGCGGATTGGAGCCTGAGTTGCTTTACGGATAATTTCAATACCGACTTTCTGATCCTGGTTTGCCGGGTTCAGTTTATCCAAAGCCTTGCCCGAATACAACAGGGCACAGCCGCCGCCGGCTACAACACCTTCTTTAACCGCAGCACGGGTAGCGTTCAAAGCATCGTCAATACGGTCTTTCTTCTCTTTAACCTCAACTTCTGAAGCGCCGCCGACACGCAGAACCGCAACACCGCCGGACAATTTGCCCAAACGTTCCTGCAGTTTTTCACGGTCATAATCCGACGTTGTTTCCTCAATCTGTTTGCGGATCTGGGCAGCACGCGCCTCAATGAGATCTTTTTCGCCGTCACCGTCAATAATCGTGGTATCGTCTTTGGTAATCTCAACCCGTTTGGCCGAACCCAGCATATCCAAAGTTACATTTTCCAGTTTCATGCCCAGCTCGTCAGAAACAACCTGGCCGCCGGTCAGAATTGCGATATCTTCCAGCATCGCTTTGCGGCGATCGCCAAAACCGGGAGCCTTAACGGCGCAAACCTTCAGACCGCCGCGAATGCGGTTGACAACCAGGGTTGCCAGCGCCTCGCCTTCAATATCCTCGGCCACAATCACCAAAGCCCGGCCCGATTGAACAATGGTTTCCAATACCGGAATCAACGGCTGCAAGTTGGAAATTTTCTGGTTATACAGCAAAATATACGGGCTCTCATATTCACAAATCATCTTCTCCGGATTGGTGATGAAATACGGCGACAGATAACCGCGGTCAAACTGCATTCCCTCAACAACATCCAGCTCGGTTTCCAGACCTTTGGCATCTTCAACCGTAATCACGCCTTCGTTGCCGACCTTTTCCATCGCCCGGGCAATATATTCGCCGATAGTGCGGTCGCCGTTGGCCGAAATAGTGCCGACCTGGGCAATTTCCTCTGAAGTTTTAATTGCGGTCGAACGCGATTTAATATCTTCGACTACGGCTTCAACCGCCATGTCAATACCGCGTTTCAAATCCATCGGGTTCATACCGGCGGCAACAGCCTTGCTGCCTTCTTTAATAATTGCCTCGGCCAGAACCGTCGCCGTCGTGGTGCCGTCACCGGCTTTGTCTGCTGTTTTCTGGGCAACTTCTTTCACCAGCTGGGCACCCATATTCTCAAACTTGTCGGCTAGTTCTACTTCCTTGGCAACCGAAACACCGTCTTTGGTAATTTTCGGAGCACCGTAAGATTTATCCAAAATAACATTGCGTCCTTTGGGGCCCAGAGTAACTTTGACGGTCTTTGCCAGAGTTTCAACGCCCTTGAGCATTTTTGCGCGGGCGGTGGTCCCGAATTCAATATCTTTTGCAGCCATTTTTTTATTCCTTCTATAAAAAGCTTTTTGATAAATTATTTTCCTAAGATAACGATAAAATCAAAACCGGCGTGCCATCCCGGAGAACATATAAAACATCCCGCCGGCGGCAGCAGATTATTTAATCGCCCCTGAAAAATAATTAGTCTTCAATTACACCTAAAATTTCCGATTCTTTGATGATCAGTCTTTCCTCGCCGTTCATCTTGACTTCGCTGCCTGACCACTTGCCAAACAAAACCTTATCGCCGACCTTGACGCTCATCGGGATAATTTTGCCGTCCTCGGCGCGAAAACCATCGCCGACAGCCTCAACCAGCCCCTCGCTGGGTTTTTCCTTAGCAGTATCGGGAATAATAATTCCGCCGGCGGTTTTAGTGGTTTCTTCCAGACGTTTAATCAAAACACGGTCATGTAATGGTCTGATTTTCATGATATTTCAAACTCCATATGGTTAATGACAACAAGTAAAACATTTGTTCTATTCGTTATCTAGGTACTGGCAGCCGCATTGTCAAGCAAATGCCCGCTCCAAAAACATTTTTTTATAAAAAAATTTCCCCCCGCGGCCAGAACTGGCTGCAGGGGGAAAACTTCACCCTCCGCTTATTTTTTCAGACAGGTAATAATCTGGGCAAAAGCGCCGGCCAAAAAGCTGACCGTCACCATAAAAGACAACAACACAAAGCTGGTGAAGAACAGCCACGAATGCGGAAAGACAGCCATAACCGGGCGGGCGATAGTTGAGGCCCAGCCGTCAAGCGTAAAAGCCTGCAGCAAAGTAAACATGGCATCACCCAGCGTTGCAAAACTGGTAAACACGTCGCCGTACAGGCTGACCGAAATAATCGCAAACGTATAAAAGAAAATGGCAAATATCGCCAAAAAGGATAAGAAAGTCGGAATCAGCTCAATAAAAATCTGCACAATATTATGCAGTTTTGAAAAATGATGAACATACTTAAACAACCGGAACAGCCTGAAACTCCGTAGAACAATAAACGCACTGGCCGCCGGAAGAGAAGAAACGGCAACAATCGTCAAATCAAAAACATTCCAGCCCGATTTGAAAAAATCTTTTCCCTGGGCATAAATTTTCAAAAACATTTCAACAATGAAGATACCCATAAACAACCGGTCAAGCAGAAACAGGCCGTTGTCAAAATAAAAAGTCATCACATCAGATGTCATCAGCCCCAGAACAATTGCATCGGCAAGGATGATTCCCATAATAAACAAATCAAAACTGGTTGTGCTGACCAGTTTGTTTAGCTTGCGCTTATCTTCACGGTAAAACACCCGTTCCCAAAAAGTTTTCGGCATTTTGCATTTCGTTTTTTTGGACGTTGACATCATAAACCTCATTTCATCGTTTGAGCTTATTTTAACTCAAAAAAAGTATAATGCAATCATTATTGCACTGAGAGCAATCGCCGGACCGTAAGCCCCGCTGCGCCGCCGGCGGACAAGCGCATAAATCATAAACAAAACCGCCGAACCGATAATCACGTACAACAGCAGTTCTATCCCCAGCCAGGCTCCGGCCGCTGCCAGGAGTTTAATATCACCGCCGCCGAACGCGTCTTTATTTTTCCAAACCAGGGCAAGACTGGCAGCTACCGGCAGAACATAACCCGTCACCGCCCCCAGGGCGCTCATTTCGGCACCGACAAATCCAACCCCGAAAACCGAAACGGCAAACCCCAGAATCAGCAGCGGCACCGTCAGGATATCCGGGAGCAGCAGCGTGCGGTAATCAATTTCAGCCAACAACAGCAAGATCCAGACATAAGCCAGCCGCCAGCCCAGATGCAAAGCCCCCCATTGCTCATAGGCCGCAAAGGTAACAGCCATGGTAATCAGCCCGCTCATCACCGAACGATAATAAAACTGCCGCCGCAGCCTGGTATAAACCAGGCTGGCATTAATCTTGCCGCCGCAGCTTTTTTTCTCCCGGCGCAGCAGCTGCCACAAAGCATAACCCGGCGTCGCCGGCATAAATTTGGCAAAACGCCTTGCCGCATAAGGGATAAACAAACCAAC
This sequence comes from uncultured Alphaproteobacteria bacterium, assembly GCA_944393665.1. Lineage (GTDB taxonomy): Bacteria > Pseudomonadota > Alphaproteobacteria > RF32 > CAG-239 > CAZU01. Next base: position 50,072 of record CALYAX010000010.1, read on the forward strand.
CAGAAAACCGTATAAAGCATAAATCATGTCAGGATTCCTTTTTTAATAATTCTATTCATACAGCCAAAAGCATAAAAAAACCTTAAAACAACATTGAACCTGTTGGTTTTTAGGCAGTCGGAATTATCTTTTTATTCCAACAGAAAGGAGAAAATATGTTTTACCGACAGTTGCTAATCATTCTCGCCCTTGGATTATCAACAGCTTTTGCCCCCTATTACCCGCTTGATTTTGATCCGGCACAGCTAAACGGCATAACTTCCAGGCAAATGCAGCAGCTTTTGGACAACGGGCTGCCGGCAAATTATAGTTTTACCGATAGTTCCAACCTGCTCATGCAGGCGGCGGCCCGCAGTTCATCGCAGGTTGTCGGCCTTTTGCTGCAACGTGGTGCTCCGGCCGGCGCCACCGATAAATACGGCAATTCTGCCCTGGTTTATGCAGCCCGCTATAATCCTGACCCTGATGTCATCAATACTCTGGTTGACGGCGGTATTCTTATTGATAAGCCGGATTTTGAAGGGGCCACGCCGTTATTTTATGCGGCCCGGCACAACCCTAATCCCCAGATAACCCGGCGGCTGATTGATTTGGGTGCCGATGTCAACCATAACGACCAACAAAATCTGACTCCCTTAATCATGGCAGCCACCACAAATTTGCCGCCGGACCAGCGGGATACCGCACAGGTTATCTCTGCCCTGCTCAGCGCCGGAGCCTACCCTGATGCCCTTTATAACGGCCTTAATGCCCTTGAATATGCCGAACGCAATCCCAATCTGCAAAATACATCTTCCATAGACATTCTCCATGCCGCTCTAAACGCCAAATCCTTATAAAAAAAACGAACCGGTTATGATCCGATTCGTTTTTTATCTTCAGACGGCCACCTCTCCGGTAATTTTTGGCCAGGGGTCATAACCCTCAAGCTGAAAATCTTCATACTGAAAATCAAAGATATCTTTAACTTTTGGATTAAGAAACATTTTCGGCAACGGCCGCGGTTCTCTTTTCAGCTGGAGCAAGACCTGATCAAAGTGATTGTGATAAATATGCGTATCCCCCATCGAATGAATAAATTCCCGCGGCTTCAGCCCGCACACTTGCGCAATCATCATGGTCAGCAATGCATAAGAGGCAATATTGAAAGGAACACCCAAAAAACAATCACAACTGCGCTGATACATCAACAGCGATAATTCTCCGTCAGCCACATAACATTGAAACATCAGATGACAGGGCGATAAAGCCATCTCGCCAAGCTGCAGCGGATTCCATGCCGAAACAATCATTCGCCGGTCATTGGGATCATTCTTAATTTTGCGGATTAACTCACTGACCTGATCTACACCCATCTGCGGTCTTCCCAGACTGTCAAACAGGCTTCCCCCTCCGAAGTTCCGCCATTGTGCCCCGTATACCGGACCCAAATCTCCGTTTTCATCAGCCCATTCATCCCAAATTGACACACCGTGCTCTTTCAAATATTGGATATTGGTATTACCCTGCAAAAACCACAAAAGCTCATAAATAATCGATTTCAAATGAACTTTCTTTGTTGTCAAAAGAGGAAAACCTTCACGCAGATCATAGCGGAGCTGCCTTCCGAAAACGCCGCGCGTCCAAATACCGGTCCGGTTGTCTTTGTCAACACCATGTTCCATGATGTCTGATAATAATTCTAAATACTGTTTCATGGTAAATTTATTTGGTTTAACAATAATTTTTCCCTAATATAAAATACCATTTTTTTGTACACCGGCGTCTCATTTTTGTCAAACAGTAATCTTATTAAAAATCAATTCAAATAAATTTTCGATTCGGTATTTTCCGGAGCGTCCCTTAAAATATTCCCGTTTTTCCTTTCCGGGCAGGCTGCCGCCGTATTTCAAAAACAAAAAAAGAGCGGCCAGCCGGCCGCCCTTTTCATCCTTGTTCGAAAAACTATTTCGATTCGCCGGAAGATTTCTCAGCTTCAGCAGCTGCTGCTTTTTCAGCGGCAACACGCGCCAGATCTTTAGCGCCTTTTGCATTAACATCACGGTCAACCAGCTCAACAATAGCCATCTGAGCAGCATCACCATAACGCATACCGGCTTTCAAAACGCGGGTATAACCGCCGTTGCGGTCTTTATAACGTTCAGCCAGGGTAGAGAAAAGTTTTTGAACGACTTCATTGTCACGCAGGAATGCCATAGCCTGACGACGATTGTTCAAATTGCCTTTTTTACCCAGAGTAATCATGTTGTCAACAAAGGTTCTCAACTCTTTTGCACGGGGCAGAGTTACTTTAATCTGTTCATGGGTCAAAACGGCAGCAGTCAGGTTCGAAAACAGAGCCTTGCGGGCGTTGGTATCCATGTTCAATTTACGATGTTTCATTCCATGTCTCATGACATATTCCTTTCTTTTCTCTGTGGCCGGCAGGGCCGACCGGATAAAACCTTTTCTTCACTACGGATTCGCTTATGCGCTCATACATGAAGAAACTCATTTTCCCGTTTCCGGGAGCAAAAATTCGGAGAATGGTGCAGACAGAGGCGTTTTAAGAGTGAAAAAAATTTTAGTGTACACTTCAGTACATGAATTTTTCAAACCTCGCTAAAACACCTCTGGATGCGCCGTTATACGAATTTCTAGAAATGTTCGTCGCAGCGACGAATCAAATCCTCAATATTTTCTGGCGGCCAGCCCGGGGTATCCATACCGAGATGAATGCCCATCTTAGCCAGAACTTCTTTGATTTCATTCAAAGACTTACGGCCAAAGTTCGGAGTCCGCAGCATTTCGGCTTCAGTCTTTTGAACCAGATCACCGATGTAAACAATATTATCGTTCTTGAGGCAGTTGGCCGAACGAACCGACAATTCAAGCTCTTCAACTTTCTTAAGCAGATTGCGGTTAAACGGCAGTTCCTCTTTCTCGACTTCAGTCTCGGCTTCCGGTTCATCAAAATTGATGAAGGGTTTAAGCTGATCCTGCAGAATACGGGCAGCCAAAGCAACGGCATCTTCCGGGGTGACAACGCCATCGGTTTCAACAACCATGGTCAGTTTGTCGTAGTCGGTGGCATTGCCGACGCGGGTATTCTCAACTTTATAAGAAACCTTGCGGACCGGAGAATAAATCGCATCAACCGGGATCAGGCCGATCGGTGCATCACCGGGCTTGTTCATCGACGCCGGAACATAACCTTTACCGGTTCCGACCGTCAGTTCCATATTAATCTTGGCGCCGGCATCCAAATTGCAGATAACCAGTTCCGGATTCTTAATTTCAACATCATGACCGGTTTCAATCATGGCGGCGGTCACTTCGCAGGGACCTTCCGCTTTCAGGGTCATCATTTTCTGACCTTCGCTGTGAACAGCGACAGCCAGTCCTTTAATATTCAGGACAATGTCGGTAACATCTTCGCGCACACCCGGAATAACCGAGAATTCATGAAGCACACCGTTGATTTTAATACTGGTTACGGCACCGCCTTGTAACGAGGAAAGCAACACTCTGCGGAGTGCATTACCTAAAGTTAAGCCAAAGCCTCTCTCTAAGGGTTCAACCACTATTTTGGCTTTATTGTCCCCGTCGGGAGTAACATCCAAATTAGTCGGTTTAATAAGTTCTTGCCAATTCTTTTGAATCACTGGTATGTCCTCTTTTTACTGCATATGCAAATTTCGAAACGAAAGACTGTGAGGCTCCATGGCCTCACACCCTCAAAAAACAATCTTATACGCGGCGACGTTTTCTCAGACGGCAGCCATTGTGAGGAATCGGGGTAACATCACGAATAGTGGTGATGGTAAAACCGATAACCTGCAAGGCGCGGATAGCCGATTCGCGTCCGGAACCCGGACCCTTAACTTCGACTTCCAGGGTTTTCATACCATGTTCCTGAGCTTTTTTACCAGCCTCTTCGGCAGCGACCTGGGCGGCATACGGAGTCGATTTGCGCGATCCCTTAAAACCGTTGGCACCCGAAGTAGACCAGGCAACCGTGTTGCCCTGAGCGTCAGTAATGGTTACTCTTGTATTGTTGAAAGTAGAATTTACGTGGGCAACGCCGGCGGTAATATTCTTTTTCTCTTTCTTTTTAATACGTTGTGATACTGCTTTTGCCATTTAACAACCTACCTTATTTCTTCTTGTTAGCCACAGTTTTGCGTTTACCTTTGCGGGTACGAGCATTCTGTTTGGTGCTCTGTCCGCGAACCGGCAGGCCTTTACGATGACGCAGGCCGCGATAGCAGCCGAGGTCCATCAAACGTTTGATGTTTACACCGACTTCGCGGCGGAGTTCACCTTCAACCACAACGTCATTGTCAATAACTTCGCGAAGTTTTGCAACTTCTTCGTCACTCAATTCCTGAACGCGGCGATCCATCGAAACACCGGACTTTTTACAAATGTCTTGAGCAGTTTTTCTTCCAATGCCATAGATATAAGTCAGCGCGACTTCAACTTTCTTGGCAGTTGGGATATTTACACCAGCTATACGAGCCAAATTTACTCTCCATATTCTAAATTAATTCCATTTAAAAAGTTGATCACCACTTTTCAAAATTAAGCCGGATTATAGGCTAAAATTTGCTGGTGTCAACCACAGATTTAATAAAAATTGCGAAAAAATTACATTTTTTCAAAATTTTGACTTTGACCGGGCTTACCGGCTTAACCGACGGCTAATATATCGTCGATTTTTTTGGCAACAGCCGCTATTGACCCGGTTCCGTCTACGGTCCTCAGCAGTCCCTTGCTCTCAAAATAAGGGATAGTCGGATAAGTCAGCGCCCGGTAATTAACGAGTCGGTTCTGAACCGTGCTGCGGTTGTCGTCGATTCTGCGATAAAAATCCGTTCCGCCGCAATTATCACAGACACCGTAAACCTTGGGTTTTTGATATTTGTCATGATATCCCTGCCCGCAGGTCATGCAGGCATAGCGCCCCAGGATACGTTCCATAATAATCTCATCGGGAACCTGAATCTCAATCACCGCATTTAAGGTAATCCCTTTTTTGGACAACATTTCTTCCAAAACCTCGGCTTGGGGAAGCGTCCGGGGAAAACCGTCCAGAATAAACCCTTTTTTGCAGTCATCGGCATCAATACGCTTAGACAGCATCTTAATAATCATGTCATCAGGCACCAGATTGCCGCCGTCAATCAAAGCCTTGATCTCCGACCCCAGTGCCGAACCGGTTGCCGCCTCGGCGCGCAGCATTTCACCGGTGGAAAGATGCGGAATGGCGACACGCTCTTTTAACAGCCGCGCCTGCGTCCCTTTGCCGCATCCCGGAGCACCGGTGAAAACGACATGCATTCCTAAACCGTCTTGCGTCATTAACGTTTCTTCCGGTTAGCCAGCGAAGCCTTTTTAATCAGCGATTCGTACTGGTACGCAATTAAATGTGACTGCAGCTGTCCGACAAAATCCATCGTTACCTGAACAACGATCAAGAGGGTTGTGCCGCCCAATACAAACGGGACCGATAATTTACTGATCAAAATTTCCGGCAAAATGCACAAACCGACCAGGTAAACCGCTCCCAGAACAGTCAGGCGGGTAATCACATAATCCAGATACTCGGCAGTATTTTTACCCGGACGGATTCCGGCAATAAACCCGCCGTGTTTTTTCAAGTTATCGGCCGTTTCTTCCGGATTAAACACAATCGCCGTATAAAAGAAAGCAAAGAAAGCAATCAGAAAAGCATACAAAGCCAGATATAACGGCTGGCCGTGCCCCAGCATCTGCGACAAATCCTGCACCCACTGCGGACCGTTTTCGGCACTCAGATTAGCAATCGTAATCGGCAGCAACAGCAAAGACGAAGCAAAAATCGGCGGAATAACCCCGGTCGGGTTGATTTTTAGCGGCAGGTGAGAACTTTCCGATGCGCCCATCCGCCCCATCACCTGGCGTTTGGGATACTGGATGGTGATTTTACGCTGGGCCCGCTCAACCAGAACAATAAGATAAATCAAACCGAGTACCATCGCCAACAGTCCCAGAATCAACGGAGCAGACATCGAGCCGACGCGGCCGAGTTCAAAGGTTTGAGCCAGTGCGGTCGGAATATTGGCAATAATACCGACGGTAATAATAAGGGACGACCCGTTGCCCACGCCGCGGGCGGTAATCTGCTCGCCCAGCCAGACGATAAACATCGTGCCACCGACCAGAGAAACAATCGTCGTGAAACGGAAGACAAAGCCCGGATCAATGACCGCCGATAAGCCGGCGCCGCCTTTCATGCCTTCCAAACCGACTGCAATGCCATATCCCTGAATAATGGTAATCAAAACAGTCAGATAGCGGGTATACTGGGTCACTTTACGATGTCCGGCCTCACCTTCTTTTTTCAAAGCCTGCAGCGACGGAATGACCGACTGCCCCAGCTGAATGATAATTGAAGCCGAAATGTAAGGCATAATGTTTAACGCAAAGATAGTCATACGCTCTAACGCACCGCCGGCAAACATATTAAACATTCCGAGAATACCGCCGGAGTTGCGGGCAAAAATCTCCGAAAGGATTTTCGGATCAATGCCCGGCAGCGGAATAAATGTTCCCAGACGGAAGACAATCAAAGCCAAAACCGTGAACCACAGTCTTTTCTTTAGTTCCTCAGCCTTTCCGAAAGCGGACATATCTAAATTGGCTGCCATTTTCTCTGCAAGTGAAACCATCTTTACGATCCTTAAATTTTATTTAAAACAACAAACAAGGGACAACTCAGTCCCTTTTAGCTAAGATATTAATACACTAAAATAAAATTAATTCAACAAATTTATCTTACCTGCTGCACAAACTTGCCGGATTATCGTTCCAAATGAATATAATCAGGGGGAACTATGCCGTTTTTAACAATAACAACATAATAAGGAACCACATAAAAGCGCAGCCCCAACGCGTCATTACAACGCCCCCAGTCTACCGGCGACGTATTAATTTCTTCCACCGAAGAAAGCCTCACCAAAATTTCATCCGTTCCATATTCAATTTTGGAAACGTCCATAATCTCCCCGGCCGGCGAACAATAAACCGCTTCAATCAGCCCGTCTTTCTCCATCGCTGTCAAATCAATCGAAAAAAGATCTGCCTCTTCCACAAATTTTTGCAGGGAAAGACTGTTTTCAGTCCATTTTATAGGCTCGGAAAAGCCTCTGATTCCCCTGCTCCGCCCTTCAAAACAGCTTTCCAGCCACTGACAAATTCCCTCATGACTGGTTTGCCCGGAACGTTTGTAATAATAACCCAGATCAGCATGGGGATTTCTGGAAAAAGACAAAATTCCATCCTTCAGGGCTGTATGACCTTTACGAATATAATGAAAAATTTTCATGATCTTCTATGCTCCCGGTTTACTATTTAGAAAAAAACTTTTTCATCAGCGAAAACACGCTAAAAGTTACCCGGTTATAAATTCTGTTGTACAAAGCCTTTTTAGGATTCGTTAACCAGCCCCAACCCCTGGGAGCTTTCAAACCCAGATTATGCCGGACAAACCGTTTAACCGACGTCCGTGCCGAAATCATCTTCTTTAAAGAAGGCTTTCTGATTCCAAATTTCATTTTCTTACCTCCGTTCCGTTACTATTTTAGGCTGCCAGCCACAAAAATACAAGCGGTTAAACTTATCGCTTTCCCCCAAAAACAAAAGAGCCGCCCGAAAGCAGCTCTTTTTTATCTGTTTTGCACTCTAAGTTAAGCAGCAATAACATTAACCTTGCCACCGGCTTTCTCAACAGCGGCAACAGCGGACTTGGAAGCCGAGTTGACACTGATTTCGCACTTGGTGGTAATGGCACCGCGGCCGAGCAGACGAACACCGTCCAGCTGTTTGGTAACCAAACCGGCTTTGCTCAAAGAGTCGATATTGATGTTGGCAGCATCCAGCTTGCCGGCATCAATAGCCTTCTGAATGGTATCCAGATTAACCACGGCAAAGACTTTGGCAAACGGATTCTTAAAACCGCGTTTAGGCAGACGACGGTAAATCGGCATCTGACCGCCTTCAAAACCGTTGATGGCAACACCGGAGCGGGATTTCTGGCCTTTTTGGCCATGACCGGCGGTTTTGCCGGTGCCGCTGCCGATACCGCGGGCAACGCGTTTACGATCTTTGCGGGCGCCTTCGTTATCTTTAATTTCATTTAATTTCATAGTTATTCACCTTAAACTAAGTAAACTTTCCAAGAGGTCGATAAGGGGGCGTGCTGCGCCGGAATTTTTGAGCGCCGTGTACAACCAGCTACACCAGCGATAAAATTCCAAGCATGACACCCCCTTTGCGAACTCTAATTTTCTTCAACGCGGACCAGATGCTCCACCTTCTTAATCATACCGCGGACAGCCGGGGTATCTTCCAGCTCGCGGGTCTTGTACATCTTATTCAGACCAAGACCGATTAAGGTAGCGCGCTGAACATCGGGACGACCGATCGGGCTTCCAATCTGGGTTACTTTTATAGTCTTTTTAGCAGCCATGATTAAGCCTCCTCAATAGCGAGTTTAGCATTACCGGTGTTCTCGCGGCGGCTGACAATATCACCGACTTTCTTGCCGCGTTTAGCAGCAACCATGCGGGGAGAGTTAATCGCCTCCAGGGCGTTAAAAGTCGCCTTAATCATGTTGTAAGGGTTGTTGGACCCCATTGATTTGGCAACCACGTCCTGAACACCCAGAACTTCGAAGATAGCACGCATCGGGCCGCCGGCAATAACGCCGGTACCGGCAGGAGCAGTTCTCAAGAACACCTTACCGGCGCCGAAACGGCCGGCAATATCATGGTGCAGGGTTCTGCCTTCGCGCAGCGGGATACGAACCATATTTTTCTTAGCTTCGTTGGTAGCTTTGGTAATTGCTTCGGGAACCTCAGCAGCTTTGCCGGTACCATAACCGACGCGGCCTTTCTGATCACCGACGACAACAACCGCGGCAAATGACATAGTGCGGCCGCCCTTAACGGTTTTGGCTACACGATTGATATGAACCAGTTTCTCAACCAGCTCATCTTTCTTTTCCGTCTTATCTTTATTATTACGACGATCTAAAGCTTGTTGTGCCATTTAATCAACTCCTAGAATTTCAAACCGGCTTCGCGGGCAGCGTCAGCCAAAGCTTTAACACGACCGTGGTAAATGTAGCCGCCTCTGTCGAAGACAACTTCACTAACCCCCGATTTGACGGCACGCTCAGCAATTACCTTGCCGATAAAGCTGGCGGCTTCAACCGTAGATGTTTTTTTGAGGTTGGATCTGACTTCTTTATCCAAAGTAGAAGCCGAAGCAACCGTTACACCTTTAGCATCGTCAATAACTTGTGCATAGATATGCAGTCCGCTGCGAAATACAGACAGTCTCATCTTTCCATTCGCAGCTTTTTTCAAAGCAGATCTGATACGACCTTTTCTCTTTTGAAATAATTCTCTTGGCGTATTCATTTAACTTTTTCCTTATTTCTTCTTGCCTTCTTTACGACGGATGTATTCGCCTTCATACTTCACACCCTTGCCTTTATAAGGCTCAGGTTTGCGGAATTCGCGAATTTCCGACGCAAGCTGGCCGACCAGTTGTTTATCTGCACCAGAGATGCTGATTTGTGTCGGGCTGGCACAGGCAACCTTGATTCCCTTGGGAGCTTCCACGGTAATATCGTGAGAAAAGCCCAAAGACAAAACCAGTTTGTTGCTGCCTTCAACGCGGGCCTTGTAGCCGACGCCGACCAGTTCCAGATTTTTGGTAAATCCATCATGAACACCCTTAACAATGGTGTTGATGTTGGCACGGGTCGTTCCCCACAAAGTGCGGGCCTGTTTGGTTTCCGACTTCGGGGTAACGACAACTTTGCCGTCTTTCAATTCAACCGAAACATGTTCAGCATCATAGCTGTGGCTCAATTCGCCCAGCTTGCCGCTGGCTTTAACCATATTTTCGGTAATCGTAACATTAACGCCTTCAGGGACGATAACCGGATATTTTCCAACTCTTGACATCGTTTTATCTCCCTAAAATACCTGACAAAGAATTTCACCGCCGACATTGGCCTTGCGGGCTTCGTTGTCGCTCATAACGCCCGAAGGGGTCGAAATGATCGAAATTCCCAGGCCGTTGTATACTCTCGGCAAATCTTTAACCGAAGAATAAACACGGCGGCCCGGCGTCGAAACGCGGTAAATTTCCGTAATAACCGAAGTACCTTCATGGTACTTTAATTTAATTTTGAGTTCATCAATACCCGGACGTACATTTACCTTTTCATAACCGGCAATGTAGCCTTCTTTTTTGAGAACTTCCAAAACATTCTCACGCAAGCGGGAAGCCGGAGATACAACTTCGTTCTTCTTGGCTCTTTGTGCGTTGCGAATGCGGGTGAGCATATCGCCCAAAGGATCAGACATAGACATGTGCTTTATCTCCTTACCAGCTAGATTTTACTAATCCGGGAATTTCACCAGAGGCAGCCATATCTCTCAATTTGCTGCGGCCCAGGCCGAATTTCCCATAAACACCACGTGAACGGCCGGTCAATTTGCAACGGTTGCGAAAACGAATTTTTGCAGAATTGCGCGGCAGTTCGGCTAATTTCAGAGTAGCCTGGAATCTCTCTTCGGGAGAGATGCTTTTATCCATAACTATCTCTTTGAGCTTGCAACGGCGAGCAGCGAACTTCTCGGCCATTTTAGCTCTTTTCAAGTTTCTAAAAACTGAACTTGTTTTTGCCATAGTAAAATCTCCACTTATTTCTTGTAAGGAAGGTTAAAGCCGGTCAGAAGAGCCTTGGCTTCTTCGTCAGTCTTTGCAGTGGTGCAAATGCAGATATCCATGCCGCGGACATTCTCAACCTTATCATAGTTGATTTCCGGGAAAATAATCTGTTCTTTGATACCAAAAGCAAAGTTACCTTTACCGTCAAAGTTCTTACCAGTAATACCGTGGAAGTCTCTAACGCGGGGCAGTGCCATATTGATCAGGCGCTCCAGAAACTCATACATTCTGGTCGAACGCAGGGTTACTTTGCAGCCGATCGGCATTCCCTCTCTAACCTTAAACGTCGCAATCGACTTGCGGGCTTTGGTAATTACCGGTTTCTGGCCGGCAATCAAAGCCATCTCGTCAACAGCGTTGTTTAATTTCTTTTTATCGGTAACGGCATCGCCGATACCCATGTTTAATACAATTTTGGTCAGCTTCGGAATCTCATGTGGGTTGGTGTAACCGAATTTTTCCACAAGAGATTTTTTTATGACCTCATTATATAAGTTTTCAAAATTTGCCATAAATTTTTCTCCCATTAATCGATTACTTCACCGGATTTGCGGGCAACACGCACTTTTTTTCCGTTCTCTTCTTTGTAACCAATCTTGGTAGCTTTACCAGATTTGTCAGCATAAGCGACATTGGAAACATTAATCGGCGCTTCTTTGGTCACAATACCGCCGGGATTGGTCTGGCTCGGTTTGGTATGGCGTTTAACCAGGTTAACGCCCTGAACCACAACTTTGCCCTCTTTCGGCATTGCTTTAACGACTTCACCAGTTTTGCCTTTATCGTCACCAGACAATACGACAACTTGGTCACCCTTTTTAATTTTTAATTTAGGCATATTATAATACCTCCGGTGCTAATGAAATAATTTTCATAAATTTCTTTGCGCGCAGTTCACGGGTAACCGGCCCGAAAATACGGGTTCCGATCGGCTCGCCGTCTTTGTTAATCAGAACTGCGGCATTCTTATCAAAACGGATAACCGATCCGTCTTTACGTCTGATGTCACTGGCAGTACGAACGATAACTGCTTTATGAACATCGCCTTTTTTTACACGACCCTTAGGAATAGCGTCTTTAATCGACACTACAATAATGTCGCCCACAGAGGCATGCATTCTCTTGGACCCGCCAAGAACCTTAATGCACTGCACCTGACGTGCGCCGGAGTTGTCGGCAACATCGAGGTTGGTTTGCATCTGAATCATATCTTAATTCCTTTCTTGTTTCATAATCGCCTTGCCGCCGGGTGGCGGCAAAACGGTTATTCCTCTCTAGGCGTTGTCAACCAAAACAGTCCAACATTTGGTTTTCGAAATCGGGGCAGATTCTTCAATCCGGACCACATCGCCAACCTTGAACTGGTTATTTTCATCATGAGCATGATATTTTTTGCTCTTTTTGATGAATTTCTTATAAACAGGGTGCATAACCTGGCGCTCAACGCTAACAACAACGGTCTTATCCTGTTTATCACTGACTACAACACCTTGAAGAATTCTTTTAGGCATAGTTTTTTCTCCTAACTATTCTTCTTGCGCTCAGCGATGAGCGTGTTGATTTTTGCTATTTCACGACGGACTTTTCTTAATACCGCAGTATTTGTCATTTGTCCAGTAGATTGTTGCACTCTCAGGTTAAATTGTTCTTTTTTGTTTTCGAGCAATTTAGCTTCCAGTTCATCAATACTCATAGCACGAAGATCTTTTATTTTAACCATGGTTTAGGCTCCTTGCTCTGATTTCAGTTTTTTAACGAACTTGGTCTTAACCGGAAGTTTGGCAGCGCCGAGAGCAAAAGCCGAACGAGCAGTCTCTTCGTCAATTCCCTCAGCCTCAAACATAATCCGGCCCGGGTGCACGCGGGCAACCCAGAACTCAATCGAGCCTTTACCTTTACCCATACGAACCTCAGCGGGTTTATCCGATACCGGTACGTCAGGGAAAATTCGGATCCACAATCTTCCGGCACGCTTCATCTCACGGGTAATCGCACGACGGGCAGCCTCAATCTGGCGGGCAGTAATGCGGTCCGGAGACATGGCCTTCAATCCATATGAACCGAAACTTAATTCAGAACCGCCTTTGGTCAGACCGTGAATCCGGCCTTTGTGCAATTTGCGGAACTTTAATCTTTTAGGACTTAACATCTCTTATTATCCCTTTACTTCTGTTCAGCCAGCTTCTTATCCTGCGCCATCGGATCATGAGCCATAATCTCGCCCTTATAGATCCAGACTTTAACGCCGCAGGCACCATAAGTGGTGTGAGCTGTAGAGGTTGCATAATCAATGTCAGCGCGCAGAGTGTGCAAAGGCACGCGGCCTTCGCGGTAGTATTCGGTACGGGCAATTTCAGCACCGCCGAGACGGCCGGAACAGCATACCTTAATACCTTCGGCACCCAGACGCAGAGCCGACTGCATAACTCTCTTCATCGCACGGCGGAAAGCCACACGGCGTTCCAGCTGCTGTGCAACCGAGTCGGCAACCAGTTTGGCATCGAGTTCCGGCTTGCGGACTTCGAGGATGTTCAGCTGAACTTCCGAGTCAGTCATCTTCTGAATTTCCTTGCGCAAATTCTCAATGTCCTGACCCTTTTTGCCGATCACAACACCCGGCCGGGCCGACTGAATGGTAACCCGGGCCTTTTTTGCCGGACGTTCGATAACGATACGGCTGATACCGGCCTGAGCCAATTTGTCATTCAGGAACTCTTTAATTTTAACGTCTTCGAGGAGGTAGTCAGCATATTTTTCATCTGCATACCAGCGAGAATCCCAAGTGCGGTTAACCCCTAAACGAAGACTGGTAGGATTTACTTTCTGTCCCATGTTCTACTCCTCGCGCTCAGCAACAATAACGGTCAGGTTGGAGAAGGGTTTCAAAACCCGGGCTCCACGGCCGCGACCGCGTGCGTGCATACGTTTCATCACTAAACCTTTGCCGACAAAAGCTTCCTTAACCTTCAATTTATCAATATTGAGGCTGTGGTTGTTTTCGGCATTGGCAATTGCAGATTGCAAAACAGCCAAAGCAACTTTTGCAATTCTCTTCTTCGAAAAGCTCAATTCGGCAATAGCCTTGGAAGCATCCAGACCGCGAATTGACTGAGCGACCAGATTCAGCTTGCGGGGAGAAGTGCGGATCGAGTGGCAAACGGCCAAAGCCTCATTTGCGGCAACTCTTCTTGCATCTTTAGATTTACTCATTCTTAACTCCTCTTAGCTTTCTTGTCGGCAGCGTGACCATAAAAGGTACGAGTCGGGGCAAATTCACCGAATTTGTGGCCGATCATATCCTCGGTAACCAAAACCGGAATAAATTTATGACCGTTATGAACACCAAAAGTCAGACCGACAAACTGCGGCAGCATGGTGGAACGGCGTGACCAGATTTTAATCACTTCATTACGGCTGGAAGACTTGGCAGCTTCAGCTTTTTTGAGAAGATAGCCATCAACAAACGGCCCTTTCCATACGGAACGTGTCATTAGCGTTTCTCCTTATTTCTTTTTGTTATCGTGACGGCTTCTCATAATGAACTTATCCGTCTTCTTATTAGTACGAGTCTTATAACCCTTGGTCGGTTTGCCCCACGGAGTGGTCGGATGACGGCCGCCGGAAGTGCGTCCTTCACCACCGCCCATCGGGTGATCAACCGGGTTCATAGCAACACCACGGGAAACCGGACGATTGCCCAACCAGCGGTTACGACCAGCTTTACCAAGTGATTTGTTTTGGTTGTCAGGGTTGGAAACTGCACCGACAGTTGCCAGACATTCTTCACGAACGACCCTTAATTCGCCCGAGCTCAGTTTGAGCTGGGCATAACCGGCGTCCTTACCAACCAGCTGAGCATAGCAGCCGGCAGAACGAACCAACTGGCCGCCTTTGCCTGCTCTTAACTCAACGTTGTGAATAATGGTACCGACCGGCATATTTTTAAGAGGCATCGCATTACCCGGTTTAATATCTGCCTTAGCGGAAGAAATAACTTTATCACCGGCTTTCAAGCGCTGCGGAGCCAGAATATAAGCCTTCTCGCCGTCTTCATAGCTGATCAGAGCAATGAAAGACGAACGGTTCGGATCGTATTCGATACGCTCGACAGAAGCCTCGCTGTCAAATTTATTACGTTTGAAGTCAATAATACGCAGTTTGCGTTTATGACCGCCACCAATTCTACGACTTGTAACATGCCCATAATTATCGCGGCCGCCGGTTTTGGTTAAACCAACAGTCAGAGATTTTTCGGGATTACCTTTGTAAAGCTCGCTGCGATCAACGATAACGAGCTGACGAAGTCCAGGAGATGTGGGCTTATAATTTTTTAATGCCATGTCTTAAATTCCTGTTGTAACATCAATGTTTTGACCTTCGGCAAGAGTTACAATGGCTTTCTTAAAGTCAGAACGCTGACCGGTGTAGCCTTTGAAACGTTTTTCCTTACCGAACTGACGAATGGTATTGACCTTGTTTACTTTTACATTGAAGATGGCTTCAACCGAGGCCTTAACTTCATCTTTAGTAGCAGACAGGGGAACCATAAAAGTAACCTTGCCGGCTTCCGAAGAAATCATCGATTTTTCGGTAATAACCGGACGTACCAAAGTATCATACATCTTGGCAGTTACATTGTTTGTTTTATTAGACTTACTCATTTCAATCTTTCTCCTAAGCAAACAACTGCATCTTTGGTCAGAACCAATTTTTCTTTGCGCAAGATGTCATATACGTTAGCACCAATGGTCGGCAGAACGTCAACACCGATGATGTTGCGGGTAGCCAGAGCAAAGTTAGTGTCAACTTCTTTGCCGTCAACGATCAGGCTGTTCGACAAACCGCAGGCAGCCAGTTTATTCTGGAGTTCTTTGGTCTTGGGAGCCGAAAGCTTGGCTTCGTCAATAATAACCAGATTGCCCTCTTTGGCCTTGGCCGAAAGAGCAGTTTTCAAACCGAGTTTGCGGAACTTTTTGGTCAGTTCGTGCGAATGATCGCGGACAACCGGACCGAAGACAATACCGCCCTTGCGGAACTGGGTACCTTTGCGAGAACCCTGGCGCGCATTGCCGGAACCTTTCTGTTTGAACGGTTTGGCGGGCGTCAAAGCAACTTCGCTGCGGCCTTTGGTCTTGTGGTTGCCGGACTGCAGTCTGGCCAGCTGCCAGTTTACAACCCGGTGCAAAATATCAGCGCGGACTTCCAGACCGAAGATAGCTTCGTCCAGCTCGATCGAACCGACATTTTTGTTTTCTAAATTCAAGATGTCCTGTTTCATAATATCAATCCTTTAGTGTTATGCATTATCAGCAGGGGTTTCGGCCTCTGCTTTAACTGCAACAGGTTCATCAACTTTTTTCAAACCGGCAGGCATCGGCAGTTTAACCGAAGCAGGCTTTTTGATGGCATCGGTAACATAAACCCAGCCGTTTTCACTGCCGGGAACGCCGCCCTTAACCATAATTAAGCCCTTATCGGCATCAATGGCAACCACCTTCAGGTTTTGAACGGTAACCCGCTCATTGCCCATATGACCGGCCATTTTTTTGCCTTTGAATACTTTACCGGGATCCTGTCTTTGTCCTGTAGAACCGTGAGAACGGTGCGAGATTGATACGCCGTGAGAGGCTTCCAGACCGGCAAAGTTGTGACGTTTCATAACGCCGGCAAAACCTTTACCGATTGAAGTTCCGCACACGTCAACAAACTGACCGGGGACAAAGTGTTCTACAGATAATTCATCGCCGACATTCAACAGGCAGTCATCCGAAACGCGGAATTCTGCAACTTTTTTCTTCGGCTCAACATTAGCTTTGGCAAAATGCCCTTTCAGGGGTTTGGAAACGTTTTTGGCTTTAACGGCACCGGTTCCGAGCTGAACGGCGGTATAACCGTCGCGCTCTTTGGTGCGGACATCAACAACTTCCAGACCGTCAACACCCAGCACGGTGACAGGAACATGAGTTCCGTCAGCGGCAAAGATGCGGGACATTCCAAGCTTTTTTGCGATTAGACCCGTACGCATTATTATTTTTTTCCTTTTTCAATTGGTTGACAATCCTTGTTTCATGACCGCCAACATTGTTTATAAAGCAATTATTTTTCAGCGGTCTGCGCCGCAAAATAATTAGAGTTTAATTTCCACATTAACGCCGGCAGCCAGATCCAGCTTCATCAAAGCATCAACAGTCTGCGGTGTGGGATTTACGATATCCAGTAATCTTTTATGAGTACGGATTTCGAACTGCTCACGGGATTTTTTATCAACGTGGGGAGAACGGTTAACCGTAAACTTCTCGATTCTGGTCGGCAGAGGGATCGGCCCTCTGACATCAGCCCCGGTTCTTTTGGCGGTATGAACGATTTCTTTGGTCGACAAATCGAGCAGACGGTGGTCAAAAGCCTTGAGGCGAATTCGAATATTTTGTGCATCCATCATATTTGGTACTTTTCCTATAACTAGACGGCAAAATCCGTTGGTTTAGATTTGCCATCTAAAATGTTAAACTCTGCAGAGCCTTGTCAGACAAGGGGTGCGGTATGTTTTATATCTGAACTGTGGGAGCAGATTCCTCCCTCTTCACAATTCTCGTGGGCTCCTTGTAACATAGACAAACCTAGATTGCAAGAGGAAAAATAAAATTTTTTGAAAATATTTTCTGCCGAATCCCTTTATCCGACTCTGTTTGAGTCAGTTTGCCGATTCGCAGGAGCTTTCATTCTCTTTTAATCCCGGCCGCCTTTATTAGACAAATTTTGCCTGCAATTATACCGGAATGAGTCTAAAAATTAACGGACTTTATTCCTTAATAAACGAAAATAAAAATTTCAATTTTTAGTAATCAACCATCCTTGCCGTCTTTATGCTGACAAGATAGAGATTTTATTCCTACTATGATTAATTATCTATAATTATGCTATCACCGGGGAGTTGCGAAAAAATTTTTTAATAAATTTTGCTTGACATCGCTGGTTGTATTAGGGTCTAATTAGCTAAACAAAAATATTTTCTAAGTTGTAAATTACTATTTTAAGAAAAGCAACACCATCTTATGCGCATTAATAGTTTAAAAGAAAATAACAAAATCAACGTTTTAACCGAACTTTTCGTGTAATATTTTTATTTTTCATTTTTTGGTTGCGCTAAATTTTTATCTGATATATTCTAAACTTGTTTGAAACAAATCATCGGGATCAATTTATAAAGCTGAAGACCATGACCAAGTTAACTAACCGAATAATCAATATCAACAACCGCCGTACCAGTATGCGGTTGTGCCAAAAAGAATGGAATGCTTTAGAAGACATTTGCAAACGTGAAAAAATAAACCGCAACCTTTTAATCGAGCAAATTGAAAACAATAAAAATCAAAAGCTTGGCCTAACCTATGCCACACGCCTGTTTCTGATGTTATATTACAAAAATCTTGCCGCCAAATCTTTCACAACGGCTCTCAAAGCGGAACCTCAAAACTATTTTTCAGATGTTATCGGCGAATTAAATTGATGATAAAAAGCCCCTTTAAAGGGGCTTCGAAATTTTATTATAATTTTACCTGATAACGCGCCAGCCATTTTTCACGGAATTGCTTAGGCAGGCGTCCGGCATTTGAAAACTCTTTCCATTGTTTGCCCAGCGGCTTTTTAAGCAGATAATGCTCAATAAATTCCACACTGGCTTTTTGCAGCATTTTGGAGCGCTCTGTCGGAATAAACTCCCATTTTTCCAAAAAGATATCCAGGACGGTCAGATTTTCTTCTTCAATCATCTGGCGCTGTACTTTTTGCTCAAAACAACCACCGCAACTGAAAAAATAACGCATTTTATCCAAATCACCGCTAAAATACAATTCTAACTGTTTTTCCTGAGAGGCTTGTATTCTTTTCCAGGATCCCCATTGTGCCAGCGGATTGCCGTCTGCCCCTGTCAATGCCGGACCCGCCGCCGTTATTTCATCGCCACGTTTATCATGGCGGTGTTTTTCCTGGCAGGCTTTCATTGTTTTTTTAAATTTCATAATATTATTCTTTTTAAGTTATGACTGTATTAAAATATCACATTTTACAAAGACAATCAACCGCCATTCCGGACACCAGGCCCCAAAGGATTACTCAACATGAAAAAACCTCCGACCGGAACACCAGCAGGAGGTTTTTTGTTTTTTTGACTGTTGTCAAAATTTTTTATTTGCTTTTAACCTTTTTCAGGTTTGAAACATAACAGCCGTCTTATCGGTCAATTTCACCAGCACGGAATTCACTAATTTTTCCGGACCTTTGAAATATTTTCCTTTGCCAGCCGGTTATTTCCAATCCTATTTCAGGATCTGGCTGACCACGCCGGCACCAACCGTGTGACCGCCTTCGCGGATCGCAAAACGCAGACCGTCATT
>CALYAX010000011.1 GCA_944393665.1 uncultured Alphaproteobacteria bacterium
AATATTTTTCGCAGCAGAAGGCGTTATCGGGGTCGGGGGTACGGTTGCGGCAGTTGTCGGTATAGGCTTTTTCGCATTTGGTTGAACAGTCGTCAAAATATTTTTCGCAGCCGAAGCCTTTATCGGGGTCGGGAGTACGGTTTCGGCAATTGTCAGGATAACAGGTTTCGCATTTAGAAGAACAGGTTCCATAAGATTTTTGGCATCCGTAAGGACAGGGGCTTTTATCTTCAAGATTAAGGCAAGGGTTAGCGCATCCGGCGCAGACATCGGAAGAACTGACGCGATTGTATCCAGATTTGCAGGAACAAGATTTATAACAGGTTTTGCCATCAATGGTAAAGTTGTCCGTACAGGTCATATTGTCAGGGATACCGAGGCATCCATCATAAGTCGAACAGGTGAGGTCGTGGCGGTCTCCGGACTTGTCAGGGGCGGTATTTTCGGCTCTGTTACCCCAACCGGCCTGCCAATCGGGGAGGAACCAGGTTTTGGCCAGCTTGAAAGAATCAGAAGCAGAGCGTTCCGGAACAGCCAAGGCGGTGTGATGTGTGTAAGTGTTATCAAGAGGGGCGGCGAGAGCAGAAATGCTGCTCCAAACCAAAGTTAACAAAGCAAGAAATACTGTTCTCATGACCGTTCTCCAATAATTACTGTTCCGGAACTTCTTCCAGATTACATTAGTTATCAAAGATAGTCAATAATTAATTAAAGCAGGTGGACGGAAAATTTATTTAATTTAAAACCTTGAATTTGTAAAAGATAGAATTATTTAAATCGGGCAATGAGTGTCCTAAAAATTCGTTAACAGGTAACGAAAAATAATCTATTGCGTTTTTAATTATTTGTGATAAAACTTTTAAGTGTAATCAGCGAAGGGCTGAATTTCTTTTTCTTTTCGTTTATTAAGGAGGTTTCTAATGAAACAAGGTACTGTTAAATGGTTCAATACTAAAAAAGGTTATGGATTTATTGAACCGGAGGGTGAGGTTAAGGACGTTTTTGTGCATATCACCCAATTGGAAAAAATAGGTGTACGCAGATTATATGACGGCCAGAGAGTCGGTTTTGATCTTTATGATGATCGCGGCCGTATTGCCGCCGGAAATATAAAACTTCTGTAATCATTAGGATACTCCGAATAAAATTGAAAGGGTGCCTTCAGGGTGCCCTTTTTTATATAAGAATATCATGTTCTGGGAAATATAAAAATGATTTTTGATATTGATTTTATGATTTGAGTATTTATTTGAAAGAAAAGTATAAGGAATATGTAATGCAATGGAAAACGAAACATACAGTTTTGGCGGCGGTGGTTCTGGCGTTAATTGTCATTTCGCTGATGTTATTTAATTAGATGAGCGCGATATTGAAGGAGAAGAATATGAAGTGGTGGCATTGGATGATTTTACTGGTTTTTATTTTTGCGGTTGTTATTTCTGTCTTTTTTTAGCAAAATTTAAAGAAATGTTGATTTAAGGGTTGACAAGGCTGTCAAATAAGCGTATTTATACGCTGTCTTTGTGATAGACGAATTTATCGCGGGGTGGAGCAGCCCGGTAGCTCGTCAGGCTCATAACCTGAAGGTCGTTGGTTCAAATCCAGCCCCCGCAACCAATAAGAAGACCAGTGTCAAAAGCTGGTCTTTTTTTATTAGTCTGACTCAGGAATAAAATGTGAGAAAGGCCTTTGTGTCTATGCGCTCATCTGTTGGGAATAATATTTGGGAAAGACCTCTCGCATTTCCATCAGCAAAGGCATGTGGTCGCTGGCAGAAATCCAGTCCTGGTATTCGCCGACGGCAAAGTCGCGTACTAAAAACAATTTGCTGGTGTTAATAAAAACATAATCTATATGGTAAGGCCGAAAAGCGTTTTTATGCAGAAACATTGTGGGCTGGGTTTCCGCTCCCTGGAATTCCCGGTAACAATAATGATATAAGCTGGTAAAATGGTCGCGTGCCAGAAGCTCCAGAAGTTTGGAGTGGTTATAGCGGCGGCGGGTATTATGATCCCAGAGTTTATTACTATTAAAGTCTCCGGCAATTATCGTATTTTCATCAAACCACGGGCGGTAATACTGCATGGCCATACAGGCCTGCACAATATAGCCGCGGGAGACATGTGCCGTCGCCTTCGTCCAGACGGCCAAAAGCAAAAATGTTTGTTTTTGCGGCGTAGTAATAATGATGGGCAGAATATACTGAAAATCCGGATTATGAAACGGGGCTATTTCTGCAGAATAGCCGTTAAATGTTAAAACGCTCAGGCCTTTGGTGCAGCGTTCCCCTATCCAGACGTGGCTGGTGCAGGTAATTTTTTCATTAAAATGATTTAATTGTTCAGGGCTTTCGCTTTCCGGACAAATCAGAATATCCGGCCGATACCCGGCAATAAGTTTATATTTTTTGCGCAAGGCACAGTTACAGTTCCAGCAGATGAGTTTCACATCACACCTCTTAGACATACATACACACGAATCATCAACTGATAGTCTAGTTTAAATTACTTTTAATTGCAAATAATTTAAAAGTGTTGTGAGAAATGGCTCTTTAGAAAGGATTACTGGTTGAAAAACAGGAAAGATACTTTTTTAAAAAGGGAAATTTTAAGCAGATTTAACCAAATTTTGTTTGGAGGTTCCGGTTAAAATGTAATCACCGGATGTTGAATCGTAATAGTAAATGGTGTCGATGATTTTTTGATATTCTTTTAAAAATTTATCAAGGAGGGCGGCCCGCTGACAGATCAGTTCACGCGGCGTATGACGGCGTGTCACATGTTCTCTGGTGATTGTCCGGCGGATAGCCGTTTCAAAGTCACAGCTGATATGGTACATTTCAGTAGTGTAGTTGTATTTTTTGATATTTTTCATTAAATCAATATGAGTCTGGTCGATGCCGCCGTGATCAAAAAAGATGTTTAACGAAAGAGAAACCGCGCGGCAAAGCAGTTCATATCCGATGACACGCGCCGGAATTTCCCATTTCTTGAAAGCCAGGGAAGACCCCATTTTTTCCAAGTCCTGCCGATAGTCCGGGATGGCTTCCATAACACGGTCAAAGTCGAGTATCAGGGTATCTCCCCAGTCATGCTGATGATAGAAGGTGGATTTTCCCGAACCGGGAATACCGGACATATGGATAAACCGCGGTTGCAGGGAAGGATGATGTCCCGATAGAAAAACGGCAATCAGCTGCTCATACGCGGGGCAGGCGACAGCTTCATATGTATAAGGAATAGTTTTTTGGTATTCGGGGATTAAGTCGCTTAATTTCATTCTTTGTGCCAACGGTTAAAACACCGGGAAAAAGTAACACAAAATTTTAAATTTGTCCAGTTTTATAAAAGATATAAAAAATTAAAAAAAAGGCTTGTTAAATTTTTTTTTTGTGATAATAGTAGGCACGTTATCGGAGTGTAGTTCAGCCTGGTAGAACGCTACGTTCGGGACGTAGAGGTCGCTGGTTCAAGTCCAGTCACTCCGACCATCTTAAACAGTCAGGATTTTGCAAAAAATCCTGGCTTTTTTTTTGCCAGTATTTTCTACCAATTCAAAGGTTCTTTCTTAATATATCCTTTTACTTATTTAAAAATTATTTCATACGTTTGACTTAATATTTTTTTATGATATACTAAATTTGTCAGGGGAGGAGAAATATGAAAGAAACGAAAGAGAAACTTTTGCAGACAGCGGCTAAGATGTTTGCCAAATATGGGATTAACGGCGTTTCTACACGTGATTTGGTTAAAAAATCCGGCGTAAACCTCTGTTCAATCAATTATTATTTCGGAACCAAGCAAAAATTGTATGAAGCCGTGATGGATAATGTTTATGATCATATACGGCGCAATTTTATCGACTCTGTTGAGAAGGATTTTATAAACCGGTCTTCTTTGTCTCCCAGGGAAGAAATAAAGCAAATCATCGGTAATTTTTTTGATTTTTTGTGCAGCAATATTGTATCAGATATGCAGGCAGAACTACTGGTCAGAGAGATGTTTAATCCGACGTCCGTTTACGACAGGTTTTATTCCGGCTGCTTTGAACCGGTGCACCGGCGTATTTCTGAATTAATCGGTATTTTATGGCATGCTTCTCCTGATGCCGAGCAGGTTGTTTTGCAAACCCATTTTCTTTTGGGGCAGGTTTTGATTTTCAGGATCCACCGGGAAGCTTTATTCCGGCGTCTGAGAATAAAAGCTTATACGCCGGAGATTCTTCGTCAAATTAAGCAGCAGCTTGAGCAAAATTGCGATGCGGCTTTAACAGCGGGAGAGCTAAAATGAAAAAGCTATTGTTTCTTATCCTGATTGTCTGTGGAATCGGTTATTTCTTTTGGCAGCAGCAAGCTCAGAAATATCCGGACGATAAAATCAGGCTGTTCGGCAATGTTGACATCAGGCAGGTTGATATTAGTTTTCAGGTTGGCGGTGTTATTGAGAAAATGCTGTTTGAAGAAGGAGCCGCGGTTAAAAAAGGCGAGCTGCTGGCCGAACTTGATGCCAGGGATTATCAGGAAAATTATTTGAAAGCCGTTGCCGAGGTTAAGCGCCAGACTGCTATTCGGGATGAAGCGCAATCGGTTTTGGAAACGAATCTTCCTTTGTGTAAGCAGAGTATTACTTCAAAGCGCAGCTGTACTTCCTATACCAATGCGTTAAACGAAGCCGAGGGGGCTTTGGAAAGTGCGGTTGTTTCCCGGCGTTATCAGAAAAACCAGCTTGAATATACCAAAATTTATGCACCGGATGACGGAATAATTACTTCCCGGGTTCAGGAACCGGGGGCGACGGTTAAGTCCGGACAGATAATTTATACAATTGCCAAAAACCGCCCCTTGTGGATCCGGACTTATCTTCCGGAAAGACAGCTGGGAAATGTTAATTATGAGACAAAAGCCCGTGTTATAACAGACAGCATTAATCCGGAAACCCGGAACAAAAGAGAGTATGCCGGCAGGGTTGGTTATATTTCCCCGGTGGCGGAATTTACTCCCAAGACGGTGGAAACCCAAGATTTGAGAACGGATCTGGTATACCGTATTCATATTTATGTTGATGAAGCGGATAATTTTTTAAGGCAGGGTATGCCGGTTACGGTTGAAATTGATTTGTAGCCGGAGGGCTTTATTATGTCCCGGTATTGCGTCGAAATTAAGAATCTCAGCAAAGCTTTTAAAGAAACGAATGTTGTGGCAATTGACAATCTGAGCCTTAATATTCCCAAGGGACAGATTGTGGGGCTTATCGGGGCAGATGCGGCGGGGAAGACGACTTTGCTGAGGCTGATCAGCGGTTTGCTGCTGGCAGATTCCGGCAGGATAATGACGCTGGGGCTGAATCCGGATACCGATAAAGACGAGCTTAATGTCAAAATCGGATATATGTCGCAGAAGTTTGGGCTTTATGAAGATTTAAGCATCATCGACAATCTTAATTTCTATGCCGATTTGAAAGGAATTCCCCGGGATTTTGACAAGATGCTGGAATTTGCCGGTTTGAAGCGTTTTGAAAAAAGAGCGGCCGGAAAACTTTCCGGCGGCATGAAACAAAAGCTGGGACTGATTTGTGCCCTGATGGGAAATCCCGAACTGATTTTGCTCGACGAACCTTCGGTTGGTGTTGACCCGATTTCACGCAGGGAACTTTTAAAAATGGTCAGGGAAACCGTTAAAACCGATACCAGCGTTATCTGGTCAACCGCTTATATGGATGAGGCTCATGGTTTTGACCGGGTTGTCGTAATTGATAAAGGACGCATTGTTTATCAGGGAAATCCTTATGATCTGGCTCCCAATGCCCGGGAATTTGAGGAAAAGATTATTGAATTGATGGGTGGTTACAGGCAGGGGAATTCTTTGGTAGCCCAGAATTATGTTTTGCAGGATTCCGTGCTTGAATATACGGTTGAAGCTCTGAATCTTGTAAAAAAATATGGTGATTTTTATGCGGTTAAGAATAATACTTTTCATATAAAAAAAGGGGAAATTTTCGGCCTTTTGGGGCCAAACGGCGCCGGAAAATCAACTTCGTTTAAAATGATGTGCGGTTTGGCCAAACCAACAGAGGGAACGGCCCGCATTATGGGAACGGATATTGTTGAGCAGCCGTCTTTGGCCCGGGCGCATCTTGGCTATATGGCGCAAAAGTTTTCCCTTTATCAGAATTTGAGCGTCAGACAAAATCTGGAATTTTTTGCCGGGGCCTACGGGCTGAAGGATAAAGAATTTGATGAAGCCATTGCCAGGATGGTTAAGGTTTTTAATTTTGAAAATTATTTAGATGTAAATTCCGGAGATTTGCCGCTTGGATACAAACAACGGCTTTCGCTGGCCTGTGCTTTGATGCATAATCCGGCAGTTTTGTTTTTGGACGAGCCAACCTCCGGCGTTGACGTGATTGCCCGCCGCGAATTTTGGAACCATATTATTTCCCTCTCCAAGAAAGGCGTTACGGTTTTGATTACTACTCATTTTATGGACGAGGCTGAGTTCTGCGACCGCATCAGCCTGTTTTATAAGGGCGAAACAATTGCCACCGGGACGCCGGCGGAATTGAAGAAACAAGCCGGAGCAAAGACGATGGAAGATACTTTCATCAATTTAATTCTGCGCAGCGGGGAAAATTGAGATGAAAATAATTCTGGCGTTTATAAGAAAGGAGTTTCTGCAAATTATTAAGGATCCGTCAAGCCTGGTTATTGCCTTTTTGCTGCCGCTGATTTTACTTTATATTTATACTTATGGCATCAATATGGATGATGTTAATGTCCGCCTGGGCATTAAAAATGATGATGCAAATACGGAAATTGCCACTCTTGTCAAATCGTTCGGCCAAAACAAATATATCACTTCCGGCATTTATGATGATAAAAATGCCCTGTATGAGGATATTGTTCGTTCAAAAATTAAAGGGGCCTTGATCATTCCCAATGATTTTTCGCAAAAACTTGGAGCCTCGCAAACGGCATCGGTTCTTTTAATTACCGATGGAGCCGAAATTAACCAGGTTGCTTATACGCAAAATTATGTTGCCGCCATTATGGCCCAATGGCTGGCAAACAGCCGTTATAAAGAAAATGCCGTACCGTCCAAAATTTCTGTTCAGCCGCAATACTGGTATAACCAGAGTGTGAACGGCGTATGGACGCTGGTGCCGTCTTCGCTGGCCGTCACGATGACGCTCATCGGTATTCTGCTGACAGCGCTGGTGATTGCCAGGGAATGGGAGCGCGGTACTATGGAAGCACTGCTGAGTACGCGTATTAAGCCGATCCATATCGTTATCGGCAAATATGTGCCGTATTTCATTGTGGGCATGATGTCTTTGGCTTTCAGCGTTTTTGTTATGATTTTTGTTTTGGACATTCCTTTCCGGGGAAGTTTTGGGGTTTTGTTCGGTGTCAGCGGTTTGTTTTTATTTGCTTGTCTGGGAATCGGGCTGATGATATCCAGTGTATTAAAAAATCAGCTGCTGGCCAGCATGGCATCGCTGGTGGCCGGATTTCTGCCGGCCCTGATGTTATCCGGGCTGATTTTTCCGATTAAATCTATGCCGTCGGTCTTTCAGTATTTGACGATGATTTTGCCGCCGAGGTATTATGTTTCTTTTATCCGCAGCGAATTTTTATCGGGAACACCGGCCGCGATTGTTTTATCGGATGCTTTATATTTATTTATCCTGGGGATGTTATTTGCGGTATTGGTTTACCAAAAAACATCGAGGAGGCTCAATGATTAACCGGTTGTGGGCTCATATCAAAAAGGAATTTTTGAGTATTTGGCGTGATCCCAAGAGCAGGATGATCATTTTGGTTCCTCCGGTTATGCAGCTTTTGATTTTTGCCAATGCATTGACAATGGAAGTTAAAAATGTCGATCTTGTCGTGGCGGATTATTCCGAAACGCTGGAATCAAGGGAGTTGATTTCCGGATTTGAAGGTTCCGTCTGGTTTAATAAGGTTGTCAAAACCAAAGATATAAAGCAAATAGAACGTGTCATAGAAACTCAGAAGGCAGACGGAGCAATTATTATTGCCGATGATTTTGCCATTCGTCTGAAACAAGGAAAAACAGCTGAAATTCAGGTTATTCTCGACGGGCGGATAACCAATGTTGCTTCCGCCGTTAACGGGTATATTACCCAGACAGTTGCCCAATATTCGCAAAAATTGTCTCGAAAAGAAGGGGTATCGGGCGCAGCGGTTAATATCGAAGTCAGGAGCTGGTTTAACCCTAACGCCATTTATCAATGGTACCTTCTGATTACGTTGATTACGATACTGGCTCTGGTTATTACTTTAATCCTGACTGCGTTATCGGTGGCCAGGGAAAGGGAATTGGGAACTTTTGAACAGCTGATTGTCAGCCCGTATAATTCTTTTGAGATTTTAATCGGCAAAACGGTTCCGCCGCTGTGTTTGTCTTTAATTATGGTTTCGGTGATGACATTTATTGCCATTTATGGTTTCGGGCTTCCGTTTACGGGGTCTTTTCCGTTATTTTTGTTTTCTTGTCTGATAGCGTTGCTGTCATTTGTCGGAATCGGGTTATTTATTTCCTCGGTGTCTAAAAACCAGCAGCAGGCCATTCTCGGGGTTTTTGCTTTTATGATGCCAGCTATCCTGCTGTCAGGTTTTATTTCGCCGATTGAAGATATGCCGCAGCTGCTGCAATATCTGACTTATCTTAATCCGATACGTTTTTTTATGAGTATTGCCCGCGGGCTGTTTTTGAAAGAGATGATATTTGCCGATGTGCTTGACAATCTGATTCCGCTGATTGTTATTGCGTTAATCACGTTAACGCTTGCCGGCCGGACTTTTAAGAGAAATCTGGAGTAGAATAACCGGTCTTTTTGTAAAATTTTTCTCAAATGATGGTGGTAAATTTTAAGCATTATTTTGAGGAGTTGTATATTTTCCTTGCCACACTGTTTATTTTGTTTATATTAAAATTATTATATGTATTAACCGTATTGGATAAAAATGGTACTATTCAATGTCCAAAATTTTTTCAAACATCAAATATTTATTCAGCCATAATCTGAAGCAGGACAAACAGCTGGGATATGCGGAGCTGGATGATTTAATTGATAATTTGAAGTACGATTTGTATGACGAGCTGGCTGAGTTAAAAATTCCTCACATCATGGATATTCATCAGACTTTGGAGCATTTATTGACAACGGAAGAGTCCATTGTCAGGTTTGGAGACGGAGAGCTGAATCTCATGTATGGCGACGGGATTGCCCTGCAAGAATATTCTCCGGAGATATCAAGGCGTTTAACGGAAGTTTTCTGCAGCCAGCAAAAAAATCTTATGGTTGCCATTCCTTATGTCTGTTATCATTCTAAAGCCGGCCTGACAGAAGTGCACCGTCATTTTTGGTACCGGACAGGACCCCATTACAGAAAACTGATGAAAAAATATATTGATTACGACCAAATTTACGGGGCGGCCGAAGTCAGTTTAGGCTCTTCTTATCAGAAAGATTTTGACTGCGACTCTTATTTCAGCCAATTTAGAAAAATCTGGCAGGATAAAGACATTGTGGTTGTTTGCGGGAAAACCGTGTTTGATAAAATCCGGCATAATATTTTTGATAATGCTCAATCGGTTGAATATCAATATGCTCCGTCTGTCAATGCTTTTTCTTCGTATGATGAGATTTTGTCCCGTGCCTTAACTATCCCCAAAGAGAAACTGGTTATTTCGATTTTGGGGCCGACGGCGAAGATCCTTACTTATGATCTGGCCTGCCGGGGATATCGGGCGTTGGATTTTGGGCATATTGCCAAGTCATATGACTGGTTTGTTAAGAATATACGAATGGAAACAATGAAGGATGCGGCAAATTTTTTTAGCCCCGATTAACGGCGGATTATTATTTAATATGACGGTTTAACACGACTTGTGAGAAATGGGAACTGATGAAGACTAAAATTTTAATTTCCGGCGCCAACGGATATATCGGCAGGCATTTGACCCGCCATATTTGGGAAAAAACGAATTGTGATCTTATCTGTCTGGATTTAAAAGAGGGGGAACTGTCCGGGGAGAGAATTGTTTATAAAACGATTGACTTTTTACAGGTTGCCGGAGATACGGCTTTGTACAACCGGCTGGGCAGTCCGGATATTTTAATTCATCTCGCCTGGCAGGACGGCTTTAATCATCAGGCTGATTCCCATCTGATTAATTTGCCTAAACATTTTGCTTTTTTGAAAAATATGATTGATGCCGGCTGCAAAAATGTTACGGTAATGGGCTCCATGCATGAAATAGGTTTTTATGAAGGGTGCGTTGATGAAAATACACCGTGCAATCCGCTGTCGATGTATGGTATTGCCAAAAATGCTCTCCGGCAGGCGCTGGATGTTTATACCAGAGATAAAGCGGTTTCTTTCAAATGGCTGAGAGGATTTTATCTGACCGGGGACGATCTTCATAACAAGTCCGTTTTCAATAAAATTTTGCAGCTGGCCGGGGAGGGCAAAAGTACTTTTCCTTTTACCAGCGGTCTGAACCAATATGATTTTTTGGATATTGACGAGTTGGCAAAACAGATTGCCGCCGCGTCAATACAAACCAAAATTAACGGGATTATAAACTGTTGCTCGGGAAAGCCGGTGGCTTTAAGAGACAAAGTTGAAGAGTTTATCCGCAGCCATCATCTGGATATACGGCCGGAGTATGGCAAATATCCTGCCCGGGTGTACGACTCATCGCTTATCTTCGGCTCGGTTGACAAAATCAAAACTATTTTGGATGATATGGGAAATCAGAATGGCTGACAAGGTTGATATTTCGGTAGTAATGCCTGTTTATAACGGTGCGGAATGGCTGGATGAGAGCATTGCGAGTGTTTTGGCCCAAAGTTATAAAGATTTTGAGTTCATTATTGTTGATGATGATTCCAAGGACGAAAGCGTTGCCCTGATTAAAGGCTACCAGGAAAAGGATCGCCGAATCCGGTTGTTTTGCCGTCAAAATCAGGGGCCGGGGGCTGCCCTGAATTACGGTATTGAGCAGGCCAGGGGGAAGTATTTGTGTTTTATTGATCAGGATGATCGTTATCACCCGGAATATCTGCGAAAAATGTTTGATGCGGTTCAGCAAGACAAAAGCGATTTTGCGGTTTGTTACGGAAGATATTTCAGTACTGACCGGAAATATGACCGGCGGATTTCATATCGCTATTATGAGGACGGGGCTTATTCTCTGGAACGTATCAAAGATAAGAATGAGCTTTTTTCAAGTTTTATGCCCCAATGGACTAAGATTGTGCAGAAAAAGTTTTTGACTGATAATCATATTACTTTTCCGGGGAGGCATAATAAAGTTCACGATGTGCCTTTTCACCTTTTGATGGTTTATTTTGCCCGGAGGTTTTCCGTTGTTAATGAAGAGCTTTATTTCCACCGGCTGCATGATAAACAGATTACGCATAATTTGAGCCGGGATTTTCTGACAGGATTTCTGGATTCATTTGCCGATTTGGAAAAATATTATCAGGCATATGTTCCTGAAGACAGCGTTTTTATTGACTATGCCATGAAGCTGTTGAACGGAAAGCCTGACCGGAAGCAAAAATGGCGTCTTTGGCTGATTAAAATGAAATATCAGAAGCTGAAAATACTGAAGAATGTTTTTTATTCCCGCAAATGCCGGCCTGACGGGGAAGAAACCGTCCGTATTTTGTTTTTCAAATATAAAAAGAAAAAGGCAGTTTCCCGCGGAAAGCTGACGTTGCGGGTTCCGTGTGCAGCCCAGGTCGGCAAATACAGCTACTGCGCGGAGAATCCGGTTGTTGCTAATCCCGAACAGACGGTTATCGGCAGTTTTGTTTCTATCGGTAAGGATGTTCAGCTTGGCTGCGGCGAGCATCCGCTGGGTTTTCTTTCCACATCGCCGTATTTTTATTATGATGTTCTGGGTTTTAAAGACCAGGCGATGCCGGCATATAATAATTATTGGTATTATGAACCGGTTGTTATCGGCAATGATGTCTGGATCGGAGACCGCGTTTTTGTGAAAAACGGTATCAAAATCGGAACAGGAGCCGTGATTGGCGCAGGTGCCGTGGTAACAAAAGATGTTCCGCCTTATGCGGTGGTTGCAGGTGTTCCGGCAAAGGTTATCAAATACCGTTTCAGCGAAGCGGTTATTGAAAAACTTTTGGCCAGCAAATGGTGGCGGCTGGATGACAGCCTTATTAAAAAAATTCCCTTTGACGATATTAACAAGACACTGGAATTTTTAGAAAAAGTTCAGAAGCATTAGTTTTTTGCCAAAACTAAAGTTCCCGGGCCAGTGCAAGCAGTTCGCTTTCTCTGCGGCGCAGGTGGTCAACCAGGTCCCGCCGGGCATTGAAGAAGTCATCACCGCGGGCGTAAATAGCCAGGGCTATGGCATCAAACGGGTTATATGCGGTGTGCTGATGACGGTTGCGGTCGATGAACTTTTGAAGAGCGGAAGAAAATGCGGCACCGGTCATGATGTTGTCCTTTTAATTAATTGAGTTTCAGTATAATCCGGCGAAGTTAACGTTTCGTAAAGTCATGAACCGACGGCCTCAATCGTTTTAATCCGTTCAATGGTAAAAGAGCGTTGTTCACCGCGCTGGGTACAGAAAGCCAGCAGGTTAGCCCCGTTGATATGCAGGGGAATAATAATCCGTTGTGATGTGCTGCCGTCGGTTTTTTGGTAACTGACAGCCAGTTTTTGCCGTGACAGGACGGCCTGCTGCAACAGCTGAAGTTTGTTCAGGGGCGAGAGCTCCGGGGCGGCCCCGACCCGGTGCATGAATTCACTGATCCGGTAATCGGTGAGGATATGTTCCCTGCGCAGCGGCCTGGTCAGGCTGATGCCTTCAAACGAAGTGCAGCGGCTGAGCGCAACATACAATTGTCCGGTAGCAAAAGTACCGTTGCCGATATTGACTTCTATCTTGTCAAAAGTTTTTCCCTGGCTTTTATGAATGGTGACGGCCCAGGCGAGGCGGAAAGGGAACTGCGTAAAGGAGCCGACAACATCGGAAATGATTTCGTTTCCTTCGAGGCGGTATTTAAAAATTTCCCAAGTAAAAGGGAAAACGTCGACCAGGCGGGCATCTTCATGCAAACGGACGCGAATGAAGCGGATATGGTCTTCGCTGAATTTAACTTCTTCGATATGGCCGACGGAACCATTGACCCAGCGGTTTTTAGCGTCATTGTTCAAAAACATAATCTGGGCGCCGGCTTTAAACTCCAGAATTTCTGACGTGGGATAAAAATCAGCGCTGAATGTTCCGTCAATCTGAGCTGCCGCCACAAAAGACCTGCCTTCCAAATTTTCCAATTCCCGGCGGTTGATGTCGTCGGCAAGCTTGTTGGTCGTGGTGAGGGTGATGCAGAAGTTTTCGTATTTGGAACGGTCCGGCGTCTGGTTCAGCCGGCTGTTAAGTTTTTTGACATCGTCACTGGTGATGCTATTGGAGCGAATCCGGCTCAGAAGTTTGATAAATTCCTGGTCGGTCTGGCGGTAGATTTTAGTCAGTTCGATTATTTCCAGGGGAATCGCCTTAAAAACATCAGCGCTGAAAAAGTAAGGCGAGGTATATCTGGCTCCGAAAAAAGCTGCTTCCTGATTGGAAACTACCGGCGGGAGCTGGTACAAATCGCCGACAAAAACCATTTGGACACCTCCGAAAGGAAGGCCTTCAGCCGGTCCGTAAAGACGCAGGAAAGCATCAATACAATCCAAAATATCGGCCCGGAGCATAGAAACTTCATCGATCACCAGGGTTTCCAGCCTTTTGTAAATCCGTTTGGCGCGGGGCGTAAATTGGAAAGTGGTTATTTTTTCCACGCTGATATTGAGCGGAAAGCCGAAAAAGCGGTGGATGGTCTGGCCGTGGACATTAAGCGCCGCTACTCCGGTCGGGGCGACGACGACCATATTTTTGCTGCAATTGCGGCAACAATATTCCAGCAAGGTTGATTTTCCGGAGCCGGCCTTTCCGGTGATGAAAACATGTTTGCGGGTGTTTTCGATCAACTCATAAGCCTTGGCAAAGCCGGGATTTATTTCAATTTGTAACGGCACTTTATTTTCCGGTTGTAATCTGGTGGGATCATGATAACATATTGCGGTTAGCTCACAAGGAGAAAGTTTAATTATGTCCCAAGATGATGAACGGCTGATGAATATTGAAATGGCGCTGGCCGAACACGAGAAAACGCTCGAAGAATTAAATGAGGTGATTATCGGACAGGGAAAGCAGATTGAGCGGCTGGTGAAGCAAAATCAATTTCTGCTCAGCAAAATTGAAGATGACGGGGTAAAACCGCAGAGCGAAGAAACACCGCCGCCGCATTATTAGCGGTCTTGTCGGAGAGCAAGAGGAGATTATATTATGGGAGTAGCTGCCGGAGGAGAGGGCAAAGTGGATTTAGAGGCTTTATATAAATTGACACACGGACTGTATGTGTTAGGCGCGCGCGATGAAAACCGCTTTGCAGGGAGCATTGTCGATGCAGTCATGCAAGTGGCCAATAAACCGGTCGCCATTGCTTTATCCTGTTCTAACGGCAGCTACACCAAATCCTGTATTGATAAAACCGGAGAATTTTCGTTGTCGGTTTTGTGCCGTAATGTGGCGCCGTTTGTGGTGGCTAATTTCGGGTTTCAGACCAGCCGGCTGGTAGACAAGTGGAAAAATGTCGAGCATACGATTAAGGACGGGCTGCCGTATTTGAATGACAATCTGGCCAGTTTCCGCTGCAAAGTGTTGCATACTTATCCGTTGGAGAGCAATACGCTGTATGTTGCAGAGGTAACGGAGGCGGCAACATCCTGCCGCAATGAGGAACCGCTGACTTATCTGGATTACCGGTCCTATTTCAAAAATGACGTGATGGAGAGTTTTAAAAATTATCTTAACCCTGAACCAAAGAAAGGAAAAACAATGGCTGAAGACAATAAAAAATGGGTATGCACCGTGTGCGGTTATGTTTATGACGGCGATGTTCCCTTTGAAGAGCTTCCGGAAGACTGGCTCTGCCCGCTCTGCGGCGTCGGCAAAGATTTGTTTGAATTGCAGGAAGTTTAGCTTTTCTGTATAAACGGATGTTTGCGGCCGGTGATTCATCCGGTGCCGGCGTCAAAAAATCAACTGGCTGGGCAATCAGCCAGTTTTTTTATTTTTGCTGAAAGGTGATGCCGCGGCAGATAATTCCAATCATGATGCCCAGGGTCAGGTAACAGGTGATACATTCAAAAGCGGTGATGATTTTGCCTAAGGCCGTAACCGGAACAATATCGCCGTAGCCGACTGTTGTCATAGTGATAATACTGAAATATAGGGCATCGACAATGCCGGTGATTCCGTCCCCGAAATTAAAGGCAGCCGTTTCATGGAGATTGAGGCTGACAGCATTGGCTGAGAGGTTGATCACGGCAAAAGAGATGATCAGGGTGATAAAAAAGTTCAAAAACTGGCCGAGATCGCGGAAAGTTGCCAGGCGCCGCGGGAAAAGCAGGCTGGAAAGTTTGAAGATAAAATGACGGATTTTGTGAGCAGCGGCAATAATGACGGCAATGGTGACGAGATAGGTGGCGGCTGCCGAGGTGCTGAGGTAATAGGCGCAGGCCCCTCCGGCAAAAGCGATGACCAGCAGTTTGAATTTATCGGACGTGTAATACAGGGTAGCAAAGTTGCGACGGGAGAAAAACTGATTGAGAATCAAGACCAGAATTCCGGTAAAAAAGCCGTTGAAAGCAGGAACAATCCCCCAGGTATACCAGCCGGTAAAGTCATAGGCGGAAACGCTTTCCGGCAGATGATGATACAAGGCCAGCAAGCTTAAACCGATAAACAGCGATAAATTAAAATCTTTTAAGAAAACCTCTCCGAGCGACAGGTACAAAGGTTGTGGTTTTTTCATAGGTTATTCCTCCAAAAAGCCTTGAAACTGCCAGCGGCTGTTTTTATAAGCCAGCTGCATGACCGTTCCGTTGGGAATGTCAGACAATTCTATTCCCAATGCCAGCAGAATTTGCGAAATAATAATCCCGTGAGCCGAAACCGCGATATTTATATAGCGGGTTTCGGAAACATATTCATTCAGGGCTTCAAAAATCCGCGCACGGACTTCGGCCTTGGTTTCTCCGCCGTCGAATCTGGTTTGGGTGTCTTCAAGTTTGCAGTTGCGCCATTTTTGATAAAGCGTGCCGTAACGGCGTTCTATTTCCGAAGTGTGCATTCCTTCGGCAATACCCATGTTAACTTCGATGAAGCGTTCGTCAAAGATAATCGGGCAGCCAATATGCCGGGCTACAATATCAGCGGTTTGGCGGGCGCGTTTCATCGGGCTTGAGACAATGATTTCAATGTGGCGGTTTTTAAGCTTTTGTCCCACGCGGCCGGCTTGCTGACGGCCGCGTTCGGTCAATTCGCCGTCGATTGATTGTCCCTGAATATGGCCGGTGACATTTAGCGGACATTCGCCATGGCGGAAAATGTAAAAACATTTACAGGCAGCTGGCATTGAGCGATTTCTCCTCCAAGACTTCCGGCGTGTATTCCAGTTTGAGTTTTTTAGCCAGCCAGGGCAGGGTTTTGCCCTGGAACAGAACCGAGATGATGACTAAAAAGAAAATCAGGTTGAAAATATACTGGGCGTTGGCAATTCCTTCCATCAGCGGATAAGTTGCCAGAATAATCGGCACGGCGCCTTTTAGGCCCGCCCAGCTGACCAGCAGCTGTTCGTCACTGTTGAACGAACTGTGGAAAAGGCAGATGAAAACGGCCAGCGGACGGGCGATGAAGATGAGAAACAGGGTGCAGGCAAAACCGGCCGGGATAACGCCGGGCAGCTCATTGGGATTGACGAGCAGTCCCAGGATCAGGAACATGCTGATTTGCATGATCCAGGTCAGTGAATCGTTAAAACGAATCAGATGGCGGCGGAACAAAAAGGCGCTGTTGCCCATAATGATTCCGCCCAGATAAACCGCTAAAAAGCCGGAACCGCCGGCAAGCTGGGTCAGGCTGTAAATCAGGAAAACCACGCTGACACCGTAAACCGGATAAAGCCCTGAATAAGGCAGGCGGGTTTTTTGGAGAGTGACGACGGCGAGGCGACCCAGGCCAAGGCCTAAGATAATTCCGATAACCATCTGGCGCACGAAGAACTGCCCGATATCCCAAAGACTTTCATCGGGACGGACCAGATAGGAGATGGCGGCCATGGAAAGAAAAACCGCCATAGGGTCGTTGGAGGCAGATTCAAATTCAAGCAGAGATTTAAGTTTGGGATCCAGCCGCAGATTGGAAGAACGCATGGCGGCAAAAACCGCAGGAGCATCGGTTGAGGAAACAATCACGCTCAACAGCAGCGAGATTTCAAACGGCAGGCGGATCAGATAATAGGCTCCCAGAAATAAAAACAAGGCGGTTAAAAAGACGCCGAAAGTGGCCAGAATACCGCCGCGGAACAATTGGGAACGCACGTTTTTCCAGTTGGTGAGCAGGCCGCCGTTGAATAAGATGAACATCAAGGCGACGGTGCCAATGTAATTGGTGAGGCGCGAATCCTGGAAATTGATTCCGCCGGGGCCGTCTACGCCGGCCAGCATGCCCAGAGCCATAAACAGCAGGAGCGACGGGATTCCGTATCGATCGGAAATTTTATTGGCAAAAACGCACAGCAGTAATAAAACACCGGCAACGGCAATGTAAATATTCAGATTCATCGGGGCCCCATTGGTTGAAACGTTGTCTATATAAGCATAAAAGCCGCGGCTTACAATGGGTTGATTATTGTTCACGGCTTGAAAAGCTTAACAGCGTAAATATATCAGTTCTTAGTGTTTAAATATTTAATAAAGGAGCAGAAAATGCAAACTGATTTTGAAGCTGAGGTTCCGGTCTATAAAATGCCGCTGCTGGGGGAAGATGCACCGTCTTTTACGGCCCAGACAACCCAGGGGCAGATTGATTTTCCAAATGATTTTAAAGGCAAATGGGTGGTATTGTTTTCGCATCCTGCCGATTTTACGCCGGTTTGTACCTCGGAGATTTCTGCTTTTGGTGCGATGCAGCCGGAGTTTGAAGAACTTAATGCCAAGTTGATCGGCCTGTCGGTCGACAGTCAGACTTCGCACCTGGCCTGGCTGAAAAATATTCGCGACCGGATCCGTTTCGGGGCTTATAACGGGCAGCCGATAGAATTTCCGATTATTGCCGATCTTAAGATGGACGTGGCGCGCAAATTCGGAATGATTCAACCCGGTGCCAGCGATACAAAAGCGGTGCGGGCCGTTTTTATTATTGATCCGCATGCTAAAATACGGACAATTTTGTATTATCCGATGTCAACCGGGCGCAATCTGGCGGAAATCAAACGGATTTTAGAGGCTTTGCAGGCAACCGACAAATACGGAATCAGTACGCCGGTGAACTGGAAACCGGGCGAATCGGTTTTGATGCCTGCTCCGTCGGATATGCAGGATTTGACGCAGCGGATTGAAAAGACACCGGATGATATGAGTTGTCAGGATTGGTTTTTTTGTACCAAACAGGTCTAAGGATTTATTCAGTCTCCGCGATTTATGTTGCTTTGGGGAGATCGGCCCAGGAAGTGGTAAAGCCGGGGCTTTTGAATTCGCGTTTGAGATAAGCTTTGGCTTGAGGGTTTTGGGCGCCAAAATAGAGGGTTTTGCGCCCATATCTGGCATTAACCGAATCAAAAGCGCGCATTAAGCGGCGGTCGTGTTCATTTTGCCCGGTATCGGAAAGCCAGTTTGTTTGCGGGGCTTCTCGCGGCTCAAGTCCCACCAGCATGACGCCGCACTTTTTGTACCAGCCGTCGGGGCGGTAGAGGCGGTCCAGTCCCTCGGCCATGGCTGTCATAAATTTGGCGGTATTATCGGTGGCCTGCGGCAAAGACACCAGGCACGAATGGTTATATTGGGGGTGGCTTTCGCTGAAGCGGTTGCTGTGCAGTTCCACCCACATTCCATTGGCAACGGCATTTTGCCGGCGCAGCCGCAAACAGGCGCAATCCACAAATTCAGCCAGGTTGGCCTCTAATTTGGCTTTATTATTGACCTCAAATTCAAAGCTTCCCGAAGAAATAATGGATTTTGCCATTCCGGGGAGTTCAATATCCTGACAGGGGATTTGATTCAGTTCCAAAACGGTCTTTTCCATAGTGACATTGAAGTTGCGGCGAATCATTTTAGGGTCGGCATTGCGCAGGTCGAGAGCCGTAAAAATACCGAGGTAGTTCAGCCGTGCCGCACAGCGGCGCCCCACGCCCCAGACATCGATAACATCGATTTTGCCCAGCGTTTCGCTTAAAACCGGTTCGGCGGTCAGCTGGCAGAGTTTGAAATTTTTTTTAGCAAGATGGCTGGCCAGTTTGCACAATGTTTTGGTGGGGGCAATTCCGATAGAAACCGGAATGCCGATTTGCTGCAAGATGTCCTGCCGCAGCTGAGAGGCCAGCGTGAAATAATTGTCGTGCGGCGGCACCTTTACAAAAGCTTCGTCAATTGAATAGATTTCGACATCGCCAAAGCGGTGGCGCAGCAGTGTCATGGCACGGGCCGACAAATCGGCATAAAGTTCATAATTGGAGGACAGGGCAATTCCGTCGTTGGCCAGAAAGACTTTTTCAATTTTAAAATAAGGAACGCACATCGGAATCCCCAGGGCTTTTGCCTCATAAGAGCGCGAAACCACGCAGCCGTCATTGTTGGACAGGACCACAACCGGGCGCCCGCGCAGGCGGGGCTGAAAAACGCGTTCGCAGGAAACAAAAAAGTTGTCGCAGTCAATCAGCATAAACATGGCAGAAAATTCCAAAGTCATTAACCTAAGAGCAGGGCGTCTGAAAAAACAGCCGTTTAAAGGCGGTAACAGCGCGCCGTTGTTTCAAAGTTCTTAAAAAAGAAGCACAGTATTTCCGGGATTAATGAAGTTTGCGAATGACCGCGGTCACCACGCCCCAGACCATCATTTCGGCTGCCTGGGCCGCCTGTCGCGGCGAAAAATGCAGCACTTTGAATTCACGGTCGGTTTCGCCGACAACCAGCTGGCGTTCCCGCGGCGTAAGGCTGCGGTCTACCACCAGAATATCCCCTTTGTTAATGCCCTCGGGGCAGAGGCGGTCGTTATCCATACGCAGGTAATAGGTAGAGACGGGGTGACGGGTAATAAAGCGGTTGAGGTCAAGTTTATTCTCGACATAATCAGCGGCGGGTGAACCAAAACTCATGATACAGACTCCTAAAATGTTCTAATTTTGTTCTTATGATATCCGGGAAAATTTTAAATGCAATAAAAATTTTGGTGTAGAATTTTTTTAGAAAGGGGTTATGATAACGGCACCATTCATTTCAACAGGGGAGAAGGAAAATGCAGAGAATTGTGCCGCCGGTTTTGCAGAAAGGGGACGAGATCAGGGTGATTGCCCCGTCGCGGGGAATTAAGATAATCGGGCAGGATGCCCGGGCGATTGCCACGCGCCGGTTTGAGGAAATGGGGCTTAAGGTCAGTTATGGGCGCCATACCACCGATGACAACTGGGATATGTTCGGCAGCTCGGCGATTGACCAGCGGGTGGACGATTTGATGGAGGCTTTCGGCGATCCCAAAGTGAAAGCGGTTTTTACGATTATCGGCGGTTTTAATT
This sequence comes from uncultured Alphaproteobacteria bacterium, assembly GCA_944393665.1. Taxonomy (GTDB): domain Bacteria; phylum Pseudomonadota; class Alphaproteobacteria; order RF32; family CAG-239; genus CAZU01. The sequence goes on from CALYAX010000011.1 coordinate 20,689, forward strand.
CCAATATGCTGCTGCCGTTTTTGGATTATGAACTGATTAAAAAGAATCCGAAAATTTTTTGCGGCTTTTCTGATATTACGGCCTTATTGAACGGAATTTACGCCAAGACGGGACTGGTGACTTTTTCAGGGCCGCACTTCAGTTCAATCGGGATGTTAAAAGGAATCGGCTATACGCTGGAAAATTTGCGGAAGATGCTGTTTGGCCCTCGCTGCAATGAGGTGACACCGTCAGCGGAATGGAGTGATGATTTGTGGTTTATTGACCAGGAAAAGCGCGATTTTATTCCCAATGAGGGATATTGGCTGATCCGCGGCGGCATGGCGGAAGGAACGGTTATCGGCGGCAATCTGGGCACTTTCAATCTGCTTCAGGGAACGCCCTACCGGCCGGAATTTAAAGAAAATACCATCTTTTTTGCGGAAGACTGTTTTACTTCCGGCGGCGATGATACGGTTTTTCTGCGCGAGTTGCAATCTGTGGCGCAGCAGCCGGATTTCGGCAATGTCAAAGCACTGGTCATCGGGCGGTTTCAGAAAGCCTCGGGGATGACCCGGGAGAAAATGGAATATATTATCCGGGCCATTCCGCAGCTGGAGGGGCTTCCGGTGCTGGCAAATGTCGATTTCGGACATACTACGCCGCTGCTGACGCTTCCGATTGGCGGAAAAGCTTTGCTGCAAGACGGGCGGCTGACGGTGGAGGCCTGAGGAGAAACAAAATGCCTGATTTTAGTTTTGAAGATAATTTCTGCGGGACAGTTGCCGGGATTGATGAAGCCGGACGCGGGCCATGGGCCGGCCCGGTGGTTGCCGGAGCGGTGGTGATATTTGACCGTCATCTGGATTCCTGTTTGCTGGAGGGGCTGGATGATTCCAAAAAGCTGTCGGCTAAAAAACGCGAACAGCTGTATGCCGCTTTAACAGAGGCAGAAGCCAAGGGGCAGCTCAAAACCGGTATCGGCGAGGCAAGCGCTGAAGAGATTGACCAAATAAATATTCTTCAGGCAACTTTTCTGGCGATGCGGCGCGCGGTTGGGGCTTTGGGAATAACACCGGATTATGCACTGATTGACGGCAATCAGACGCCGCGCCCGTTTGTCTGTCCGGTTAAAACCGTGGTGAAGGGCGATGCCCGTTCTTATTCCATTGCGGCGGCATCGATTATGGCAAAAGTTTATCGTGACCGATTGATGTGCCGTCTGGCGGAGGAATTTCCGCATTATGGTTTTGAAAAAAATGCCGGCTACGGAACGGCGCTGCATATTGCCGGTCTGAAAGAATACGGAATTACGCCGCAACACCGAAAATCTTACCGGCCGATTCAGGAGATTATTCTGGCTCAGGCAGGATAATTGCTGATTGACAAAATGACTTTTCTGTCTATAATGCGCTCTATTGTGAGCAATTATTATAGTACTAATTTTTAAATTTTTTTAAATTATGAACAGAGAAGAAAAAAATCCGGTCAAAGAGTTGTTTTCCAATGTTGTTAAAACCGGCAAGGCTTTTGAGGAAATCTGGCTGTTCCGGGAAAACCGGAAAATGGTTGAAAAAGCTTTTGCCAGCCACCGTTATTTTTTGGTTGAAGCCAATGGAAAAGCATGGGTGGAAAAGTTGGAATACCGGATTAAAACCGGCCGGGAAATGAAAAATATACTTGAATTTCTGGCAATTAGTTACCGGGGCTGGCAAAAAAAGTTTATGGTTTGCTGCGGAGAGATTAAACACAGTACTTTGCCGGATCCGTATTGCTTTAATAAAGCTGCCAATGCGATGGTCAATAATTTTGATCTGTTTGACAGCGGTCTGGATCGTAAAAAGGCTTTAATCGAGCGGATAAAAATGGTTTTGGCGCTGTATCCTGACCATGGATACGATCCGGAGGACGATTTGGAGAATTATAAAGACAAGCTGTATAACGGCTCGTTAATTCTCGGCGGCGAAGAGATTATTAATCTTCGTTCGGCGCAGATAATCGCCGAAGAGAATTATAAGCTGGCCGAGCAGCCGGTTTAAAAAATAGAGGTAAAAAATCGCGGTTCTTCAAGGGACTGCGATTTTTTTGTTTTTAAATTTAATTTGGGAGTCGGTTGTTAATAATTTTATAACCAAATAGCGGCCATACTGGGGACATTGAAAAAATAACCACAACAACCAAGCTGGTGGAAATGAGCAGAATGCAAGCTAAAACGATCCTTAACACCATTATTAATGATGATTGTGTTAAAGTTATGGACGCGATGGAACCCAATTCGGTCGATTTGATTTTTGCCGACCCTCCGTATAATCTCCAGCTCGGTGAGATGCTGACCCGCCCGGATAACAGCCAGGTGAGCGGTGTTTATGAAGAGTGGGACAGTTTTGAAAGCCTGGCGGCTTATGATGACTATACCCGCCGCTGGATGACGGCAGCCCGCCGGGTGCTTAAAGACGATGGGGCCATCTGGGTGATCGGCTCATATCATAATATTTTCCGTGTCGGATATATTCTGCAGGATTTGGGCTTTTGGATTTTGAATGATATTATCTGGAATAAGACCAATCCGATGCCGAATTTTAAGGGGACGCGGTTTACCAATGCGCATGAGACGCTGATCTGGGCTTGTAAAAACCCCAACTCCAAATATACTTTCAATTATGAGGCAATGAAGGCGCTGAACGAGGATACCCAAATGCGCAGCGACTGGAATCTGCCGCTGTGTACGGGAAAAGAGCGTCTTAAAGATGATAACGGCGACAAGCTGCATCCGACGCAAAAGCCGGAAGGACTGTTGTACCGCGTGATTATGGCCTCGACGAAGGTCGGCGATGTGGTGCTGGATCCGTTTTTCGGGACCGGAACCACCGGCGCCGTGGCTAAAAAACTCGGCCGCAATTATATCGGGATTGAAAAAGATGCCGCTTATGTTAAAGGGGCACAGGAAAGAATTGACGCCGTAGAGCCGGCTGATAACGAGCTCTGTCTGGAATACAGTTCTAAAAAGCGTCAGCCGCGGGTACCGTTCGGTAATGTTATTGAACGCGGTTTGCTGGCGCCGGGCGATATCTTGTATGATTCCGGCCGCAGGCACTGTGCGGTGGTTCGCTCGGACGGAACCGTCAAAAGCGAGCAGATGGAAGGTTCAATTCACCAGGTGGGGGCGGCGGCTCAGAATGCTCCGGCCTGCAATGGCTGGGTTTACTGGCATTTTGAAAATGAGAAACACGAGCTGGTGTGTATTGATACCCTGCGGGAACAACTGCGTTCCGAGCTCGAATAGCGGTCAATGTCTTCTGTATTTCTTAAAAAAGCCTTTGTTGAAAACAAAGGCTTTTTTGCTGCCTGCAGAAGGAGGCTCGGAAAAAGAAAATAAAAATATTGTGCTGCGGCAATTTATGAGCTATAAATTGCCTAATTAAAATATTTTTAAAATAAGATTGAATGCAACAATGCAAAAATGGCGTAAAAAGTATAATAAAAAACCGCCGGTTAATCTTCCGAAGCTGTCTCCGTCCGGTGACGGCCAGCTGCCTAATTATGCGGCAATCGATCTGGGTACCAACTGCTGTCGTCTGGTGATTGCAACTCCGACGCCGTCTTCTTTCCGGATTGTTGAGACCTTTTCGAAAATTACCCGGCTTGGCGAAGGAATCATTAAGAACAACGAATTGTCGCGGGCCGCAATCCGCCGGACAGTGGCGGCGCTTAAAGTCTGCTCGGGGGTGTTGGAAGAATATGCCCCGATCGTGCGGTCGCGTTATGTGGCAACAGCAGCCTGCCGCCGCGCCTTAAACTGTGACCAGTTTCTGGATGCGGTTAAAAAAGAAACCGGACTGAATATTGAAATTATTTCCCCCCAGGAAGAAGCCAGGCTGGCTGTGGTGGGGTGTATTCCGCTGCTGGCAAGAAATATCAGGCGGGTTTTGGTGTTTGATATCGGCGGCGGTTCCACGGAAATCTCCCTGGCGCGGACAACTAACTCGGGAAATACTTTTATAGAAGGGTGTATCTCTCTGCCTTATGGGGTGGTGACGGTATCGGAGGCATTTCCGCAGCAGGAGATGACGGATCTGGCTTATGATACGGTGATTGAGCGGACACAGAAAATACTGGAAGAGTTTGAGGCCAAATATCAGATCCGCGAGGCGATTGCCAATCAGGAGATTCAGATTATCGGCACCTCGGGGACGGTTACGTTTCTGGGAGCGATGCATCTCAACCTGCCGCGGTATAACCGGTCGGCGGTTGACGGCATTTCGATTTCCAAGCCGGATATTTACCGGGCGATTAATAAAATCCGCCGCCTTGGTGACGAAGGGCGTAAGAAACACCCCTGTATCGGCGCCCAAAAGGCAGATTTGCTGATGGCAGGCTGCGCTATTATTGAGGGATTGTGTTCTTTTTGGCCGATTGCGGAAATTACGGTGGCTGACCGGGGAATCCGCGAGGGAATTTTACTGGATATGATGCACGCGCGTAAAAAACACGGCAATAAAAAATACCGGCGCAGCCGGCATCCTTTCAAGCGCACTCATTCGACACCTCATACCAGAGAAGGAGCCGTTCATGAATAAAAAATGCTATGCCGCGATTGATTTGGGAACCAATTCCTGCCGTCTGCTGATTTGTGACGAAACCGGAAAAGAGTTGTGTAAGCATACCACGTCAACCCGTCTGGGAGAGGGGATGCAAAAGGAAATGAAATTTACCCCGGAAGCCATTGAACGCGGAATAAAGTGCTTTTTTGACTACCGCCAGATTATGGATAAGTATGATATTGTTAAAACCCGGGCGATTGCAACGGCCGGCTGCCGGATGGCCAGCAACGGGGAAGATTTTATCAAAAAAGTTTTTGCCGAATCGCGTATTCAGCTGGAAGTGATAGACGGTTATGAGGAGGCCCGGCTGAATCTGAAAGGCGCGCTGGTTCATGTCCAGGGGAAAACGCCCTATGTGGTGTTGTATGACCTGGGCGGCGGTTCAACAGAAATAACGCTGGCAACCAATACTAAAAATCCGCAGATTTTGTATACCGTTTCTATCCCTTGGGGGGCCCGGAATTCTTCGGAAGCTTTTAACCTGATAGAGTATAAAGATGAAAATGCCGGACGCCTGGAGCAGGAAATCAGAGCCTATACAGCAAATTTTGTGAAAAAATCCGGGCTTGAAAATTATCATGACCAGGTTTGTTTTGTGGCAACGTCAAGTACGCCACTGCGTCTGGTGTCGATGATTCATGATTTTGGCGGATATGACCGGGAAAAGGCCGACGGTTTGAAAGTATCCTCAGAGGAGCTTGACCGTGCGGTTGAGAAGATTTTGCATTTATCGCGGGCTGAGATGGCCGATAATCCTTACATCGGCGATAAACGCTCTTATATCTTTATTGCTGCCTGTATTATTTTCAGGGCAATCTATCAGGGACTGGGAGCCGGGGAAATTACGGCGTCGCTGAAAAGTGCCAAAGACGGCATTGTAGCTGAATTAATCGAGAGTGACAAACAACATGGCTAAGCTGACAAAATCTGCCAAGGAAATTACCGGGCGCCATAATCTGGCTGTGCGGGTCAAGACTTCTAAATATAAAAAGAAATCTTCCAACCAGTGGCTGGCGCGGCAGCTGAATGATCCTTATGTGGCCGAGGCCAAAAGGCTGGGGTATCGCTCGCGGGCGGCGTTTAAGCTGATTCAGCTTGATGAAAAATATAAATTTTTAGGCAAAGGCAAAACGATTGTCGATTTGGGCTGCGCACCAGGCGGTTGGACGCAAGTGGCAGTGGAGCGCAACAAAGGCAGCGGTCAGGTGGTGGGAATTGATATTTTGGAAACCGAGCCGATCAGCGGGGCAACGCTGATTTGTCAGGATTTTACCGAGGCAGGGGCGGCAGAACGCCTGAAAGCTCTGCTGAACGGGGCGCCGGATATTGTGATGAGCGATATGGCCGCCAACACCACCGGACATCAGCAGACTGACCATCTGCGGACAATAGGTCTGGTTGAAATGGCGTATGAATTTGCCAAAGAAGTTTTGGCACCGGGCGGTATTTTTATTGCCAAGGTTTTTCAGGGCGGTGCCGAAGGCGCGCTGCTGGCCGATGTGAAAAAGAATTTTGCCAAGGTCGGGCATTTTAAGCCTGACTCCAGCAGACAGGGGTCGCCGGAGATTTATTTGGTTGCCCAAGGGTATAAGGGAGCGCGTCCGGCTGGCATCTAGAGCAATTTGCTACGGTCTCGCGCTTGTCATGTACCAGATTGTACACTCGCCCGCACTTGCCTTGCAAATCACTCTATCTGCACACACCGGCCGCACTCCTTCATGGAAAAGGATATAATCATGCAAAATGGAGCGCGTTATCAGGCGGTTTTGGAATTAATCACCGAGATTTTCCGGGATATGAAGCCGGCAGATGGAATCATCAATGATTATCTGCGGGCGCGTAAGTATATCGGTTCCAAAGACCGGCGTTTTATTACGGAGTTGACCTGGCAGATTATCCGCAACCGGATGAAACTGACGTTTGATGCCGGTTCCAATCAGCCGCGGCGGATTTTGCTGACGGCAGTCCGTGACAGATTAGACGAGGTTTTTGACGGCAGTCCGTATGGTTTGGCGCCGCTGACCGATGAGGAAAAAGCCTGGCTGGAGAAAAATGACGACGAGGTTTATCCCGATTATGTTGAGGCCGAATGTCCGGAGTGGCTGTTTGCCAAAATTAAGAATGTCGATTTATGTAAAGCACTGAATGTTCCGGCTCCGGCAGATTTCAGAGTCAATCTGCATTCGCGGGGAGAAGTGCTGCGCCGTTTGCAAAGCGAAGGGATTGAGATGGCGCCGACGCCGTATTCGCCGCTGGGGCTGCGTTGTGAGCAGCGTCTGGCTCTCGGCAATTGTATGGCTTATCAGGAGGGCTGGCTGGAAGTTCAGGATGAAGCCTCCCAGCTGGCCGCGTTGTTGTGTGATGTCCGCCCGGAGCATAAAATTATGGATTTTTGCTGCGGCGCCGGCGGCAAAAGCCTGGCTCTGGCTCATCTGCTTGGCAATCAGGGAAAAATTTTGGCTCATGACGTGAATGCCAAACGGCTGGAAGCGATCAAACCGCGGTTGCAGCGGCTGGGTATCAAAAATATTGAACTGACAGAACTGGTTGCCGACAGTGACCGGGATTTTGACCGCTTTATTATTGATGCTCCCTGCTCAGGCACCGGAACCTGGCGCCGTGCTCCGGACGGGAAATTCCGTTTATCGCCGGCAATGTTGGAAAATCTGACACGTACCCAGTCGGAGATTCTTGAAAAGGCAGTTCTCAAAGTTAAAGCCGGGGGACGGATTATATATATTACCTGTTCGGTTTTGGCAGAAGAAAATGAGCAGATTATTGACAAGTTTGCGGCGGCCCATCCGGAATTTGCCCCGGTTAATCTGCGTCAAATCTGGGAGAAGTTCACAGAGGCACCGTATCCGCACCGTTCGGAAAAGATGCTCCGCATGTCGCCCCTGACAACAGGTACGGATGGTTTTTTTATTGCCGTTTTGGAAAAATGCGCCTGAGGCTTAGTCAGATATTTTGCCGTTTAGCCGGTAAATATAGGAAATGATTTCGGCAACGGCGGCAAAGGCCTCGATGGGAATTTCCTGATTGATGTCAACGGCTTTCAAAATTTGCAGCAAATCCGCATCCTGATGGATTTCAATTCCCTGGTCAAGGGCTATTTCGATAATTTTGGCGGCAATCGGTCCCTGGCCTTTGGCGAGGACGACCGGGGCGTTATGCTGTTCCTGGTCGTAGCCGAGCGCAACCGCATAATCTGGGGATAACCCCGTTTGCGGGTTGTTTGGCGGCGAATTTCGGGTATTATCAGATTCAGACATCAGGTTATTCCAACTTATTCCTTTTCTTTAATGTACGGCCAGAAGCGCCAAATAGCAAGTGGTTTAGTTGGCATAATTTTTGCATGTTTTTGTATGTGGGGACATACAACAATATTGGGGAGTTCTTAACAAATGGATTTGAAAAATCTTTCCGTTTTCAGCATGGCGAATCAGAACATGCAATATTTGTCGGCTAAGGAAAAAGTAATTGCCGGCAATATTGCCAATGCCAGCACGCCCGGCTATCTCCCGCAGGATATTGAAAAGCCTGATTTCGGCAATGCCGTAACGGCCAATCTGCAAATGAAAGTTACCAATCCCAAGCATTTAACGGGGGCTCATCATAACGGCGGCTATAAGGTTTATACGCCGCGCCCGGATTCCGCGCTGACGATTGACGGAAACGGCGTGATTCTGGAAGAGCAGATGAATGAGGCCAGCAAAGCCAGTTCGGAATATAAGCGGATGATTACGATTTATAATAAATATAAGTCGATGATTCAGCTTGCTAACACCAAGATCAGCGCCTAGGAGGTCTGAAGATGGCAGGTAATTTATCAGTCAGCGCCGATATCGCAGCTTCAGGGATGAAAGCCCAGGCGGAGCGTTTGAAGGTTATTGCGCAGAATATGGCCAATGTTGATTCTATTTCCACTACGCCGGGAGGTGAGCCCTACCGCCGCCAGGTGGTCAGTTTTCAGAATTATGTCGACCGGGCTACCGGGGCCGAGATGGTGCGCGTGGATAAGGTGGTGCAGGATATGTCAGGTTTTGACAAGAAGTATGCGCCGGGACATCCGGGAGCTGATGCTTACGGCTATGTTAATCTGCCCAATGTTAACCCATTGGTGGAAATGATGGATATGAAAGAAGCCCAGCGCGCTTATGATGCCAATATGAATATGATGAAAACCGCACGGGAGATGAATTCCAGCGTGCTGGATATTTTGAAATAAGTAAAGGGGAAAAGTTGTGGTAAACAGTATTACAAATGCTTTGAATGCTTATCAGCAGGCTCTGGGGCGGATTAACGGCCAGACCGGACAGATTGCCGCCCCCGAACAAACCAAACCGGCAGCCGGTTTTGGCGAGATGGTCAGATCAGCGATTGAAAATACCGTTGATGCCCAGAATCAAGCCGAAAAGGTAACAATAGCCGGAATTCAGGGCAAAGCCGATATTCAGGATGTGGTTTTGGCCGTTGCCAATGCCGAAACGGCGCTCGAAACAGTCGTTGCCGTGCGTGATACGGCAATTAAAGCTTATAATACCATTATGCAAATGCCGATGTAAGCTGTGATGATTTTTTATAAAGGCCGGAATTTATTTTCGGCCTTTATTTTACCGGATATTATATTTATAAAAAATGACAGGGGGAGAGGGCAGGCGGTTGTCATGCCTGACGCGGAATGCCGGGCGGCGTTTGCTGTATCTGGAGGGTACACAGCAATATTTGGCGATTGACTTTTCATTAAAATTGCTTTGTTATAACGAGAAGAAAATTTTAATTCAGGACTGGGGACGTTAATGTTATTGAGAAAAAACAAACTGGTTATTGTTGCAGCCGCCGCTTTAATCGGAGCCGGGATCGGTTTGTTTCCGCAGATTAAAAAATATATGGAAACTGCCGCTGAACCGGAAATTATTGATGCGGGGGCAAAATTTGATTCTCAGCTGATTGTTGAAAAGGCCCGCCAGCTGGCACAAAGTTCATATCTGGCGCCGGAAGATAATATTCCGGCGGAACTAAAGGCGCTAACCTATGACCAGCACCGGGATATCCGTTTTGTCCGGGAGAACGGTCCCTGGTATAATCAGCGCCGGCCTTTTGAAATACAGTTTTTCCATTTGGGGGCATTATTTAAAACACCGGTATTAATGAATGAAATTGTCGGAGGGAAAGTCCGTCCAATGGCTTATTCTTCCGGTTTTTTTGATTACGGAAAAAATCAGCTTGACGGTTCCGAGTTCAAAAATCTGGGTTATGCGGGATTCCGGCTGCATTATCCCCTGAACAAAGCATCATATTTTGATGAATTGGTTTCTTTTTTGGGAGCCAGTTATTTTCGTGCGCTGGGGCAAGGGCAGAAATATGGTTTGTCGGCCCGCGGACTGGCTATTGATACGGCAGTACAGACCGGGGAGGAATTTCCGCTGTTTCGGGAGTTTTGGATTGAAAAACCGCGGCGGAATGCGGCAGAAATCCGTGTTTATGCTTTGTTAGACAGTCCGAGTGTGACCGGAGCTTACAGCTTTGTTATACAACCCGGATTATCCACAACCATGGACGTGGATGCCACTTTGTTTCCGCGCAAAAATATCAATAAGCTGGGAGTTGCCCCGCTGACTTCAATGTTTTTGTTTGGTGAAAATAACAAGCATCTTTTTGACGATCACCGCCCGGAAGTTCATGACAGTGACGGATTGCTGGTCTGGAACGGAAAGAACGAGTGGCTGTGGCGTCCGCTGGATAATTCAAAATACCTGCGGATATCGGCGTTTTTAGATGAAAATCCCAGAGGTTTCGGTTTGTTGCAAAGAGACAGGGATCCGGCACATTATTTGGATTTTGAAGCTCATTATGAACAGCGGCCCAGCGCCTGGGTTGAGCCTTTGGACGGATGGGGCAAAGGAATGGTGCAGCTGGTGGAGATTCCTTCGCAACAGGAAATTCACGACAATATTGTGGCTTTTTGGGTTCCTGAAGAGCCGATTGAGGCCGGCAAAGCCTATCATTTCCGTTACCGCCTGCACTGGACCGGCGATGCCCCGGTTAGAAGCGGACTGGCAAAAGTTACGGCGACTTACACCGGGATCGGGGGTGTTTCCGGAATGCTGGAAACCGACAAGCGTAAATTTGTGATTGATTTTTCTGCCCCGGACAATATTCCATCCCTCAAAGAATCGATTGAAAAAGGGGAAATTTTACCTGATATTTCAGTATCTGAGGGTAAAATACCGGGCGTCCATCTGATTTATAACCCGGTTACCAAGGCACCGACGCTGTATATGGATTATCAGCCTAACGGGAAAACATCTGAAATGCGCATTTCTCTTAAACAGGGTGAGAAAACAATTTCCGAAGTATGGAGTTATCAATGGTTGCCATAAAGATTCAGAGACTGGAGGATATTGTTGCCGCTTATTTGCAAAATCTGGGCTGGTCCGGCACAGCCCTGCAGACCGGCGTTGAAAAGCTATCGGCAGTTTTGGGGGCAGGCTTTGACGGTGATGTCCTGAAAGCGCTGGACGAACAGTTTTATAAGGCTGCAGTGCAGATTGTTAAAAACCGCAGATTAAACAAAGAGCAGAAGCTGGCGGCGTTTAAATTGGCATTTCTACTGGCAGGCGGCGGAAACAAGTGGCCGGTAGAAATTTTTCTGGGTGATAAGATTGATCCGGAGGTAAAGGACTGCCTGCAAAAATATCTTCATGACACGGCGCCTGATTACAAGATATCGACGATGATGCCGCAGCCGATAGAAATGCCGCATCCGGCGATGTTGTTGAAAAAATGTTATTTTAGCAAAAAGGCTTCCTGATGAGCGAAAATTTGATACATCTTAATCCTGAAAGGGTCAGAAACCGCCGTTTCAAGGTTTTCGGGCTGATGATTTTCTCCACGCTGCTGGCGACGTTGAAATGGACGGCCGTGATTCCGACGGATTCCGAGCCGTGGACCAGGTTTTTGATGGTTCTGCTGTTTGTTTTAACCTTTGGCTGGATTGCTTTGTTTTTTTGGTCGAGCGTGTTCGGATTTATTGAACTGCTTAAAAAAAGCAAAGTCCCGGGAATTATCTGGCCGGGGAAAGGAGCCGGTATTCACAGCCGGACAGCGGTATTGATGCCAGTCTATAATGAATCTCCGGCCGGGACGATGGCCAATTTGCTGGCAATGGCTGACGAACTGGATAAAACCGGGCAGGCCGGGGCTTTTGATATCTTCATTTTGAGCGATACCACCAATCCCAAAGTGTGGGTTGAAGAGGAACGAATCTGGCTGGAGGCCAGAAAACTGCTGCCGGAAAAAATTAATTTATTTTACCGCCGCCGGCCGATGAATCTGGCCCGCAAAAGTGGTAATATTGAAGATTTCTGCAATAAATGGGGTGCCGGATATGATTTCATGATTGTTTTGGACGCTGATAGTTTGGTTTGCGGAGAAACCATGGTTAAAATGGTGCAGCTGATGGAAGCTAACCCCAAAACAGGAATTATTCAGGCGCCGCCGTTGTGTGTGAACAAACATTCGCTGTTTGCACGGATACAGCAATTTGCCGGCAAAGTTTACGGACCGGTTGTGGCTGCCGGTTTGGCTTATTGGCAGGTTGGCGACAGCAATTACTGGGGCCATAATGCGATTATCCGGGTAAGGGCTTTTATAGATTGCTGCGGGTTGCCGGTTTTGAAAGGGCGGGCTCCTTTCGGCGGTCATATTCTGAGCCATGATTTTGTGGAAGCGGCTTTGATCCGCCGCGGCGGCTGGGCGGCGTGGCTGCTGCCGGAACTCAAAGGCAGTTATGAGGAATGTCCGCCGACGATGATTGATTTTGCCGTGCGTGACCGGCGCTGGTGCCAGGGAAATATGCAGCATATGAAGGTTTTGATTTCAAAGGGGCTGCATCCGGTGTCGCGGATACATTTTATTATCGGGATTATGTCTTATTTGTCTTCGCCTTTATGGCTGGGCTTTTTGCTGGTGGGTCTTGCTATCGCACTGGGACATGAAATTTTTCCCCCGGTTTATTTTCCCGAGGCACGGACGCTGTTTCCGACCTGGCCGATCTTTGACAAGACTGGTACGATAACTTTGTTCGGAATTTCAATGTTTATGCTGTTTTTCCCGAAATTTATGGGCTTGATTGTTTATGAGATTCAAAATAAAGGTTCAAAAATCGGAAGCCGTCTGGGGGCGTTTAAATCGGTTTGGGGCGAGATGTTTATCAGTGCACTGATGGCCCCGGTGATGATGATGTTTCAGAGTAAATTTGTTTTGGATATCTTTTTGGGGCGTTCAGTCAGCTGGAATACCCAGAACCGCGGAGATAACGCAACCTCTTTCCGCCAGGCAGCGGAGAGGCATTTCTGGCATACGGCTCTGGGCATTGCAACGACAGTGATTGTCTGGTTGTATGCCCGGGAGCTGTTTTGGTGGATGCTGCCGATTACAACAGGCCTGATGCTGTCGATTCCGGTGTCAATGCTGACCTCATATGAAAGCTTGGGACGGTGGTGCCGGAAACATAACTGGTTTATGATTCCCGAAGAAATCAATGAGCCGGAAATTATACGCCTGGCGCGGCATTATGCCCGCAAGCTGTCCCGGGGCAAGGTTGCAGAGCAGGGTGCCGCCCTGGTGGTTTGCAATGGAATGATGAACGCGCTGCATTTGCTGATGCTTCCGGTAAATGGCCCGGCTCCGGAGATTTCCGCCAAGGATTTGGAATCTGCCCAGATAAAGCTGGAAAGTTATATAAATCACGGAATTGTTCCGGAATGGAGCCGGGAAGAAGAAATAGCCCTGTTATACAGTCCGGAAGTTTTGAAAAAAGCCCATCTGGCTTTGCAGCTGGCAGCTTAAATCATAAGTTCTTTTAAGCGCCGGACAATCGGGAGGTCCGCTGCGGCAAAGTCATAGCCGTCCAGTTCTTCCGGCGCGGCCCAGGCATAGTTTTTATGTTCGGAAGGACGGATACCGCTGCCGGGCAGGAGTTCCGCAAAATAAGCCTGCAGTTCAAAAGATCCCCATTCGTAATCAAAGCGTGATGACATAATGAATTTTCCGACCCGGACATCGGCGCCGAGTTCTTCTTTGATTTCACGAATGAGGCATTGTTCTATCGTTTCGCCGGGCTCCTGTTTGCCGCCGGGAAATTCCCATTGCAGCGGGGGTTTTTTATCCGCCGGGCGCTGAGCGATAAATACTTTGCCGTCTTTTACAATTACCGCTGCTGAAACGATTTTCATGGTTTAACCTCCGTCCTGTTGTTTATCCTTTGGTTGTAACTTATTGATTCAGCGGTGTCAATGACTATATCTGCCAGGTAGATTACCAATTCTTTAGGAGATAAAATATGAAAAAAACAGCTCTTGTGGCCGTGGCTGCGATGCTGGCTTTGACCGGGTGTGACTCTCAGAAAGCCAATGCGGCGGACGATGTCAATTCACAAATTCAACAGATGCAAAAGGAGAATCAGGCTATGGAAGATAATATAACCCGCGATATGGCAGCGATAAAAGCTGATCATCAAAAGATTATGGATGAACATAAGCAGATTATGGATGATCATAAACAAATGAAAGAAGATATTAAAAATCTGCAGGGGCAGATTGATGAGATTAAGAAAGAACATCAGCAGATTATGCGTGAACATGAGCAGATTAAAGCTGATCATGACAAAATGATGAAGTAAGCCGAACAAAGTTTTAAACACCGGGTGCAATAACCCGGTGTTTTACTTTACAAATGTGCAGATTTTTTTATGATAAGAATAGAAGTCATCATCAGGAGAACGATAATGAAATTGCTGGCTGTTTTGGTAAGTGCAGTGTTGTTGGCTGTTCCGGTCCGGGCGGAAGAAAATATTACGGAAACGGTTAAGTCAGAAGCTGGAAAGAATAATTCCGGAGAGCCGGCTGTTGATACCGGAGGTTCCGAAAAGTCAGCTGCCGTAGCCGGAGAAAGCACGCCTGACCAACCAAAAGAAGAAGGCGCCGAGACCAGCGCTGAAGAAAAGATTCCGGGATTGACGGCCGGGGAAAAACAGCAGCTGCAAAAGCAGCAGGCCGTCAAATATGAACGGGAAAATGCCGGAACCCGTTTTAAGCAAAAGGCTGTTGAAGAGGCCGAAAAGCGTGAAGCTCAAAAGAAAGAGCTTCTGGAACAGCAGGAAAAAGCAACGACGGATTTCCGGCGTCAGGCTATTGAACGTGCCCGGGAGAGGGAAAGAGAGCGTCAGGAAAAAATTCAGGAACAGCAAAACAAGCAATCGCTTTTTTCAGATAAAGCCCGACGCAATGCCGAGCGCCGCGCCGAAAAAAAACGCCTGAAGATGGAGCGCGTTAACCGCCGCCGCAGCAAGCCGATCTCCGGGGTTCCGGTAAAATAAATTATACATTCGTTTATTGAAAAATTTTATTTTGGCGAATCGGGAGAGTTAACGTTTCGTTGGTATTTTTTATGCTATTCTGTCTGAGTTTGGAAAATTTTTATGGCTCGAGGAGTAGAGATAATGACAATTAAAAAAGGCTGTGACGCTAAACAGCCGAAGGCCGGCTGTCTGGCAGACAATTCCGGCGTAAAAACCATTGATGATCTGAATGTGGTAATCGACCGGGTGAAAACCGCGCAGGAAGTGCTGGCAACTTACACTCAGGAGCAGGTTGACAAGATTTTTGCGGCAATGGCTCTGGCAGCCAATGATGCCCGTATTCCCCTGGCCAAAATGGCGGTTGAGGAAACCGGTATGGGTATTGTGGAAGACAAGGTCATTAAAAATCATTTTGCAGCGGAAGAAATTTATAATAAATACCGTGATGTCAAAACCTGCGGTATTATTGAGCGCGATGATACCAACGGTTTTACCAGGCTGGCGGAACCGATCGGCGTGATTGCCGGCGTTATTCCGACGACTAACCCGACTTCAACGACAATTTTTAAAAGTCTGATTGCGCTTAAAACCCGCAACGGCATTATCTTTTCGCCTCATCCGCGGGCAAAAAAATGCACGATAGCAACGGCCAAACTTATGCTGGAAGCGGCGGTTAAGGCCGGAGCGCCGGAAAATATTATCGGCTGGATTGACGAGCCGTCGATTGAAATGACCCAGCACCTGATGGGGCATGAAGGAATCGCCATGATTTTGGCTACCGGCGGTCCCGGCATGGTTAAAGCCGCTTACAGTTCCGGAAAGCCGGCTCTTGGCGTCGGCGCAGGCAATACCCCGGCAATTATTGATGAAACGGCAGATATTAAACTGGCTGTCAGTTCGGTTTTGATGAGCAAGACTTTTGACAACGGCATGATTTGCGCTTCAGAACAGTCAATTATTGTTCACCGTGATGTTTATGACGAGGTTAAGAAAGAGTTGGAATACCGCGGTGCGTATCTTCTGAATAAGAAAGAGCGTGAAAAGGTGGCCCAGGTCCTTATTATCGAGGGCAAACTGAATGCGGCGATTGTCGGGCAGCCGGCGGTTAAAATTGCCGGACTGGCCGGGATTAAAGTACCGGAAGAAACCAAAGTTTTGGTCGGGGAAGTCAGCGAAATCGGTCAGAACGAGCCGTTCTCCTATGAAAAGCTGTCGCCGGTTTTGGCGATGTATAAGGCGCCGGATTTTGCCGAAGCGGTTTCCATGGCCGCCGAACTGATTCATTTTGCGGGGCGGGGCCATACTTCGGTGTTATACACGGCCCAGCATAACCGCGACCGGATCAGCCATTTCAGCGATCAGCTGGATACCGGGCGTATTCTGATTAACACGCCGGCCTCACAGGGCGGAATCGGCGATTTATATAATTTCCGGCTTGATCCTTCCTTAACCCTGGGCTGCGGCTCATGGGGCGGAAATGCGGCAAGTGAAAATGTGGGAGTAAAACATTTGATTAATATTAAATCTGTGGCTGAACGCCGTGACAATATGCTGTGGTTCCGGGTTCCTCCGAAAATTTATTTTAAGCAGGGAGCAACCGGATTTGCCCTCCGTGAACTGAAGGGGCGCAAAAAAGCTTTTATTATTACGGATAAACCGTTGTTTGGCTTAGGGTATACCGATAAGATTACTTCGGTTCTGGAGGAACTGGGGATTGCTTATCAAATTTTTTCAAATGTTAATCCTGATCCGGATACGGCAACAATTGAGAGCGCCCTTAAAATCGTGCGTAATCTTGAGCCGGATGTTATTATTGCCCTGGGCGGCGGTTCGCCGATGGATGCGGCCAAGATTGTCTGGCTGATGTATGAGCATCCGGAAGTTTCTTTCCACGATCTGGCTATGCGGTTTATGGATATCCGCAAACGTGTCTGCACTTTTCCGGATTTGGGAAATAAAGCAATGATGATTGCCATTCCGACCACTTCGGGAACCGGTTCGGAGGTAACGCCGTTTGCGGTGATTACGGATTCCGAAAGTCATATTAAATATCCGATTGCCGATTATTCCCTGACGCCGAATATGGCGATTGTCGATCCGGATTTGGTCCAGTCTATGCCGCGCGGTCTGGCCGCAGCTTCAGGTATTGATGCTTTGGTTCATGCGCTGGAAGCTTATGTTTCGATTTTGGCGACACCGTTTACGCAAGGTATTGTTAAAGAAACCGTGAAAATGGTGTTTGAAAATCTGCCGAAATCGGTTAATGACGGTAAGAATAATCCGATTGCCCGTGAAAATATGCATTATGCGGCAACTATGGCGGGCATGTGTTTTGCGCAGGCTTTTCTGGGGGTTTGCCATTCCATGGCGCATAAACTGGGCAGCGAGTTCGGGATTGCTCACGGCGTGGCCAATGCGCTGCTGCTGAACCAGGTTATCCAGTTTAACTCGACCGACAAGCCGACGAAACAAGGCGTTTTTTCGCAATACCATTATCCCGAGGCCAAACACCGCTATGCTGAAATTGCCGATTGTCTGGGGTTGGGCGGCAAAGATGATGACGCCAAGGTTAAAAATCTGATTGAAGCGATTCAGAAGCTTAAGAAAGAGATTGGAATTCCGATGTCGATTAAAGAAGCAGGCGTTGATGAACAGGTCTTTATGGAACGCCTGGATAAGTTGTCGGAGCTGGCATTTGACGATCAGTGCACCGGCGCTAACCCGCGTTATCCGCTGATTGATGAGATTAAGGAGATTTATATCCGGGCTTATCACGGCAAAATCTAAAAAGCTTTTCAACATCAACGGAGGAGCCCATTCAAAACTCCGGATGAAAAATCCTGATTATCCCTGTGGGGAATCAGGATTTTTCCGGAGTTTTTTGTTGGGTTTTGTAAAAGAAAGGCGGGAGAGATATTGATTGGTGAGATTTTGTAAAAAAGTATTTGCATTTTATTTTTGATTGGTATATATACTTTTTTGTTCTTACCGATTGCTCCATCGTCTAATGGTAGGACAGCGGACTCTGACTCCGTTAATCGTGGTTCGAATCCATGTGGAGCAGCCAAAACCTAAAACCGCTCTTTGAGCGGTTTTTTTTGTGAAATGTCCTGTCAGATTGGGCAGGGCATTTGGTTTGTTCAGCTTTGTAAGAATTCCTGATAAACCTGATTAAAAGTCTTTTTAATTTCTTCCGGGACTTTTATTTGTTGCAAAAGTTCAAAGGTATTTTGCCATATTAGCTCCAATTTGTTCTTTTGTTCGTGGGTTAGCCGTGACAGACATTGGTTTTTAATAGCCTGAAAAGCGGCCTGTGTTTCCGAAGCTGAAAAATAAAACGGTGTCAGGTTTTCCGGAATAATCGTTATATTGCAGACAGGGATTGTTAATAAAAAGTTTTCGCTATCCTCAAGGAACAATTTATGTACTTCTTTTTGCCATTGGGGGACAATCAGCAAACCGCTACCGTTATTTACCAATTGTTTGGCATAGCGGTTATAAGTCCGGGCCAGACTGGTTGTGATATCTCCGGTCAGAAAAAATGGAGATATCTGATAACCTTTTTCCAGCGCAGGCTGAATCAGGTTTTGGCAGATTTCATTTTTTATCAGTGTGCAGTCCAAAATGATATTAAAGCTATTGGAGAGGGCTTCTTTACCCAGGCGCTCGCGCAAATCACGGGCAAGGCTTGAAAATATACCTGAAAGCAGATCGGGGTGTTTCCGGCTGATTTCTCCGGAAAAGATAATTTCATCAAGCACAAAACGAAAACTATCACTGTTGAGCCAGACATAATTATGATTTTTTTCCATGAATTGTTTTGTCATGGTGGTTTTTCCCATACCGCAGGGGCCGGAGATAATTCTAAAAACTGGGTTTTCTGACGAGGTCACATGGAAAAAATTTTGCTTTCTTACCTGTAAATAGGCTTTTTCAACCTGTTCCGGGGTGATTGACGATTTATATTTATTGGCGATTTGCTCTTTTTCATAAACAGCTTCCATATTATTGCTTCACCCTTTCTTTTAGTATAAGTTTTGTAAAATACGTTATTTGTTCAGAGTTTATAAACTTTCGGCAGAACTGTAAACTTCTGAAATGTTGCAAATGCGGTAGAAATTATAACAATTAAAAAAATTGAAGTTAGCGACGCATCTGCCGGCAGAGAGAATAAACCGGCTGACAAAACAGCAGGAAAGATTAAATATTTTGAGTGTTTCAACAGGGAGCGGAAAGTTATTTCGTTTTCAGCAGCAATGCCGATGAGTTTCATCAAGAAAAGGGCTGAAAAAAAGAAAGAAGTTATTGAAACTGTTAATTTTACAAAAGTCATAAAGTGAAGGTTCATTTCAAAGTGAAGAAAAACGTAATTGCTCCATTCTTGAAAATTCCGAAATTTAAGAAACATTAATTCAGCCGGAAGAAACAAGATAAGAATAATTAAAATCTCAGCCAGGATCCAGAGGATAAAGAACAGGACAAGAAAATAGACAACGGCAAGGTAGGTTTCAGGGGTAAATAACTTCAAACGGCTGAAACGGCGAATCATTAACGTTGTCCAAACTGCCGTGGAGAAAATAAATAAAATGTTGCGGTAAACCGGAAAAGGCAGGAAATTGATTTCATACAGAAACCGGAATACCAGAGTTGAAAGCAAGCAAAGACCAAGATTGTTTTTGACAAGAAGATAAGTGTTTTTTATTATTTCTAACATTCGTTTTCCGGTTAAAGCTTCATTATTAATAAATGTATTGGTTGAAGCTTTGCTTGTCAAATTAATAATTCTCCGGCTATAAAAAGTTTGTTGCAGCAATTTTCTGAAATGTTGCAAATGCGGCGGAAATTATAACAATTAAAAAAATTGAAGTTAGCGACGCATTTGCCGGCAGAGAGAATAAACCGGCTGACAGAACAGCAGGAAAGATTAAATATTTTGAGCGTTTCAACAGGGAGCGGAAAGTTATTTCGTTTTCAGCAGCAATGCCGATGAGTTTCATTAAGAAAAGGGCTGAGAAAAAGGAAGAAGTTATCCAAATTATCGATTTTACAGCAGACATAAAGAGGGTGTTAAAAAGATATTTACTAAAAACAAAATGCCGCCATTCTTGAAAATCCCAAAATTTAAGGAACATTAATTCAGCCGGAAGAAACAAGATAAGAATAATTAAAATCTCAGCCAGAATCCAGAGGATAAAGAACAGGACAAGAGAATAGACAACGGCAAGGTAGGTTTCAGGGGTAAATAACCTCAAACGGCTGAAACGGCGAATCATTAACGTTGTCCAAAGTGCCGCGGAGAAAATAAATAAAATGTTGCGGTAAACCGGAAAAGGCAGGAAATTGATTTCATACAGAAACCGGAATACCAGAATTGAAAGCAAGCAAAGGCCAAGATTGTTTTTGACAAGAAGATAAGTGTTTTTTATTATTTCTAACATTCGTTTTCCGGTTAAAGCTTCATTATTAATAAATGTATTGGTTGGAGCTTTGCTTGTCAAATTAATAATTCTCCGGTTATAAAAAGTTTGGTGCTTGCCAGCCGGTTGTGACCGTGATAAAATTTGTTTATGAACAGAAAGATACGGACTTTAACGGCAGCGGGCCTTTTTTTGGCGCTTGGCGGCTGCGTTTCTTATTACGACGGCTATGACAATTACGGTTATTCCGGCGCTTATGTGACGCCGTCGTCCTATTATCAGCTTCCTTCCGGCGGCAGTCTGGGGTTCAGCGGGTTGTCTTATCAGGATTTTTATATGCTGGACAATTATCCCGGCGATTATTTTGACGCGCAGTTATGGGGAGCCGTTAACTGTCTGACCCGGGCAGGGATTCATCAGATGTTTCAGCTGCTGTATTGATAAAGCTATTTTTCCAGTTTGCGGGCAGTGGCGGCGATTTCTCCGGCGAGCTCGGCCAGCAGGGCACTTTGCTGTATGACCAGATTATCATAGCTGTTTTTGACCGGGAGGTTTATCCGGCTGCGTCGGCGCAGAACAGCATTGCCGTCAGAATTAGCGATTGTCCACCAGGTATCCAGGTTAACCTGCTGATTCCAGGTTCCGTCAAATTTAATGACCTCAAGCCGGACGGTATAATCAAAATTTTCACGGGCAGAGGCCGGTACTTTGACTAAAGAACGCGGCATGACTGCGGCCATATCCTGTGCCAAAATCTGCTGAATCATAGAAGAAAGCGGTTCGCTCCAGCGGTTGAATTCAGAGATATTCATTTCGATACCATTGGCCTGATAAGTAACAATTTGCGGGCGGTCAAGATAGCTGGGAACTTCAACGGAATCAATACCGATGGTTAATTTCGGCTTTGCCGGGAGGGGATTATTATTTTCCAACGGTCTCAAACTGTAAAATTTTGACTGCGGCGTGGTGCCGATACAGGCAGCCAGTAAGAGTAAACTTAAAAAAGCGGCGAGTTTTTTCATTTGGCGTATCCTTTTCCTTTTAACAGCGCTTCGGGATGGCGTTCAATATAATCGGCAAAATTGCGGAAAGCTTTAGCGGCTTCGCTGACACTGACAGCAGCTTTATTGAAATTATCCAGTGCATCGGTCGAGGAGCGGCTGTTTTCTTTGACCAGTTTATTAAAGCCGGCGGCAGCTGAACTGATTTGCGGCATGATAACCGGGAGCTGTTTGTTCAGCTCGGAGAAAAAGGCATTGAACTGATCGACGCTTTCGCGCAGCGGCAGGGTTTGCAAACCGCGGGAAAGTTCGCCGATCGGCGACAGGGCAGTGGGGATTTCCAGAATATCGTCATCTTTTTGATGATGAAGGGCTATTTTGGTATCGGGCAGCATTTCGAGCTCAATCATCAGCTGGCCGGTGAGGTAACTTTGCGAGGTGAGGCGCGCCCGCAGGCCTTTGTCAATCAGGGCATTAAGAATTGCCTGTTTGCTGGAATAACTTTTATTGGCATAAATATTATTGACGGTTTCCATTTTGACATATACCGGAATGCTGAAATCCAAGTCGGTTGTATTCGCCAAAAGTTCAATTTTGGACACTTTGCCGATTTCTACGCCTTTAAATACCACCGGAGAGCCGACATTCAAGCCTTTGATGGACTCTTCAAAATACATTACGATCATCTGATTGTTGTCAGTGAAGAGCTTTTCTTTCAAAAACAGGCTCAGGGCGGCCAGGAAGGCCAGAATTCCGCTGATGATAAAAATGCCGATCATTCTTTCGTTGGGTTGTTTTGGCATATCATTTGCCCTCCTCTGGTAAGAAAATTATAAACGGTCTGGTTGGGCGGCCGGCGCAGCAGTTCCCGGGGATTGCCCCGCCCGTCAATGTTTTTGGTATCGCAGTTCAAAAAGATGGAATTGGTGCCGATAGACAAGATAGATTCCAGTTCATGAGTGACGATGACAATCGTGGTGCCCAGGCTCTGGTTGATTTCGCGGATTAAATCGTCGAGCAGTTTGGAACTGATGGGATCTAATCCGGCCGAAGGTTCGTCAAAATAAACAATTTCCGGATCGAGAGCCAGAGCACGGGCCAGTCCGGCGCGTTTTTTCATGCCGCCGCTGATTTCGGAAGGATAGAAATCTTCAAATCCGGTCAGGCCGACCAGCGCGAGTTTCAGCGACACCAGTTCTTTAATCAGCTGCGGAGAATAAGTGGTATACTGCTGCAAGGGCAGGGCAATGTTTTCGGCCAGGGTCATGGAGCTGAACAAAGCACCGCTCTGGTAGAGAATGCCGCATTTTTGCATAAGCCGGCTGCGCTGGTCCGGGGTGGCACGGACAAAATCGACGCCGTTAATGTCGATTTTGCCTCCGGCAGCCGGGGTAAGCCCGGTCAAAACCCGCAGCAAACTGCTTTTGCCGCAGCCGGAACCGCCCATAATAATAAAGATATCTCCTTTATTGACCGAGAAGCTGATATCTTTGAGCAACACAAAATCGCCATAGGCGATGGTGAGATCCTGTACCTGGATGATGGGAGAATTTTTCTGATTAATCATATGCCGATAACCTCAAACAGCCAGGTTAAAATGCCCGTTACAACAATCATGGCAACAATAGCCGTTACCACGGCCTGGGTGGTGGCCTTGCCAACGCTGTCGGCATTGCGGCCACTGGTTATTCCGTAATAACAGCCGCAAATGGCAATGACCCAGCCGTATACAAACCCGTGAAAAACGCCGACCAGAAAATTGGCCATGGTCAGAGAATCAACGGTATATTTCCAGTATTCTGCCGGGGCGATGTCCAGCATAAAAATGCCCACGGCCGCGCCGCCGACGATGCCCATAAAATCGGCCAGAATGGTTAAAAACGGCATATTAATAATCAAGCTGGTAACGCGGGGCAGAACCAAAAAATCCGTGGTGGAAATGCCCATGGTTTTAAGGGCGTCAATTTCCTCGTTGACCTGCATGGTGCCAATCGTGGCGGCATAGGACGCCCCGGTGCGTCCGGCCATAATAATGCCGACCATAATTGCTCCCATAATCCGGGTCATGGCAATACCGACCAAGCTGGCGACATAAATCTGGGCACCGAAAGTTTTTAACTGGATGGCGCCGACAAAAGCCAGAATCAGGCCGACCATGAAACTAACCAGCGATACAATTCCCACCGCTTTATAGCTGCTTTCTTCCATGGCAAACAAAAAGTCTACCTTGCGCATAACGGCATTAGACATCAGCAGCCGCCCGAAAGAGCGAAAAGTCTGGCCGATGAAAATGAGGGCGCGACGGGTGCTTGCCCTCATTTCTATCCAAAGATGGCCGACGGCGTTTAAAAAAGGCAGGCGGGGAGAAGATTTTTTTTCAGGTTTGCGGTCAACCTCCAGTGCCAGGCTGATGAGCTGGCGCAAATTTTCCGGCAGGGCGGCAAGGTCAACTTTGGTTCCGGAGCTGTTTGCCTGGCGGCACAGGTCATAAATAACCACTATGAGGGTTGAATCCCATTTGCCCAGCCGCCCGGTTTCAAACGTAATCCGGGAAATATTTTGCTGTTCCAGCTGTTCAGACAGCCGGGTGGCCGCAGCCGTATTGTCATCATCAATAAAGTCACCGTCAAGGCTGACGATGAGTTTGTCGTTTTTGATGGCAGAGGCAATGGGCATTCGTTTTCTCTAAATTAGTTAATAACTCGGCTTATTCTCTAACAGCTCTTTCAAATAGTCAAGCATAACCCGTATGCGCGGCATATCTTTGGTATCTTTATGGGCCATGAGAAAGACGTCGATATCAAATTCAAAATCGACGCTGGTTATGGGATAAAGCTTGTTATTGCCATAGATAGTCGGGCAAATGCCAATTCCAACGCCCTCATTGAGATAATGGCGGAACTGGAAGATAGAGTTGGTCCGGTAAACCACGTGTTTGGCTTTGGAAATTATATCTTTCCATTGGGGGACATATACGGTGTGTTCATGTTTATCGCAAATCCGGTGGTTTTCAAGCATATCATCCATATTTTTGGGCATTCCGTAAAGGCTGAGATAACGTTTGGCAGCAAAAAGCCGGCAGCATACCTGCTTGTGGGCAATTATGACTGTATCCGGGTCGGTATGGGGCTGATAGCCGATAAATATGTCGGCTTCAAGTGTTTCCATATTCGGCAGTTTATTGGTGATGGTGGTTTCCAGATTGATATCGGGAAAACGCTGCATGAATTCAAAAATGTTATCCGGTCCGAAATAGTCGGCAATTGCATCTGTCATGCACAGGCGGATAGTTCCTTTGTAAGCAGAAGCTTCATTTTCATAATTTCCTATCGAACGGATGGTTCTGATTATATTTTCCGACTGTTTAATCAGTTGATAACCTTCGGGAGTGAGTGATGTGCCGCGGCCGCCGCTGTTGAAAAAACGGGTACCGAGTTCCTGTTCCAGAAAATCGAGGTATTTGTTCAGCGTGTCGGCAGAAATGCCCAGGTTGCGGCAGACTTCGCGTTTGCTGGAAGCTTTGCTCAGGGCATAAAGATACAGCAGCCCCTCAAGTTTAAGGATTTCTTTTTTGGTCAGCATTAAGCTCCTCCTGTTGTGTTAAAAATTTTACTGCGGGGGCGCCAGAGGTATTCGACAATTGCAGGCAAAGTGTTTTCCGGCTAGTTCAGAAAACTGAAATAACCGTGCGAGATCATCACTAATGAAGCGATATAAGCACAGTATCCCAGCAGATAAAACAGCCCCTCCGGCCGGCTCAGGCGGCCTCTGGTACACATCATCGGGAGCAGGAGCAAAGTTGCGCCGAGCATAACCCAGACATCATAACGGAGGATCTGCGGCGCTACCGGGACATCAGTTATCGATGCCGTTGCGCCCATGATAAAGACGATGTTCCAGATATTGGAGCCGACGATATTGCCGAGGGCAACGTCATTTTGGCGACGGAAAGCTGCCATGCCGGTTGTGGCCAGTTCGGGAAGCGAGGTGCCGAACGCGATGACGGTCAGGCCGATAATTTCTTCTGAAACGCCAAGCAGCCGGGCAAGGCGGACCGCCCCGCCAACCAGCAGGTCAGCTCCATAAATGATTGCCGCCATACCGGCCGCCGTTACCAGAAGAACAATAAACCAGCTGCTGCCGGTGAGCGGGCTGGAAGCGTTTTCATCAGCCTGATCGTGTTTGGAATTGCGGTAGTTGTAGACTATAAAAGCTGCGAGCAGCGCAAGCATGATCACTCCCTGCCAGCGGACAAATGTGCCGCCGAGGGCAAAGGCGATAAACAAAACAGTTACCAGGAGCAAAAAAGCATAATCGCGCAAAAAGATTTTGAGCTGGCAGGAAACCGGGTAAATCAGCGCTGCCGCTCCCAAAATCAACATCAGGTTGGCAATGTTGGAACCGACGATGTTGCCGATGGAGATGCCCGCGGATCCGTTAAGGGCGGCAGAGATACTGACGACAAATTCCGGGGCCGAGGTCCCGAATGCGACAATAGTCAGGCCGATAATCATCGTCGGGATATGCAGTTTATTGGCAATTGCCACTGCGCCGCGCACGGCATATTCAGCTCCGCCCATTAATAAAACAAAACCCGCAACAATAAGGGCAAGCGAAACAATCATCAGAACGTCTTTCGGAAAAATTACAATATACTTATTTATAGCATCGGTCATATTCCGGTGCAACGTTAAAATTCAGCTCTGCACAGGCGTTTATTGTTTAATACTGAAACTGCAATACAGGGTTTTGCCCTGGTGGTGGTTTTCCAGAACGCTGGTCAGGTTCCGCTGGTTGATTTCCTGGTCGCGGCGGACAAAGATTTCAGAGACTTTGGGGTTGGCCAGCGCTTTTTCTAATTCGTCAATGGTTGAAACCTTGGCAACATCGCTCATTGCCTCAAAACAGCCGGATTCAAACCGGGTGACCGGATAAAAAATTTTGTTGGAAGAAATTTCCAGGCAATTGCTCTCATGAGCAGATTTTTTGATAACTTTTTCAAGCAGGTAACGGGGTACACTACGCATATCGGCCTCCTTTCTTAAGTTGTGCCTTATCATAGCATATATAAGCTGCCGAAGCAACTGTTTTTAGACAGAAATCGTATTTTTTTTGATAATCCGGGCATAAAGGAATACCAAAGCCCAGGCGGGGCGTAAAACTAAAAAAGGGGGACGGGAAAGTTCTGCCAAGTTAGCACGGGCGCTCAACAGGGAAAAATATCCGGCGGTAAAAAACACCAGGCGGCGGGGGTGC
This sequence comes from uncultured Alphaproteobacteria bacterium, assembly GCA_944393665.1. Lineage (GTDB taxonomy): Bacteria > Pseudomonadota > Alphaproteobacteria > RF32 > CAG-239 > CAZU01. Next base: position 47,306 of record CALYAX010000011.1, read on the forward strand.
AGAAGCCGTCATGTTTTTTTTCGCAAAAATCCGGCTCTGATGTGGTCATCAAAGCCGGAAATACAGCGATCAAAAGCTAGTCCTCAAACCGGTCAAATAGTGTTTTAAGCTCGCTGATTTTGCGGTCACGTTCTTCCGGACTGGCAAAAGACTGAGCAACACAATGCCGGAGATGGCTTTGCAAAATATTGCCTTCCACAGAGCGGACTGCAGAACGGACAGCCCGCAGCTGGGTTAAAATATCGGGGCAATAGCGGTTGGCCTCAATCATCTTTTTTATTCCCTCCAGCTGGCCGATAATCCGGTTAAGACGGGGAATCTGGCCGCTATGGTCGGGATTATGACGGGGGCAGTCGCAAGTCGGGGTCATGGACAGCTCCTGATAAATTATTTGTTATCTTTGCCGCAGCTGCATTTGCCGCCGTTTTCGCAGTCTTTGCCGCACTGGCAGTTATCACCGCACTGGCAGTCTTCGCATTGGCAGTTGGGGTTAGAACATTTTGCCATTTATTTTCTCCTTAAATTATTACAATACCCCCTAAGGGTATTTTTAATATATACTCCCCCGGGGTAATTGTAAATAGATATTTTACCTATGTTCAAAAGACAATATTAAGGGCTTTGAATGCCGAAACAAACAGAACGGCGATAACTTTTGGCGTTTTGCTGTTGGTTTTGTTTAGCTGTGATTTGAACTTTCGGTGATATTGCTTCAGTGCTTCCATATTATTGCAAAACGCATAACTTGAAAGCGTATCTGCCGGGTTTCCGGCGTGGTGGGTTATGAGAGTTTGGCGGCATTGCTTGCGGGGATAGTCCATTTGGTTCAAAGTTTTGTTCATGGTCATACTCCAAATGGTGGAAACAGAAATAAGATATTTCAATAAGTTGAAAAAATGATTAACAATTAACGTCCAAGAAAAAGCCGGCTTTGCAGCCGGCTTAACTTTTATTCTTTGGATTTTTCCTGTTGCGGGGCTGTTTCAGCCGCGGCAGACGGCTGTGAAAGCCGGAGCTTGTGAATTAAGACGGCTTCAAACAGAATAACGACCATGAAAAAGAGCAGCTGGCTGTTTCCGGCACCCAGCAGTTCCAGAAAATAGAACAGGATATATGCTGCAATCAGGCATAATACCGCCAGACGCATGCGCTGGTCAAAATCAAGCTTCTTTTTCGCCAGGCCGGTAACAGCGGAAGCGCAAAAGGCATAGAAAATGCTGAGAAGAAAATAAAAAACAAAGCAAAAAGCGACAGCTGCCAGTCCGGCAATCAGGGCAGTCCAATTTAAAATCGAACGGAACTGGGGAATATAGTCGCCGCGGGGAAGATCAAAACTGCCTTCCAGCCTGACAATGCGCGATTGGTTTCGCTGAACGGAATAAAGATTGCGGCGGGTAAGATATATTCCCTCTTGCATACGGGCCGTATCAAGGACGTCTGTTGTGGTGTCAATGACAAAAGGCAGTTCGAAAGCAGTACCGCTGTTATCCAGGCTGACAGAGGCGGTGCGGACAGTATTGGCCGGCTCGACAACGACACCGTTTTCAATTTTAACCGGGAGCATCTGGTCAGCAACCTGCTGGGCGTAGGGCAGCATATCCGTTCCTTCGCTTTTAATATAAAGACCGAAAAAGAATGCGATGATAACAGAAAAAATCAGCAGAAACTTTACACCGAGCCCTTGGCCTTTGACAATATAATCCAAAATTTTAGACATCATTTCACCTCTTCATAAAAAATAACTCTTTTAATAGATACCCTGTCAGCGTTTATTTGTAAATATAATATGTGCCCCTATGGAAGTTTGCCGAACAGAGATTATCTAATTGAGCAGTTGTTGATAAATTAAAGGAGAAAATTGATGGCAACTTATTTAAACAACCGGAGAATCAGCGTTTGGCATCTGATAGCCGGTATTTTGATGGCGGCGCTGGGCGTTTATATGTGGTTTAATCCGGCTATTACCCTGATGGCGCTGGCGTTGTATCTGGGAGTGGTCTTTATTGTTGTCGGCGCCGGGTATTTGGCCGCTTCTTATTCCTATCAGTCCGGCTGGTATATGCTGGTGGGGCTGCTTGACCTGTTTGTGGGAATTATTTTTGTTGCCAATCTGGGCGTAACCGTCGTATCCCTGCCGATTATCTTTGCTTTATGGTGTCTGGCTGTCGGCGTGATTCAGGTTTCAACGGCTTTCCAGTTCCGGAATGAGGGTGTCCCTTACGGCTGGACAATGACGGCGGGACTGGTCGGTATTTTATTTTCGTTTGCGATTTTGGCCTATCCGATGCTGGGCAACATCACCCTTATTGCGCTGATGGGCGCTTATGTGGTGCTGTATGGCATTATCGAGATTGTGGAATACAGTTCTCAAAAACGGTTGATTTTCAGCCGGATTGAATAAGCTTTTTGAAATTGTGTTTGTTGAAAGGCCCGGAAACTTCCGGGCTTTTTTATGCTTGACATCTGAAAAGGGCAGCGTTATATTAAATATATAAACATTTGAACAACTGTTTAATTGATGTGCCGGATTAAGGAGCTGAAAATGAGAAAAGTTTGGAAACTGGAAGATTTGGATTGTGCGCACTGCGCCGGAAAAATTGAAGAAGCCGTGCAGGGGCTGGAGGGTGTGGAAGAGGCTAATGTTTCTTTTATGGCTCAGAAAATGACCGTTGAATTCAGCGGTGATGAGGCGGAAATATCCCGCCGGATTGCCGAGGTTGTGGCAGAAATCGAACCGGAAGTGACTTTGAGCGAATAGAGGACAGCAATGAAACAGAAACGTCATCTGGCCAGAATTATCATTGCCGCGGTTTTGCTGGCATCGGGTATGCTTTTGCCCCAGGTTGTTCTTGTTAAGCCGGGATTGGTTTATCTGCCGGATATTTTGCTGGCATCGGCCTATCTTCTGGCCGGGTATGACGTGATTGCAAAGGCCTGGCGCAATTTGCGGCGAGGCCGGGCTCTTGACGAGAATTTTCTGATGACGATTGCCACGTTCGGCGCGGCAATTCTCCGCCAGTATTCGGAAGCAGCCGGAGTGATGCTGTTTTATCAAATCGGAGAATTTTTCCAGTCTTATGCTGTGAATAAATCGCGGCGTTCGGTAGCGGCGCTGATGGATATACGCCCTGATTATGCCAATTTGCTGAAAGACGGTGAGTTGGCGAGGGTGCCTCCGGAACAGGTTAAACCTGGTGAGGTTATTGTCATAAAGCCGGGAGAACGGGTGCCTTTGGACGGTGTGGTGCTGACAGGAACATCTTTAGTGGATACGGCGGCGATAACCGGAGAGGCCCTGCCGCGGGAAACAGAGCCGGGGGCTGAACTGATCAGCGGCTGTATAAATCTGAGCGGGGTCCTGGAGGTAAAAGTCAGCCGCGCGTACGGCCAGTCAACGGTGGCAAAAATTCTGGATCTGGTGGAAAATGCGGGCAGCAAAAAAGCACAGGTTGAGCAGTTTATTACAAAATTCGCCCGTTGGTATACGCCGGCGGTTGTGGTTTTGGCAGCTATGATTGCGGTGCTGCCTCCCTTGCTGGTGAGCGGTGCTTTATGGAGCGACTGGACTTACCGGGCACTGACTTTTTTGGTTATTTCCTGTCCCTGTGCGCTGGTTATTTCAGTGCCGCTGAGCTTTTTTGGCGGAATCGGCGCGGCCTCAAGCCAGGGGATATTGGTAAAAGGCAGCAATTATCTGCAGGCTTTGGCCGAGACAGAAATAGTGGTTTTTGACAAGACCGGCACGTTGACAAAAGGCAATTTTGAGGTTGCGGAAATTTACAGTCCGGAGCTGCCGCCGGAACAGGTTTTGGAATTGGCAGCCTGTGCGGGGGCTTTTTCATCTCATCCGGTGTCCCAGTCAATCCGCCGCTGTTGGGGGAAAGAGCTGCAGGACGTTAAGATTTCCGATTATGAAGAATTGGCGGCACGGGGGGTGCGGGCCGCGATTGACGGGCAGATTGTCGCAGTCGGCAATGCCCGGCTGATGAAAGAAATGGCGGTTGAAGTTCCGGCGGTGCCGGCCGCGGGGACGGTTGTTTATGTCTGTGCCGGAGGGAAGTTTGCCGGCTGGATAAAAATTGCCGATGAGATAAAGGCTGATGCGGCCCAAGCTGTCAGCGGGCTCAAACGGCTGGGAATTAAACAGACGGTCATGCTGACCGGGGATAATGCGGCCGCGGGGACAGCCGTGGCTTCACAACTTGGCCTGGACAAGGTTTATACCGATCTGCTGCCGGCACAGAAAGTCGAACTGGTGGAAAACCTGCTGGGGCAGCTTGGCAAAAACGGCAGGCTGGTCTTTGCCGGAGACGGTATTAACGATGCGCCGGTTCTGGCCCGGGCCGATGTGGGGATTGCCATGGGAGGAATCGGATCCGATGCGGCAGTGGAAGCCGCCGATGTGGTGATTATGACTGATGAGCCGTCCAAAATTGCCGCAGCGATTAAAATTTCGCAAGAAACGCTGAAAATTGTCAAACAGAACATTGTTTTTGCCATCGGGGTCAAGCTGGCGGTGCTGGCGCTGGGAGCTTTCGGGCTGGCAACAATGTGGGAAGCGGTGTTTGCCGATGTCGGGGTATCGGCCATTGCCATTTTGAATGCTGTCCGGGCGTTGCGGATTAAGGGTTAGAGCCCGGGCAGGTCATTTCAAAAACATCGTCAATCATGGTATGGAGCAGCCGGGCGGCGGGGGTTTCGGCAAGTTTGTAGTATATTTCTTTGCCGGAACGGCGGTTGACAATAAATCCGGCCTGGCGCAGGTTGCGGAGATGGTGAGATACTGCCGAGGTACTCATATCAACGGCCAAGGCGATGTTGTTGACGCATTCTTCGGTATGGGCGAGAACCCATAAAATGCGCAGGCGGGTGGGGTCGCACAGCTGGGAAAAAATGTCAGCCGCTTCACTGCAGGCCGTTTCCGAAGGAAGCAGATGCAGGATTTTTGCCGTTTCGGCATGGTGGCAGTGCATTTCGTGACAGGATTTAATTTCAGACATTGCCGTCTTCTTTTCAACAAAACTTAATCTGTTTATTAAGCTAGCCAATTTGCGAAGCTTTGTCAATAAGCCGCGGTTTAATGCCGCGGCGGTTTTTTTGAGCGGCTGACTGGAAAACGCTTTTTTGCAGCTTATTTATAGGGCAAATGAAATGTTGCGAGGTTTGAAATGGATAATGAAAGTAATAAAATCGGTTTGATTCCGGCAACCCTGATGGTGGCCGGCAATATGATGGGGTCGGGCGTGTTTATGCTTCCGGCCAATCTGGCAGCTATTGGCTCAATTGCGGTTATCGGCTGGCTGATTACCATTGTCGGGGCAATTGCCCTGGCGCTGGTTTTTTCCAAACTGACGCAGGTTTACACCGCGGCCGGCGGCCCTTATGCTTATGCCCGCAAAGCTTTCGGCGATTATATGGGGTATCAGACCAATTTGGTCTACTGGCTGGCCAATGTGGTGGGAAATGTCGGTCTGGTCGTGGCCGGTCTGGGGTATCTGACGCCGTTTTTTCCCTCGTTGAAAGATCCGCTGGTGATGGCGTTGGGACAAATCGGCATAGTCTGGCTGCTGGTTTATGCCAATATTCTGGGACCGAAAATGGTGGGGCGGATTCAAAGTGTGACCACAACCCTGGCGCTGATACCGATTATCGGCGTGGCGGTGTTTGGCTGGTTTTGGTTTTCCGGCGAGACTTATATGCAGGGCTGGAATGTTTCGGGCAGCAACGATTTTACGGCGGTGGGCATGACCCTGAACTTTACTTTGTGGGCATTCATCGGCGTGGAAACGGCTTCGGTATCCACGGCGGTAGTTAAAAATCCCGCCAAAAATGTGCCGATTGCAACGGTTGTCGGTGTTTTGCTGGCTGCCGCCTGTTATATTTTGAGCTCTTCGGCCATTATGGGCATTATCCCCAGCAAAGAGCTGATAACTTCGGCAGCGCCGTTTTCCGATGCGGTTACCATTGCTTTGGGGCCGGATGTCGGTAAAATCGTTGCTTTATGCGCTGCTGCCGGCTGTCTGGGATCGCTCGGCGGCTGGACACTTCTGGTTGGGCAGACGGCGCAGGCTGCCGCCAATGACGGTTTGTTCGGCAATGTGTTTGCCAAAGTGAATGCCCGGGGTGTTCCGGCAGCAGGCCTGGCGATTGTTGCCGGTTTGATGACTTTGCAGATTTTGGCAACCATGTCACCGACGGCGGCTGACCAATTTGGCAAGATTGCCTCGATTGCGGTGATTATGACCTTGTTGCCCTATATCTATTCATCGGTGGCGATAAAAATTCTCGGCCGTGACAAGATGGAACGCCACCAGCTGACATTTTACACCATTGTCGGCCTGGTTGCGGCTTTGTACTGCATGGCGGCGATGATCGGTTCCAACGCGCAGCAGACGCGGTGGGCGCTGATGTTTGTCATTTCAACCATTATCTTCTATGAGATGGCGGTAAACCGCAAGCTGGATATGCAGGAAAAAGATATCCGCCCCGGCGGCTGCGTGCCCTGCTGGGTTCGGCACCTGACGCTGTTTATGACGATTATTGCCCTGGCGGCGATGTTCTGGGTATCGGTCGGGCGCTATGACGGCAAAGATCTGCACTCAAGGGGATACTTCCACCAAATACTTCAAGACCTTAACAAATAGAAAGGGATAATGATATGGAAATGCAGAAAAACCCTCTGGGGTTTAAGGTACTGATGGTTTATGACGGACTGGGCGAGAATAATGCCAGCGCCCGGAGAATCCGTGCTCTGAAGCATGATTTGGAAGCTAAGGAAATCCAGGTTGAGCTTTCGGAATGCTTTAATGACGCACGGGCAGTGATTGCTTCGGATCCGACAGTCGAGTGCGTTTTGCTTAATCTTGACGATGATCCGGATCACAAATACCGCCACACGCTGGAACTGCTGGAGAATCTGCGTGAGCGCAATCCCGACGTGCCGGTCTTTTTAATGGCCTGCCGCACTCTGGCATCGGAAGTTCCCGCGGATATTTTGAACAAAGTGAATGATTTTATCTGGATTTTGGAAGATACCGCTGATTTTATTGCCGGGCGGATTACCGCGGCGATCAAGCGTTATCGCAAATATATCCTGCCGCCGATGTTTAAGGCTTTGGCTAAGTTTGCCAAAGTTCATGAATATTCGTGGCATACGCCGGGACATACCGGGGGGACGGCTTTTTTGAAAGCTCCGGCGGGACGGGCCTTTTTTAATTTCTTTAAGGAACCGGTTTTCCGTTCCGACCTGTCCATTTCGGTCGGCGAGCTGGGATCGCTGCTGGATCACTCCGGCCCCATCGGCGAAAGTGAAAAATATATTGCCGAGGTGTTCGGTTCTGACCGCAGTTATACGGTGACCAACGGATCGTCGACTTCTAACCGCGTTATTTTAATGGCGAGCGTGACCCGGAACCAGGTTGCTCTGGTCGACCGCAACTGCCACAAGTCAGTGGAACAGGGGCTGACGATGTGCGGCGCAGTTCCGGCTTATTTGATTCCGGCGCGCAACCAGTACGGCATTATCGGGCCGATCCCGCCGCAGCGGCTGGCCAAGGAAGCCGTGGACGGGGTTTTGAAAGATAATAAGCTGATTAAGGAAGGAATTGATCCCCGCCCGGTTCATGCGGTGGTAACCAATTCGACTTATGACGGCTTGTGTTACAATGTTAACCGGGTTAAAGAATTGCTGGGCCAGAGTGTCGACCGCCTGCATTTTGACGAAGCCTGGTACGGCTATGCCCGTTTTAATCCAATGTATTGCGAGCGGTATGCGATGTGCGGGGATATTAAAAATTATAACCGCGATGACCCGACGATTTTTGCGACCCAGTCGACTCACAAACTGCTGGCGGCTTTCTCTCAGGCGTCAATGATTCATATCCGCGAGGGCCGCAAGCCCATTGACCACAAGCGTTTTAACGAATCATTCATGATGCATGCCTCGACCTCGCCGTTTTATCCGATTATCGCTTCAAACGATATCAGCGCCAAGATGATGGACGGAACCCGCGGCAAAGCTCTGACGGAAGATTCTATTTATGAAGCGATTGATTTCCGCCAGACCGTCGCCCGGCTGCATGCCGAGTTTGCCGACCAGGACGACTGGTTTTTGAATATCTGGCAGCCGGATTATGTGACCGATGCCAAGAGCGGGCAAAAAGTTCCGTTTTATGAGGCTTCGGCCGAACAGCTGGCGCACGACCCCTCGGCCTGGTATTTGCGTTCAGGCGATGAGTGGCACGGTTTCGGCGAGATGGAAGACGGTTACTGCATGCTTGATCCCATCAAAGTAACGGTAACCACGCCGGGTATGCTGGATAACGGCAACTACGACCAGTGGGGAATTCCGGCGGCGATATTAACCGCTTATCTGGACAACCGCGGCATTGTGGTTGAGAAAACACAGGATTTCTCAATTCTGTTCCTGTTTTCACTCGGCGTTACCAAAGGCAAATGGGGTACTTTGCTGAATGCGCTGTTTGCTTTCAAGGAAGATTATGATAACAATACGCCGCTGAAACGGGTTTTGCCGGCCATTTATAAGGATAATGAAGAACGTTATCAAAACATGGGGTTGCGCGATCTGGCCGATGAAATGTTTGCCAAAATGGCGGAACTGGGAACAACCAAGGCTTTGAATGCCGGTTTCTCGGTTTTGCCGCAGCCGGATATGACCCCGGTTGAATCTTTTGAAAATCTGGTCCGCAATAATGTGGAATCGCTCAAGCTTAATGAAATGGCGGGGCGGACGGTGGCGACCGGCGTGGTTCCTTATCCTCCCGGAATTCCGCTGCTGATGCCGGGTGAAAATGCCGGTGATGCCAACGGGCCGCTGCTGGGTTATTTGAAGTCTTTGGAGGCCTTTGACCGTCATTTTCCGGGCTTTACCCATGATATCCACGGGGTGGAACCTGATGCCGACGGCAATTATGAAATTATGTGTATCAAGCAAAACTAAAGTTTTCAGCCCCCGGCAACGGGGGCTGTTTTAATAGGGGTAAAAGTTTGGCAATATGGCCCCGGCAGGGCAGATATTATGATTTAGCTTCATTTTCCAAGTGAACCGTGCGCTGGGGATAAGGGATATCGATTTTCAGCTCGCGGAAACGGCTGATAATTTTTTCACGCAGGTTGTCACCGATGGCGCCGCGTTTGAATACATTGGAGGTGAAGCAGTTGAGCTGGAACTCGATGCTGCTGTCGGCAAGGTTGCTGATATTGACTGACGGCTCGGGACTGTCCAGGACATCGGCATTGGCCACGGCCAGCTCCAGCAGCGTCTGTTTAACCTGGTCGACATCGCTGTCATAACCAACGCCGACTTTGATAACCACGCGTCCCAGCCGTCCGGAATAGGTATAATTGGTCAGGCTTTTGGATAAGATGTCGGAATTGGGTATGATGATGGTTGATTTATCAAAAGTTTCGAGTTCGGTAGAGCGCATATTGATTTGTTTGACAATCCCCTCCTGGCCGTTAATAATAACCCAGTCGCCGATTTTTATGGGGCGCTCCCATAAAATTGTCATACCGGCAGCCAGGTTGCTCACCATATTTTGCAGGCCAAGACCAACCCCGAAAGAGAGCGCACCCGCAATAATAGCAATGCTGCTCAGGCTGCCGCCCATGACGGCAATGGCCAAAATGCCTGAAATAATGAATCCCAAAAAGCTGATTGATGAAACCACCGAATTACGCAAGCCGTCACTCATTTCAATTTTGCTCAAATTACCGTTGATAAAACTGTTTTTGAGCATTTTGAACAGAGACAGCAAGACGAAGAAGCTGACAATCCCCAGCAGAATGGAGGTTATGGAAATATGAACGCCGCCGATATTAAACCCGACAAGAAAACTTTTAACGCGGGCAAGCAGCAGGTCGACCGAAACGCCCCAGACAGCGAGCAGCGTCAAGGCGCCGAAAATCCACATCACCGGGGTCAAAAGCAGTCCGAACCAGAATTCGGTTTTAACCAAAGTGCGGCGGTTAATCCGGAAAGTGCGGACCCAGAAGCGAAACAGCAGAATACGATGAAAAATGCCGCGGATCAGTTTGTCAGCAATATAAAAAATGCCGATGGCCACCGCGGAGATTATTGAGCGGTTGATAACGTATTCCGATAAGCGGATATAGCCGAATAAGGATATCAAAAAGGCAATGACCATGGCAAAGCTGATAAACAGGCTGATTTTAGATGTAGTGGTGAGCTCGGCCACCGGGGTGTCGGCGGTGATTTCGTCGTCGGTAAGGGTTTTATTGTCATACAGTGCTTTGCGGGCAACCAAAACCACACAAAAAGCTTTGACGGCGTTGGCAAAAATTTTAAGCGCGTAAATAATGGAGCTGTCGTAGTTCATCTGATTGGCCAAGTCCTGGAAAAACGACACAATGCAGATGGCGGCTGCCGAGAAAATCAGTGCCGAACTGGTGGCTTTGGCGCGCTCGTCACTAACTTCGATAATCCGCCATTTGCCGTTAAAAGGCGTAAAAGTAACTTTGACAACGGCTTTGGCCAGATAATAATAGAGCAGGTAAAGAGCAATGGTGCGCAGCAGCAGGCCAAAAGAATCTTTGTTTATAAGCTCGTTGTTTTTCAGCCAAAAGAGAAATGCGCCGATGATGGCGGCCGGAATCACGCCGCGGGCAATAAACATCCAAATTCCGGCACGGACTTTTTGAGAATAATCGGGCCGTTCCACCGAGGCCTGATAACCAAAACGGCGTTTAATGTAACGGCGGAGAAAATAAGCGGCAATCAGGGCGGCAAGCATTCCGGTTATTACTGCCAGAATATTGTTATTCACGGTTGCCTGGCGGCCGGGGTTAAGGTTTTGATACCAGCTCAGCGGGGATTTAAACAGTTCAAATACAAATCCGGCAAAGCTGGTCAGAGACTCCCAAAATTCCTGCGGGTGAATGATTGAGCTTTGTTTAACCAGAATATTGTCCAGCAGCTGGCGGTTGCGTATTTTGAGAATCAGGCTGTTAATTTCGTCAATTTTGGTAGTCAGCAGGTCAATTTGAGCAATCTGGGCTTTGTCGTTGTCTGCCTGAACGGTAAACTCTTTTCGCTGTTTGGCAATGGCAGCCGGTTCGGTGGCGTCTTTTTCAGGCGCGGGGCCGAGAGCATTGATTTTTTTTTGCACAGAATCAAGTTCGGCAGTAAAACCCTGCCGGGCCTGGGTGAGGGCATTCTGGATTTGGGTCAGGTTTTGAACCAGGTCGGACGTTTGGTCTTTGGTCACTTTGCCGGAATTGAGTTTGGCCGTCATAGTGTCAAGCTGTTTGTTGGTCTGGGTCAGGCTGAGCGGAGCGGCGGGGTTGAGTCCCGTCACTGCCGGGGTTTGGGCTGCGGCCGCAGAAAACTGGAGCAGAAAGACAAGCAGAAACAAAGCAAATTTTGGCATAATACATCCTCATATTAATTTCTTTGAATATGGGGACGGAAAAGAATTTATCAAGAGGGAGATTATTCTCCCCGTCACTAAGAGAATGTTTATAAAAGAAAGCCCCGCGCGATGCGGGGCTTAAAATTTGTGGAGAGCATCAGAAGCTCAGATTGAGACCGGCGGCGAGGGAAGTCTGCCGGTAATCATTGTTGAAGGTGTAAGCGGCATTGCAATAGAGGTCGAGGTTTTCGCG
>CALYAX010000012.1 GCA_944393665.1 uncultured Alphaproteobacteria bacterium
GTCATTACAGCAGACGGCAAAGCTGCAGGACCTGACCCAGAACCGCCTCGCCACCGGACTCAAAGTCAATTCCGCGATAGACAATCCCTCCTCTTATTACACCGCCCAGTCCTTAAACAACCGCGCCGAGGATTTGAATGTTCTTTTGGACGCCATGAGCCAGGGGATACAGACCTTAAAAGCGGTGAATGAAAGTATTGAAGCCGGAACCAAGTTTCTGGAACAGGCGAAGTCCGTCGCAAGTTCGGCGATGGAAACCGCCCAGCCGGTAGTAGCGAGAGTATCAACGGAGGCGGAACTTTTAGCCGCTATTGACAGCGGTAAAAAGGGATTAATTGTCCTGACTTCTGATATTACCATGTCCACCAATCAGAATATAGTTTTAAACGACGGGCAGTCCCTGGTCGGCGCAAGATATTTGGATAAAAACGCTGCCCAGACCAAGCTGACGTTTAATTTTGACACAGAACCGATGTCCGGGATTGTTATCACCGGGACTTCTTTGGTTAGTGACTTAGAGCTGGAATTGACAGGGAACATCGGCACTTCGCAGACAGATTCTAAAGGGGTAGTGAGTTTACAAGCCGGTTCCCAAAACTCAACATTAAAAAACCTTGATATTTCTTACCAGATACTTCATGGTTACAACCGTTACGCCGGAATTGTTGCTGGCGGCAACACTGTTAATTTTACTTTGGCCGGAAAGGTTAATATTATTGAGCACGGGGTTGTTAATTCTGATCCCTCACCGGAAGTAAACATATATACCCGTGGAATTGCCGGCGGGGTAAAAGATAACAAAGCACTTATTACATTAGCTAAAGACAGCGTCTTAAACATAAAAACCAATGGTAAATATTCGCACGGTTTGGCTTATGTTGATTTAAGAACTTCGGCCGGAAGTGTCATAAACATCGAAACCAACGGCTATAATGCACAGGCCGTCGCCTTTTCCGACCTTGAATTAAACGATAATGCCCAATTGAATTTCAACGGTGTTGCTACCGGGGGCTTGCTGGAAATCAGCAATATCAGGCTGAACGGGGCACAAAGCATAATTAATGCAAGCATAAATAGCACAATTGCTTTTCCGGAATCTTCCCTTACGGCGGTTGGCGGTTCCCATATGGTGATTAACGGCAAAGTTTATCAAGCCCAGACCGACATCACGACCCCGGTCAACCTCCCTTTTGGTGTAATTCCACCGGCTGAATTGACCGAAATTACCGGTGCAACAGTTCCGTCGCTTCCCGACGTTGATGACGAAATGGCTAAGCCGGCAAATGAGCAAACACAAGATGATAAAAGCGCCATGGATCAGTTTAATCAAATCCTGACCCAATATGACAATTTGATTAATGACAGCTGGTATAAGGGCGTTAACCTGCTTAAAAGCCAGGATTTAAAAGTGGTGTTTAATGAGTCCCGAACGTCTGATTTAGACATCAAAGGCGTTGACGCCACGGCCAAAGGCTTGGGACTGGAAACCGCCGACTGGAGCAGCGCTGCCGGGGTGCAGATCTCGCTCGACCAAATCGACGGCGCCATTAACCAGCTACGGCTATATGCCTCGGAGTTCGGTAATTATTATCAGATTGTCACCACCCGCGAGAATTTTACCAACTCGCTGATAAATGTACTTACCGAGGGCGCCGACGCGCTCACTCTGGCGGACATGAACCAGGAAAGCGCCAACATGCTGGCCTTGCAGACCCGCCAGCAGCTGGCGGTTAATTCCCTCTCGCTTGCCTCTCAGGCCAGCCAGTCCGTTTTGAAGTTGTTTTAATCACACATAAACAACCCCCGCCAGAACAACTCCCCGCTTGACGCCCTCAGGTCAAAACACACTCAAACGTTTTTAATTTTTAGAAACAAAAGTCAGGAAAACATATTTTGTCAGCGGCGCCGGTTTTTTTATGACGATACTGATTGCCAAACGTCCGCCGGGTTTTAAAGATGTCATCGTTGGAATCTGATCCAGACTTTGCAGCATAACGGCATCGCTGTCCAGCAATTCGACATGGACAACCGGCAGTGCAATTTCATGATCTGTCGGATTAGCGATAAAACCTTTCACCTCCAGATTACCGACGTAATCTTCTTCAAACTTGTTCCAGGTAATATTCTGAAACTGCAGCCCCTCTCCGGGAATCGTTGCCCGGATTCCCATCGCCTGATAGACCTTATCAAGCACTGGAAGTTTGCGGACAATTTCATAACGGAAAGCATAAGATGACAGCGCAAGCAAAACCAAAATCACTACCGGATACAACCATCGGTTGGTTTTACTGGTCAGCCCCAGCAATTGCTTCAGTTTATAAGCAATTTTTTTTGGCAGCGGCAACTCTTGCTCGGCTTTGAATAAATCTTCGGTTTGTACGGAAAGCCGCTCAAAAATATTTTTCAGTTCATCGGTTTCGGCGGCCGGTTTTTCTCCCTTCTCCGCCGGAGAATTTTTATTGTCCTGCGGCCCGGAAATTTCTTCAACAGCCGGCGGCTCTTCATTTTCCGGGGAATTTGCGTCACCGGCTGACGGCGCGGCCTTTTCCGGACGGCGCATTTCGGCAGAAGGCAGCAAATCAGCCGGCGTAACGTTAAAAACGCAGCGACAGCCGGAACAGCGGACTTTCTTGCCGTTTTCAGGGATTAAATCAGGATTAATTTCATATCCGGTCTTACAATCGGGACAATAAATACGCATTTTTACCTCTTGAGCACAATATAGAATGAAAAACCATTTAATCAAAGTAAAAAAACACTTTATTAAATAAATAATTGCGGTATCCTGATGACAACGGATAAGGAGAAAGAAGCATTGCCAAGCTCTGCCAACAACAATTTTAATATTATCGAAATGAATAATGTCGGCCTGCGTTATGACCAGGGCCCGGAAATTTTGAGCGATATTAAACTGGCGCTTAAAAAGGGTTCTTTTCATTTTCTGACCGGCAAATCCGGCGCCGGCAAAACCTCGCTGCTGAGCCTGATGTACCTGGCTCAAAAGCCGAGCCGCGGTGCCGTTAGTGTTTTCGGCAATAATGTTAACTTTACCCACCGTGACAATCTGGCGCTGCTGCGCCGCAAAATCGGCGTGGTTTTTCAGGACTTTCGCCTTCTTGATCATCTTTCTGCTTTTGACAACGTCGCTCTTCCGCTGCGTGTCTGCGGTATGAACGAACGCGAGGTTCGCAAACGCGTAACCGAATTGCTAAGCTGGGTAGAACTCGACCGCCATATGCAGGATACCACTGCCACCCTGTCCGGCGGAGAGAAACAGCGAATTGCCATCGCCCGCGCGGTAATCAACCGCCCTGACCTGCTGCTCGCCGATGAGCCGACCGGCAACGTTGATAATGATATTGCCCCCAAACTGATGAAACTGTTTGTGGAACTGAACAAACTTGGCACCACGGTTGTCATTGCTACCCACTCCGAAAAGCTGATCAACGATTTTGCCTATCCACGCCTGCATTTGCAGGACCGCGGCCTCCATATTTATTATCCTTCCGATATTTCCGCTCTGGGAGGAATTCATGCCTAAACAACCTTACATTGCCCGCAAACAGGAACTGCCGTTAAGCGGCGACGCCACCAGCTTATTTCTGCAGATTATGATTTCCATCGCGGTGTTTATCTTTGCCCTGACTTTGTCGGGCGTGCTGTCAATTAACTCCATGCTCTATAACTGGAACCAAAGCATTTTAGGGTCGCTGACGGTTCAAATTATGCCGGTCAATAACGCCAACAAAGAAAAGGCCCGGGCTGAAACCCTGACTTATCAACAAAATGCGGTTGACTTTTTGCAAAAGGTCGACGGCGTCACCAAAGTCACCCCTCTTTCCGATGAACAACTGAAAAAACTGATCGAACCCTGGCTCGGTGACGGGGTTAACATAGAGAATCTGCCTATGCCGCGGATTATCGACGTCAAACTGGCACCCGATGCCGAACTGAATTTTCCTAAACTGGCGCGGGACTTGTCTCAGGCCTCGCCTCTGGCTTCTCTTGACAACCACAAACTTTGGCTGTCCAAGCTGATTAAATTTGCTGACGGCCTCAAACTGATGGCACTGACAATTCTGGTTTTAGTTCTGGCGATTACCTCCGGAGCCATCTTTTATACCACGCGTATGTCGCTGGGGCTGCACCGTTTCACGATTGAAATTCTCCACACCATGGGCGCCAAGGATACTTATGTTGCCCAGCAATACGCGCGGCGCATGGCCTTTTTAGGGCTCACCGGCGGTTTAGTCGGGTTGTTTTTTGCCGTGCCGAGTGTTTTCTTTATTGCCTCGCTGGCACAGGGAATTGAAGGCGGCATCATCAGCGAAGCAAACCTGAGCTTCAACGACTGGCTTCTAATTGCCAGCCTGCCGCTGTTTGCCATGACTATTGCCATGCTCACAGCTTATTACACGGTTAAACGGACATTACAGAAAATGCTATGAAAAAAATTCTGCTCAGCATATTGATTATTTTAATCGCCTTCTGGCTGGCCGGCTTTTTGGTTTTTGCCGACATTATCAACTCTTATTCGGCAGCTGAAGATGAGCCGACAGAAGCAATTATCGCCCTGACCGGCGGCCGCAACCGCATTGCCGAAGCCGTGCGCCTGCTCAATCAGGGCAAAGCCGGCAAACTGTTTATTTCCGGCGTTAACAAAGCAACTGACCTCAAAGCCATCCAGGAGCGGCAGGACCTGAAAATCGATACCGACCGGGAAATCGCCCTCGGCACCGAGGCGACCAACACCGTTGAGAACGCCATTGAAACCAAAGAGTGGCTGGAAAAGAATCATATCAAATCGATTCGCCTGGTAACATCAAATTACCATATTCCGCGGTCGATTATTGAGTTTAAAGTGCACAATCCGTCCCTTAAAATCATCATTCATCCGGTTTATTCCGAAAAAGTCGATAAAAAGTGGTGGAAGAGTTGGCATACTTTCTCGCTTATTTTTTTAGAATATAATAAATTTTTATATGTCTATGTTTTCAGTAACTTACAGCTGCGGGGAATCTAATGGTCTATCTGCGTTCATTTATTTTTAATATTGTTTGTTATTCAACCCTGACGGTCGGCTGTATTTTTAACTCCGTTATCGGTGTTTTTGCTCCCCGGGCCACCATTAAAATCTGGAATTATACTTTCATTCCTTTCCTTGTCTGGGCACTGAAATACCTCGCCGGAATCGAAATTGAAATCCGCGGACGCCAATACCTGCGGCAGGAAGGCTGCATTTATGCCGGGAAACATGAGTCGGCCTTGGAAACCTACTGCCTGTCCAATTATATCAAAAAAGTTTCCTTTGTCCTGAAAAAAGAACTGACTTACATCCCGGTTTTTGGCTGGGCCCAATATTTTTACGGAATGATTCCGGTTGACCGTTCCGCCGGGTCGGCAGCAATGAAAAGCATGCTCCGCTGCGCCAAAGACCGCTTGTCCCAAAAACGCCCGGTAATTATCTTTCCGGAAGGAACACGCCGCAAACCGGGAGCAAAACCGGTTTATAAACCCGGTGCAGCATTGCTCTACCAAAACCTGAATGTTCCGGTTATTCCCATTGCCACCAACACCGGTTTTTTCTGGAAAAAAAGTTCCTTTATGCGCTATCCCGGCAAAGTCATTTTTGAATTTATGGAACCGATCGAGCCCGGATTAAACAAAACCCAGTTCATGACCGAACTTCAAAACCGCATTGAAAGCAAATGCGCCGAACTTAATGCCGAAACGGTCAAGAACTATCCTTATGTCGCCAAAATGGCAGCAACACCGGAGGAACAATAAGCGTGATTGAAAAACTTAAGAACATCTTTTCTGCCTGCCGGCAATCTCCCGGCCGCGTTTTGTCGTTCTTAAAATCCAATCTCTGGGGAACTCTGGCATTTATCCTGGCTTTTCTGCTCGGCCTGTTTTTTATCAATCTGACCATGAGCCGCACCTATGCCGTCAAACAGCTTAAATCTGCTTTACTCAACCTGGAAAGCTATCTCAACGAATTCAACCTTGACTTAGCTTATGACAATTATTCAACCAGCTCAATTTATACCCAGCCGCTGATTCGCTTTACGAATTTTGAACTTTACCGCCCCGGAAAATGGGCGCTTAAAATTCCGGAACTGCGGATTCGCAATTCTGTTTGGAATGCCGGGCGTTTTTACCTTATTCTCGGCGATGAGCAGATTCTTTCTTTCGGCAAGGATGAAAATATCACCATTACCGCTGATAATGCCGACCTTCAGATCGCTGCCAATTCTGCCGGTAATCTGGAATTGCTTCTTGCCCAAATCAAAAACATCAACGTTAAAAATTATTTCAAAATTCAAGAGCTTAATCTTGCCGGACGCCGTGTCGGAACGCATAATAACGGCGGCCTGGCCCTCTCGGTATTTGAAAATCATCTTGAAGCTAAGAACATCACCCTGAACGGTTTGCTGAATTACCCTCTCAGTTCCGGCATCAGCCGTATTTATGCAAAGACAAACTTTGTCGGAGCCCTTAACCCCGAAGGATCATTCACCGCAGCCATGGAAAACTGGCTTCATCAGGGAGGCTACATCGGTATTCCCAACCTGGTTGTCAATTGGAGTCCCCTCCTTCTGGTTGGCCGCGGCGAAATAAACTTTAATGAAAGGCTGGAGCCGTCGCTCCATTTAATGACCTCGTCCAAAGGCCTGACCAAACTGATGGATGACTTGCAGGAACGTGATTTTCTGGAAAGAAAAGGTGTTTTTGTCGCCAAGATTCTGCTGGCAAACAAATCATTCAAACTGTCAGAAGAAGATCGTTATTCCAGTGTTATTACGCCGCTTGATTTCAGCGACGGCAAAATTTCGGTTGAAAACATCACCGTCCGCGGTGCCCGGCAGACGCCGCGTTCGTCAACAACTCTCACACCGCTTAAACAGCCCTGAATTTGGCAAAAATAACCTTGGCTATCCCGTAACGCCGCTCATCTGTCTGCTCAAAAAAAGGCGGCAAGACAAGCAGCTCGTCTTTATGAACCTCAATCAGGCACAAAGCGCCATTTTTCAGCCAGCCTTTTGCCGCCAGCTCCTTCAGAGCCGGTTCGCTCAAATTTTTACGGTAAGGCGCATCCATAAATAAAACATCATACGCATTCGGCGCAGCCGGAAGACGGCAGGCATCCGCCCTGATAACCTTGATTCGCGCAGTTTCTGCCGAAAACAACCTCACATTTTTTTGTAAGGGCTGCGGATCAATATCAACCAGCGCCACTTCGGCAAAACCCTGTGACATTGCTTCCAGCCCGAAAGCGCCGCTGCCGGCAAACACATCGACTAATTTGAGAGAGCTGAAATCAAACCCCAGCTTGGATCGCAAAATGCTGAACAAAGCCTCGCGGGCCCGGTCAGATGTCGGGCGAACCAAATCACTGCCGGGAGAAAACAAATTTTTGCCGCGATATTTTCCGCCGATAATTCTCATCGCTTATAACTCAAACTTAGCGCCTAATTGTTCACGCAGGACTTTGGCGGGAACCTCCCGCACTTCGCCTTTCCGCAGGCTGCCCAGTTGAAACGGCCCGTATGACAGCCGGATCAGCCGCGAAACCTCCAAACCGATGGATTTCATCACTCTACGAATCTCACGGTTTTTACCTTCGCTTAAGATGACCGACAACCAGCTGTTGGTTCCCTGCGCACTTTCCAGCTCGGCCTTTACCGGACCATATTCTACGCCGTCAACAATCGTTCCTTTGGCCAGTGCTGCCAGCTTCTTCGGATCAACAAAACCATGAACCCGCACCTTATAACGACGGGTCCAGCCGTTGCTGGGCAATTCAAGCTTGCGCGACAAATCGCCGTTGTTCGTCAGCAGCAGCAGCCCTTCGGAATTCAAATCCAGCCGTCCCACTGAAATAACCCGCGGCATTCCGGCAGGCATCTGTTCAAAAACAGTCGGACGCCCTTTTTCATCTTTATGCGTTGTCACCAAACCGGTTGGCTTATAATACAGCCACAGCCGGGTTTCCTCCCGGGCAGCAATTTTCTCGCCGTCAAGACGGATATCTTCGCTGCCTTCAACATTAAAGGCCGGGCTTTCAATAGTTTCACCATTCACGGTCACCCGTTTTTGGTTAATCAGCTCTTCGGCGCCGCGGCGGGAAGCTACTCCGCACCGGGCCAGAAATTTGGCTATTCTTTCAGACATTTTAAACTTCCTTTTTGATTTTACTTCAATATAATCGAATTAAATCAGAAGTCCATCAAAAAGGAAAATCATGGAAAACAAATATATGCAGCGGGCTTATGAACTGGCCCTGGCAGCGGCTGCCCAGGATGAAGTCCCGATTGGCTGCGTCATTGTCAACCCTGCGGACGGCGCCGTCGTGGCCGAAAGTTTCAATCTCAGCCAGCACAGCGAAGATGCCACCGCCCATGCCGAAATAAAAGCCATCCAGCAGGCTTGTGCCAAATACGGCACCAACCGCCTGCGCGGTCTGGATTTATATGTCACTTTAGAACCTTGTACCATGTGCGCGGCGGCAATATCCTTCGCCCGGATCGAAAATTTATATTTCGGCGCAACCGATCCCAAAGGCGGCGCGGTCATCAGCGGCGTAAAGTTTTATGACCAGCCGACCTGCCATCACCGCCCCAGGGTTCATGCCGGACTGATGGAAGAGCAATGCTCCGTCTTGCTTAAAAACTTTTTTAAAAGCAAACGCACTCCCCGCTCAACGGCCAAATAACTCTCAAAACTTTTTTCTGCCCGTTTTTTGCGGAAAACAACAAAAAAGGGAGCTAACGCTCCCCCGGATTTTGTAAAATAATCAAAACTTTGTGAACTTCCCCGTCGGGGGCTTTCAATATTTTTCCTTCATCCATATCATACGAAAGGAAATGTCCTCTCGCTTTACTGGACAACCAGTACTTTCCATAAATCAGGGGCTTGCCCAAAAGATGCAGTTTCTGATTGACTGCTTCCAGATTTTCATGGATTTGAGCAGCTTCGTCAGCCGTCGGAAAGCGGCAGAAAACTTTTTCAGGATCATAGCATTTAAAAGTAAATGCATATTGTCTGCGAAAATAATCGGCCTTATCATGGGATAAAAGCTCATCCGCAGTAAAAATTCCCAACCGGAACTGCTCCATTGCCAACCCGTTGACTGTTTTTTGCACTAACAGAAACGGACTTTGCGTTCCGTCGGTGTAAAGAAACTTTATGCGGTTGTTACTTTCGTCATGCTCCAACGAATAAGTCACAAAGTCCTGCAGTTTAAGATTGTTTCTTTCTAAAAATCTCAGGATTCTTTCAAAAATATTTTCCGCTTCCATAATATCATATTTTAATTTGTTTAACTTCTAAAACCGGCAGAGCCTTCAATATTTCATTTCCGCTGTTTTCCCGGGTTACACCGTTATAACATTGGGTTCCGCGGTCAAAATCAAAAGTCTTGACCAGCGAACCGCCCTTGGAAATAAAGTCATTGCTCCAGTACTTCCCCGAAATTGCCGGCTTGCCCATTAAAAGAAAAGCCAGAGAAATTTCATCGCGGAACTGAAACAGCTGTTCCAGTTCGTTAAATTTTGCTCCCCGGCATATCATCTGCGGAGGAAGCACCGGTAAAACAGATTTGTAGTTTCTAAAATACCGCAGAAGCTCATTATAATTTTTCGCCGGTTCCGGAAGCCTGCTTCCAATCAAAATACCGTCAATCTTGAGCCCGATCAGCCATTTATTCCTTACAAACCCCGAGCTTACCCCGTCTTTATAAACAAATCGCAGATTAGGAAAATAATTCTCCTGATTCTTAATCCAAAAACCAAACGCACCGCCGTTGGCACTCCCGCCAATCAATTCCAGCGCTTTTTCAAAGTTTTCAATTATTTTTTCCATATACTTTAATTAATAATTTATACGTCTTAATTGTCGGCATTTAGTATACAAAAATGAGATTTTTTGTCAAATTATTTATGGAATTTCTTGAAACTGCTTTTTGCAGAAACTTCGGGCTGCCATTAAAGAAGCAGCCTGACTGCAAAGACAAAGGGAAACGACCATAAAACCATGACTCACAATCAATACCCTAGTTGGCCATCAGCCGCGCTTTTTGAATTTTCCAGTCGCGATCCTTAATCGTCTCGCGCTTATCATACAGCTTTTTACCGCGCCCCAAACCAACTTCCAGCTTGGCCCGTCCCTGATCATTAAAAAACAACCGGATAGCCACCAAGGTATAGCCTTTGCGTGACAGCTCGCCGATAATCTGGTTAATTTCTTTCTTTTTCAGCAACAGTTTGCGATCGCGTTTCTCGGCATGGCTGGCATATCCCTTATTGGAATATTCGGCGATAAACATATTGGAGATAAAAAGCTCGCCGTCTTTTTCTATCCCGTAGGCATCATTGATATTGGCATGCCCCAAGCGCAACGACTTAACTTCCGTTCCCGTCAGCTCAAGTCCCGCAACATATTTTTCGCTGATTTCATAGTCAAAATGAGCCCGGCGGTTATTGGCAACCGGCCCGGTAGAAATGAAATCGCTTTTTACTTTTTTAGCCATTGTTAAAATCCTCTGGCCTTTATATACATGTTTTTTGCTGATTTAGCAAGTAGATTGCTTGCCGGACCTTATACGGCAGATCAACATTTTGCAATTCCGGAAACCGCTGCACCCATTCTGCCCAGACTTCCCGCCGTAAGACCGGTTTGTTCCTAATTTCCGGCAAAATCCAAATTTTGCCCCGGCAGCTGATAATTTCACAGTCCCCAAGAGTGCACCCTTTAAAATCCGGCTTCACGATAAGACTGCTCAACCGCAACAATTCTTCAGATTCGGGAGCATACTTCCGGTGTCCGGTTACCCGGATTAACGCCGCCAAAATCCGAAACAACAGCTCGCTGTGCCAGCTTTTTAGTATTTGCTGCGGCAGCGATTTGACAATTCCCTGCCAGTCAGCCACATTTTCTGCAATTTCCTGCCGGACCAGCTGTTCTATCAGACTGCGGCTGCGCGCCAAAACCGCGGCGGTTTCTGCCAGCCTTTCCCGGGTCAGCCCGGTTCTCTTTTCCAATTCAGGCAAATAATGACGGATCCGGGTCCGGAAAAAATCTTCGCTTTGGTTGGAAAGGTCTTCTTTCCACGCCACACCCAGCTGTTGCAAAAGGTTTCGCAAATCTTCCGGCTGCTGCTCCAGTTGCGGACGCACGAGCGTTATTCCCCAGCACTCTGTTACCGGCAGCATCGCACTTAGCCCGTAAACCCCGCTGCCGCGGCACAACCGCATTAAAAAAGTTTCTGCCTGATCTTGCATATGATGGCCGACGGCTAACGTTTTGACGCCGTTTTTAAGGCACCAGCCCGCCATCAGGCTGTAACGGGCCTCGCGGGCCCGGGCTTCAATATCGCCGGAAGGTTTTTCCCCTTCCCAGACCAAAAGATGGTGTTCGATCCCCCAGTCTGCCATCAGACCGGCAACATACAACGCTTCCTCGCGCGATTCGCGGCGCAGACCGTGATCAACCGTAAGGGCAACAATCCGCCGCCCGTTTCTTTCCGCCCATTGTTTCAACTGCCACACCAGCGCTAATGAATCAGCGCCGCCGGAAACTCCGGCGGCGATAACTTGGTCTTCAATTCCATATGTTCTAAAAAACGCTTCCACTACTGACCGCACTTTAACTCGCCGGCTTGTTTTCTGGCTTTTTCAGCCACGGCTGCTTCCGCCTTTGGAAACTCTTTCGGCATGCTTACAAAAGCAGCGCAGGCTTCAGCTTTCTTGCCGAGCTCTTTCATCGACATACCCAGCTTAAAGAGACTGTCAGCTCCTTTATTGCCGTTTTTATATTTCTGATACCCCTTGGCAAAAGCAACTGCCGCCTTGGCAAAATCTTTCTTGCTGTAATATGCTTCACCCAGCCAATACTGCGCATTTCCCGCTAATTTATGATCCGGGAATTTCGTCAGCACCACCGTAAATTTCTGCTCGGCCAAATCCGGATTTCCGCCGTTAAGCGCATCAAGACCCTGCTGATAGATTTGCTCTGCCGATTCGGTCTTAACGGCCGGCAAATCATCGCCTTTGGCAATACTGTCACCGACAATTGATTTTGGCGCGCTTGACGCTACCGGAGCCTGAAATTTGGGAGCCGCCGCCAAAGGCACCGTACCCATGCCGCCCTCAATCGGCTTTCCCTCAATCATTTTGATACGAACATCAATATCCTTATTCATCAGCTCCATTTTTTCCTGCAGCTGTTTGAGTTTGTATTCCAGCTCATCAACATGGCCGACCAGTTGGCGCAAAGTTTCATCAAACGCACCCATTTTGACAGCCACATCCTGCGCTGAGGCCGGCGTAATTCCGTTTTCTTTATCACGATAAGCCTGACGCTGCAACACTTGCACATCTTCGCGCAAAGCTGCCAGCTCCCGTTCAATCGCCGCCGTCTGCGCTTGTGCCGGAGAAATCCCGGCTGACAAAAATACCGCGGCAACCGCCATAAATCCAAACTTCATTTGCAACAACTCCCTAAATTCTTTTTCTTAGATTTTAATTAGTTTTTGCATAATTACAAGCACAAAAAGACACTCTCCGCTATCGCCCGGTCACTTCCCCGAAAGCTTCGGCATGCCCGTCATCACGGCACTCCCGGAAACCCTTCCAAAGATCCCTCTTCATAACCTGCCATAAGGGCGCCCCGGACCAGCTCTCCGTAATCATATCCCCGGCATCTCATAAAAGTCTTTCAATACGGCCGAAAAAATTTTTCCACATACAAAAAAACGTGCCCCAAAAGGCACGTTCTTTCTGTAATGCTTGTATATCAGTAATTAGTTACCAGCTCTGATAACAGTTACAGCGCGACGGTTCTGAGCCCAGGCAGCTTCGTTGCTGCCGAGAACAGCCGGACGCTCTTTACCGTAAGAGATGGTCGAAATACGGTCGGCGGCAATACCCTGAGATACCAGATACTGTTTTACAGCATTGGCACGACGCTCGCCGAGGGCCAGGTTGTATTCACGGGTACCGCGTTCATCGCAGTAACCTTGAACGATAACGTTAACGTTGCTGAATTTTTTCAGCCATTTTACCTGGGTATCCAGAATTTCAGCAGAATCAGGCGAAATAGCCGAGCTGTCGAAAGCGAAGAAGACGCGGTCTTCAGCATTTTCCATGAAATTGCGGGCCAGTTTAGATTCGCACTCGCTGCCGCCGAACAGACCACCGTTAGAGCCGGTGCTGGAACAAGCCGACAGAGCAATAATTGCGCAGAACAAACTTAAAAGTTTTTTCATTTTATTAATCTCCATATGGGTTAAAAACTTTAATTGTTAAACAACTAATACAGCATTAACTTAAGCAATAAAAAGATAATTTTCAATAACAAAAATGCAACAACTATCAAAAAACAACAAAATTATCTAATTAAGCAGATTCTTAAACTGTAATTCGGTTTGTTTCTGGTGAGTCATCACTTTTTATTCATCAAAAACTATTTTTTATTACCATTAGATAAGACTTAACTACGAGTCTTAAATACTACTTTAGTATGAAAATGTTTAAAAAGCCGAAGAGGCGCCCGTAAAAGACACCTCTTCTGATAAATAATTTTTATTTTCTCCATTCGAGATTCTTATGATCTCCGAAACGGAAAAAATTATACTTTGTTTTAAAGTAACAGCCGTAAGCGCTGTTTACTTCTGTCAGGTTAATGTCTTTTTCTTCGACATTAACCAAAATTTTGCCGTTGTCAGCAAGACAAAGCATAAATTTCTTTGCCTTTTTCCGGCTAAGGGTTTCAACAACCAGGGCACCGGTATTTTCCAACGTACTCCCCTTATAATTAATGGTTCCTGTCGCCCAAAACGGATTTCCGACCAGTTTCAATTCTTTTCGCCAGGCAATCGAAGTGAATGCCCGCAAAATTTTAGAGTATTTCAACTGGTCTTCATCACCCAGCAAAGGAATAGCCCGCCAAGTTTCCAAATTCCCTGTCACCAAAAAAGTCATGGCACAGAGAATGCGATTCTCTTCGGCTGTGCGGTTGCATACGGCCCCTTTCGATTTGAAACATTTCAATCCTTCTTCCGGATCGATTTTTATTTGCAAACCGTCTACCTCATGGTCATTGCCGTATTGGTAAACATTCGGCCCCTCTTCGACGGTAATTTGAATAACCGTGTTATTCTTAATCCGCGGATCAAACATACAGAGCTTTTGAAATTCTCTCCCCTCAATAAAGTTAAGGATTCTCTGTTCATTAGAAACTTTTTTAAAATTCCTTTTATTAAAAGTTTCATACTTGGCATCGACTTGATAGACTTTGCCTCTGGATGTTAATAATGTTGCCATATCACTGGATTTTTATACGGGTCACAAATCTGTTCATTAATCTGCTCCCGTGTGGTACAATAAAAGTTCATAATTACACTCAAAATCTCTTTTATCATTTTTAGACAAAAACGTCAACAAGATTTTGCCCGGGCACAAAAAAAGGTGCCGCAGTCAGCCTGCAACACCTGATTAATTTTTCACTCTCCGTCCGATTTCTCATCATCATCAGAGAAATCATAAAACTTCCTTACCGGCTCCCAGCTCGAATGCTTGCGGATCTCGAGTATTCCCGGCAACCTGTTTTCCATCAGCTCTTGAATACTGGGATAATATTCGAACTGAAGGGGAAGCCATTCACAAAGAAATTTCTGTTCCGTCTCCTCCAGAACATCTTTTGCAATCAGCATTTCTGCCATACGCTGCAAACATTCTTGGATTCTCAAAGTCCCGCGTTCGACATATTTAAACATTTCTGGGCTGTCGAGTAGCTCATAGCCGGCCAATGAAATTTTAGAGTTGCATTCAAAGCGCACAATTAACAATCTTCTAAACAATGCGCTTGCAGATAATTCTTTCTTTTTCATAATTTCTGGGTTTTAAAATGAACCGATTAGTGAACGGTTAATGAATACATCATCATTTGTACAATAATCGGCATAAATTTAATTAATTACCCAGAAATTAACATAGATATTTTACAAAGTAAATAGACAAAATAAGCTTTTGGCAATTTTTTCAAAAAAAAGAGTGCCGATCCGGCACTCTCCTTGTCATTTCAACCCCGTACGGCGAAAAAAACTGATTAAATCCAGTAATCCATCCGACGGACTGCCGGCTTTTTCAGCCAGATTTTTCAGTTCGGCGGCAAAAATCTGCACCGCTTGCGGATAAACCGGCAAGAGTTGTTTCACAGCCTCTCTTCCGCAATTGAGGAAAGCCTGGTCATCCATGTTAAATATGACATCGGCGGCGATTCGCAATAAAACCCTTTCGGCTAACTCGTTTGTAATCGCCGGATTTTCTGCCAACTCCCGAAAGAGAACCTGATTGACCTCGACATTGGTCTGTAAATCAACCGGCATTACCGCAATCATCTCACACATTTTCTCTAAGACAACTGGCGAAAGATGTTCCCGCGCAGCGCCGTTCACATCTTCAACAGACATAACTTTTAAGAGTTCGGAAATTGCTTTTTGCAATAGTTCATACCGATTGGTAATGTCCAAAACATGGTGCATAAAACCCAAAAATAATCTGACTTCCTGCAATAAATTCATAAGCATTGGTTTTAAATGAATAATAAAAAAATAAGCACTAAAAATTTTAATACCTATTTCATTTATCCGCCGGTTAAAAATATTCAAGGCCCAAAAAATAATGCCGGCCAAACCGACATTACAATTTTCCGCTTTCGTTAATTCAATAATTTTCAACTGCTTACCCGGCCAGCTCTTCAAGATAAAACCGGTATTGTTTCCTTTTATCTGTTCCGGGAACCATCATCAGCCGCTTATTCTTTTCTAAAAACCTGATAATTTTCGCTGCATAACCCGAACGTTTTTCAAGTTCTTTCGAACATTCCTTAAGAAGCATCTTCCAAAAAGGACCGTAAACCGACTGTGCCATCTCCGGAAACTCTTCAAATAAAGTCAGCAAACTGTCCCAGTCTTTAATATCCTTGTCTTTCTGGGTAAGAGCACAAAGTTCAAAATATAGGTAATTTTTTAACAACCCCCGTATTTTATTAACTTGCAATTCTAAAATATCTCGTTCCAAATAATCATTGGAAGGATTATCTTTTAAAATTTTCAACCCTCTGCAGTTTTCTAAAATTGCTTTAAATTCCATAGTAAATAATTGTTAGTGTGACATAATAAGTTTTTAAATATGCCCCAATTTACCCGGCTTGGCCTGATTTGTCAAATTTTAAAACCAAAAAACAGCAGCCGGCACCGGCAGCCTTTGTTGAAATATCATGCAAAAAATTAAGTCCGCGCCCAAATTTCCGATTCTGTATCAGGCGCCCGCAAATTTCAAAGACAGGGATATGAGGCTTACAATAAGAAAAAGTTCCTTTAGCGACAGAAGTGTACAAAGAAGTACATGACTTAGCCTAATCACAAGTAGATAAAAATTCGGAGAACGAGAAAAATAATAAGAGCCGAAAATTTTTGTGAAGCGGAGTGTACAAAATAGGACATGACCGAACAAAAATTTTCGACTCTGTATTAGTTTTCCGTTATACGGATTTTTTAGCTGGCTTTCTTGCAGCAGCAGCCGCCCGAAACCTTCTCACCCTTGTGGCGAACCGCAGCCTGGGCAGCAGCCAGACGGGCTACCGGAACGCGGAACGGAGAGCATGAAACATAATTCATGCCGCAGGTCTGGAAGAAATCGATAGATGCCGGATCGCCGCCATGCTCACCACAAACACCCAGCAGGATATCCGGGTTAGAGCAACGGGCTTTCTCACAAGCCATCTTAACCAAGCAGCCAACGCCTTCAACGTCGATAGAAGCAAACGGATCTGCAACATAAACGCCTTTAGCGCGGTATTCGTCAAGAATGGCACCGGTATCATCACGGCTCATGCCCAGAGTGGTCTGGGTCAGGTCGTTGGTACCAAAACCGAAGAACTCGGAAGACTGAGCCAGTTCGTCAGCTTTCAGGGCAGCGCGGGGCAGCTCGATCATCGAACCGACCTCATATTTAATCTTCTTGCCCTTCTCGGCGAAGACTTTCTCGGCAGTAGTATCGATAATGTTCTTAACGATATCCAGCTCTTTCTTTGAACCGGTCAGCGGAACTTCGATTTCCGGCAGAACTTTAATGCCTTCATCAGCGCATTCCATTGCCGCTTCAATAATAGCGCGGGTCTGCATCTCGCAGATTTCCGGATAGGTAATCGGCAGACGGCAGCCGCGGTGACCCAGCATCGGGTTGGCTTCATGCAGAGCGTTGGCACGGTTTTTAACCTGTTCCAGACTCAGACCCAGCTTGTCAGCCAGTTCTTTCATCTCGCCATCGGTGTGCGGCAGGAATTCGTGCAACGGCGGATCCAGCAGACGGATAATAACCGGCAGACCGTCCATAATTTTGAACAGATCTTTGAAGTCCTGTTTCTGATACGGCAGCAGACGGGCCAGAGCCTTGCGGCGTCCTTCCTCGTTATCGGCCAGAATCATGGCGCGCATGTCCGGAATACGGTCAGCGTCAAAGAACATATGCTCGGTACGGGCCAGACCAATACCCTGAGCACCGAAATCACGAGCCTGTTTGGCATCTTTCGGCGTTTCGGCATTGGCACGGACATCCATGGTGCGGATTTCATCAACCCAGCTCATCAGTTTACCGAAGTTTCCGGTCATTTCTACGCTGACGGTCGGAATCTCGCCTTCAATAATCTGGCCTTTGGCACCGTCCAGAGAAACCCAGTCGCCCTCTTTGATAACCACGCCGGATTTGGTCGTCATGGTTTTGTTGGCGTAGTTGATGGTAATATCATTCGAACCCGAAACACAGGGGGTACCCATACCGCGGGCAACAACCGCCGCGTGAGAGGTCATACCACCGCGGGCAGTAATAACACCCTGGGAAGCATGCATACCGCCAATGTCTTCCGGAGAAGTTTCATTACGGATCAAAATAACTTTTTCGCCTTTGGCAGCCCAGTTTTCAGCATCTTCGGCATTGAAAACGGCACGGCCGACAGCAGCTCCCGGAGAAGCCGGCAAACCGGTGGCAATAACATTTTTCTTGGCTTTCGGGTCCAGCATCGGATGCAGCAGCTGATCAAGCTGATCGGCACCGACGCGCATAATCGCTTCTTCTTTGGACAGCATGCCTTCTTCAACCATCTCAACAGCCATACGGACAGCAGCGGCGGCGGTGCGCTTGCCGTTACGGGTCTGCAGCATCCACAGTTTGCCGTGTTCAATGGTGAATTCCATATCCTGCATATCTTTATAGTGGGCTTCCAGATTGTTGCGGGCATTAACCAGCTGTTTGTACAGGTCAGGCATCAGCTCTTCCAGAGAGTTGCCTTTGCCTTCCGAAGCCATCGGCTGCGGGGTGCGGATACCGGCCACAACGTCTTCACCCTGGGCATTAACCAGATATTCGCCGTAAAAACGGTTTTCACCGGTTGCCGGGTCGCGGGAGAAGCAAACACCGGTAGCGCAATCGTCGCCGGCATTACCGAACACCATGGTCTGAACGTTAACGGCAGTACCCCAGTCACCCGGAATATTATTCAGTTTGCGGTAGGTAATCGCGCGGGCGGCCATCCAGGACCCGAACACGGCGCCGATACCGGCCCACAGCTGATCCCAGGGATCCTGCGGAACAACTTTGCCGATTTTCTGGCCGATGGCTTTGTATTCTTCAACCAAAGCTTTGAGGTCGTCGGCGGTCAGATCGGTATCCGATTTGTAACCTTTGGATTTTTTCATATTTTCGAGAGCTTCTTCATACAGATCGATGTCGGCACCGAGAACAACGTCCGAGAACATCTGCAGGAAACGGCGGTAAGAATCATAAGCAAAACGCTCGCTGCCCGAGGCCTTGGCCAGGGCTTTAACCGTTTCGTCGTTCAAACCGAGGTTCAAAACCGTGTCCATCATACCCGGCATCGAAACGCGGGCGCCGGAACGAACCGAGAACAGGAGCGGATTGTTGGCATCGGCAAACTTTTTGCCCATGATTTTTTCAACACCGGCAACGGCATTGCGAACCTGGTCTTTGAGGTCGGCAGGATAGGTCTGGTTATTGTTGTAGTAATACGTGCAGACTTCGGTTGTAACGGTGAATCCCGGAGGTACCGGCAAACCAACCTTATTCATTTCAGCCAGGTTGGCACCTTTACCGCCGAGCAGATTTTTCATGCTGGCATCGCCTTCAGCTTGGCCATTGCCAAATGTATATACCCATTTACTCATGGTTATTTCAGCTCCTAAGTAGCGTAGCCCCGGACGGGGCATTGTTAAAACAAAATCAACGGGGCAAAAGCCCCTTTGACGAACTAATTCGATGATAAGTTATACCAGCGATTACGATTCTACAAGAAAAATCTGCTTCCTGTCCTCAAAAACCGTGTTTTTCCCGCCCGGTAAAAATTTATATCCTGCGGCTTTCCGGCAGAAAAAAGCAAGCTGCCAGAGACCGGATGCCCCAAAACGGAACCCCCGTCTTTCCGACTCGGATCCGCGCGAGTCGGAAGCCAAAAACAATTTTTAAGAGCACGATAGAGCCACAAACAACCGGATTTCCGGGATTCGGTTTTGACAAATTTTTCATCTAAAAACGGCCTGTCAACGCCTAAATGAAAAAAATTTCTCCTTAATAACCCTTTTTTAACGCTCAAAATCGCGACTCGTAAAAATTGATTCTGCCCCGAAACAATTTTTGAGATTTCCCGATTCGCCAAATTCGCTTCCAGATTCCTTTTGAGTCCGGTCTGCCGTTTTTTTCGATTCGTTTGCATAAAAAAATGTTTTCCGCTGCGTTCTTCTTCTTTGCTGTTTTTATCTGCCGGCCGGACTCGCTGGCACCGCTCATTTTTGGCGATTTTGTAAATTTATGGACACAGAGTCAAAGGTTACAAATTTATTAAAATTCGTCAAAAACCCATGCTAAGCCTATCTTTTTATTGCCAATTCATGCGTTTTATGTTATATTCATAATTGACAAATCTTATTATATTCCATTATCTACGCAATTATTTTCAACATCTGGAGTTTTTAGGTGACAGGGCTAGCATGCTTTTTACTTAAAAATCTATCGTTAACAGAAATATTCCGTAGCTAATGATTCAACTTCGCCATTAATTATTATCGCGAAGTCCGGCAATGAAAAAAAAATAATAACAATAAAAAAAACAAAAATCATGGAAAAATCTTTTTCAAGCATTCTTATGCTTTGCTGGATGGTCATGGCCTCAGCATTATTATTATCTTTGTCCTCTTGTTCCAAGGATGAAGAAATCTTCGGTGGTGATCCGCAGTGGAACGGCGGCAATGGTGACACCACCACCATTATAACCACAGACTCTCTGTGGTTTGAGAAGAACATGATTGATGCAGAACGCATCAATTGTGGCCTTGTTCAACTGGGAGAAGCTCAGGCTTCCCTGGAAGACGAGGAGTTAACCCTCACCTTCCACGGTGAGATGTCAGCCAAATTTAAGTTCACCTATCGGTGGGCAGACAAAGAGGCTGACACCGTAAGAACCGTTAAATTCAATTCCGATAATATCGGAAAATTTAACGGACTGCTGTCTATCAAGGTAGACAGTGATTCCCTTCCCCACTTGTCCGAACGGACTTATATGTGGGAGAAAGGCGCCTTCAACGTGGAAGGAACCCTTCTGCCGACCTCATTCGTGAATAAGACCGATGTCCTCACTTATGTGGATGGTCATCGTGTTTTTTCACACGAAGATGGAACGCTGTGCGGTGTGGATGTTGTTGAAGCAACACTAAAGTTCAGAAATCTGACTTTAGTGGAAGGTTCTGAAACAACCTACCGCGCAGAAAAGGTAATTACCGTTACCTTTTCGGAGGGAGGAGAGAGAGAATATATCCTCTCCGATGGTTTAATCATCACGTCTGAAAAAGACGAGGTGGTTTATACCGTCGAGAACATCGTTGAGAACGAGAAAGATCAAATTTCCTTCGAGGTGGTTGAAAAACACACCATCGACACGGAAAAAGACATTCGCGTTCCGATGTCGTTCTTCCGGGACACCAAAATTGCCGCTGGCAAAAAGGTGAGCCGGGAAGAGGAATCAAAAAATATTTCTCTGAACGCCAGTGTCCCTGGGAACTGGACTTACGTAAGTAAGTTCACCCAAGGTACTATCAGCGGCCAGGTAATGGAACAGGTTACGACCTATTCCTTCCAGGTTGCCAGTGGTATCTTTGAGACATTGGTAACTCTGACCACTGTACGCAACGTAACAGTTGAGTACAAAGGTCAGACTTTGGAAGTAAACCTTTCAGACCCGACCACCAATATGGTCAGTCTGGAAGAAACATCTTCCAAAGAAGAGAAATATTACAATATTTTCTCGTTCGAAACCGTATTTTGCGCTGCTTTCAACGGAGTGAACAGCAACATTACCACTGTTCAGGAAATTGAAATCAGCGTGAAAAAACAAGATACCGTTACTGGAATCTCATTTTTAAGTGACGAATTCCAGAAACGGGGTACGGAATTATTCAGCCTGATTAATTACCAGGTAGAATATACCGTATCGGCTCCTGCCAACGCAAGTTGCGAATTGAACCGAAATCTGAAAATTTCAGACAACGGTAAGATTTCAACGACCGTTGACGCTAACAGCCTTGAAGGAGGTAAAACGAACACCGTGAAAGTATCTGACGTTAAGTCGGACACCACCAGCGGTGAACGGACCACGACCACCTATACCGCTACTTTCGGCGGCAAGGCTGTAGAGGTTAAAGTATCCGTGGACAGTAAAATGTCCTGGAGAGGCAACGCATTGAAAGATGCAACGCCATCTTTAATCTCCGCTGAGGCTAAGGAAACCTCTGCTAAAATGGAGGGTGCTTATATGGTTAAAACCTACGACTTGATCACCATGTGGTCAGTTGGCGGCGAGACCTTTGAGCACGTCCAAACTGCAGAGGTAAGACATATAGCTCTTGACCCCACGTTCGAAGGATATACCATTGAACGGGCAGACGTAACCTTGGCTTATACCAAGAGTGGTCGTCTACCGGGACAGGGGATCACCTTCATGTGTGGGGTAGCTAAAGAAATCGGCGGAAACGGCAACAAATACTTTGCAATCAACGTTGCAAAGTACAATGAAGCTTATAACGGAGACGTTAAAGCTGCATTGGCTGCCGAAGGCGTAATGCAAGTTTGGGACAATGTAAATCTGAGCAATTTAACCAATTATTGCTCGGTTATTTACACGTTGGCCAATACCAACGCCTTTGAACCCGCCGATATGGCTGGAGCAAACGGGACGAATTTCGCTGATTGGAAACAATCAGGAAATTCTTGGGATTATCTTTCTTTAATCGATGGTCACGTTCACGGTTTTTCACCGGTAACTGGTACCATTGAAAGGTATTCCAACCCGTTAATCGAGTCAGTAGTAAAAGTAAACGGAGTATTCTCTCACGGGAATATTGCCGTTTTTTAACGATTTTTTTATTATAAAGTTAAACCCTGCTCCTGTGTGTCAAAAAATATTATGAACAGCACACAGGAGCCCCTAATAACCCAGTATATGAAAACAAGAAATATAGCGGCTACTATCTTGATGGTCGTGCTTGCCATCGCCGCTCAAAGCGCACAAGCACAGAATAGTCTGTCTGACTTCCTGTCTGCAACGACAGTGTCAGACAGCGCAAAAACGGCTTCCGCCGTTGTCGATACTACTCACCAGAGTAGTACCGTCGAAGAGACCAATCCGGTCATCTTCGACGGCCAGTTCTACGGCTATGCTTCGGCATCTGCCGTAGTAACCGACGACGGTGTCGGTGGCGAAGCCAGATTTGGCTTAGCCAAAAACCGGTGGGCATTTTTCGCTTTCGGGCGATATGTCCAGGACCGTTCAGGTCTCGGTATCGGGATCCGCCGGGACCTTGTTGGTAAGAGCGAAAACCGTTTCTTTCTCTCCGGAGAAATAATGGTTGGAGCCCTCCAGCAAAATGCAGGGATCCGGAGTGATATAACCGTGAAAGACCTCGAAGGAGGCTTATATCACGGATATATCACCAAAAAATTGAGACCCCAGCTCGAAGCTGGTCTCAATCTCCAAATCCGCCTCGGCAACAAGACGTTCTTGAACGTCTTCGGGGGAGGGATTTGGAGGTGCTGCGACGGTGACAAGCTGTCGCTGAACTCCGAAGTCAACTTCCCTAACGCGGAAGTTATTCGGGGGGAGATGAACTCCTTTAAGAAGGAGTTTGGATTCAAATGCGGTCTCGGCATTGAATTCAGAATTTTTTAGAGACAATTATTAAACACAAATATAGACAGCCGCATAGCAATATGCGGCTGTTGCCTTTTAAACTCTCCCACTCCATTTTTTACCGCGGCCGTTGCCGGCCGGACAATCTCCCGCCCGGCCCGTTCTTTTTTCTCAACCCGGCTCGCCGCTGTCCGGGAAAGCCGCGCCCCGCATTCTGCCGTTAACATTCCCGCTCATTCACAAGCCGTTTCTTGCCCCCATAAACCACTTGTCAGCCATAAATAATGACTATATAATATGCTGACTTAATTTTATAATGAGGTGGTTTTCATGAAATGTTTTGTTCAACTTGCTTTTGCCTGCGGCCTGGTTCTGTCTTCCGCCGCTTTTGCCCAGGCACCGGATTCCAACGGCTCCGCCGCGCCTGCCGCTTCGGCAGAAACCCCGGCTTGGAAACCCAACCCCGCCCATAACAAAATTCTTGACCCCATCGCCCAAACCATCGGCCAGTCAGCCTTGCAAAACATCACCGACGCCGAGCAGGTTTTCTGCTACCAAATCACCACCAAACCGGACAACTATACCGGTTACACGCTCGATGGCATGGCTGTTGTCGGTTTTTGCGGCGTTATCAATCCTGAACTCAAAACCATGATTTCGTCCGAGCTGTTCATGAATCCCAACAACGTTTTGTTTGACGTGACCGAAGATTGCGTTATCCGCCCGCGGATTATGCTCCGTTTTGTCCGCGGTGTCGATTCGACCGACGTTTTGCTGTCTTCGCCCTGCCATGCCTTTGCCATTTTCTACGGCGGCCGGGTCAATGCTTTTAATGCCAAACCTGCCGCTCCGATTATCGACGCGCTGATTGATCCGCTGGTTAAGGGACGTATTGATTTTGCCTCCCCGGCGCTGTTTAACCAGCTGCTGCCCATCGGCGTGGCCCAGACTGACGAGCAAAAAGCCCTGCTCAATAAGAAAAACGAACCCATCCGCAACTGGGTCAAAACCCAGCAGGAAGAAGAAAAAAGCACCAAATCCAAAGGCTGGAACAATCTTAACCTCAATCTTTAGAGAACCGACATGAAACTTAAAATCGCTTATCAGGGCGTGGCCGGCGCCTATTCCCATATTGCCAGCCAGACAGTTTATCCCGGAGCCGACTATCTGGCCTGTGCCAGTTTTGAAGAGGCCATGGCCGCCGTCACCGACAAAAAGGTCGATCTGGCAATGATTCCGGTTGAAAACTCTAATGCCGGCCGGGTCAGCGATGTCCACTTCCTCCTCCCCTCCACCGGACTGCATATTGTCGGAGAATTTTTTCTGCGGATTGAACACCAGCTTCTGGGCCTGCCCGGAGCCAGACTTTCCGGCATCAAAACGGCTTCTTCCCACCCGCAGGCGCTCGCCCAGTGTTCAGAATTTCTCAAAAACCATCATATTCAGCCGGTTCAGCGGATTGATACCGCCCTTTCCTGCCAGGATGTCCTGCGGGATCAGGATCCTGCCAAAGCCGCTATTGCCTCGCGTCTGGCCGGAGAAATTTACGGGTTGGAAATTCTGGCTCCCAATATCGAAAATGCCAGCAACAATACCACGCGTTTTTTGATTATGTCGCGTGACAGCCTGATCCCCGAATATGACGGCGGCAAATTTATTACCTCGTTTATTTTCAAGGCAAAAAATATCCCGGCGGCCTTATACAAAGCCCTCGGCGGTTTTGCGACCAACGGCATCAACCTGACCAAGCTGGAGAGCTACCTTCTGGAAGGCAAATTTATTTCAGCGCAGTTTTATGTCGAGGTTGAAGCCCATCCCGACCAGCACGCATTCCGCAACGCCTTTGACGAACTGCGCTTTTTTGCCGATGAAGTTCATCTCCTCGGCTCTTATGCGGCCCACCCTTACCGCTATCTCTAAAACTTTGGTCCTATTGCCGCAGCGGCCTGTTCTGCTTATTTCTACAGATAAGGAGAACAAAATGTCTGACATTATCATTGAAGAATTTCAGCCCCAGCACTTTGAACAGGCTTTGCGCATTCTGCACGAGTCAAACTGCCTGCACGCCAAAAACGATCCCCAGCAGTTTCTTTGCGCCCCGGAGAGCAACTCTATCCCCTATCTTCAATGCATCCTGTCGCACCCTGACAACTTCGGCTATGTTGCGCTGGACGGCAGCAAAGTTGTCGGCCTTCTCTGCGCCGGAGAACTCGTCCGTGATGAAAATATTTATGTCAACCAGAAATATTATCAGATTTTTGATATTGTCGTCAGCAGCACGCATCAAAAACGCGGTATCGGAAAAAAATTGATTGCCCGCCTGGCTGAAGAAGCCAAAACAGACGGCATTAAACAAATTGAACTGGAAGTCTTCAGTTTCAACAACAATGCGGTAGCCTTTTACCGGCACCTCAATTTTCGGGAAACCTCCCGCAACATGAGCTTGTATTTATAATTTCCCGGCTCTGCTTTTCCGGAATTTTCCGGCTGCAAAAAAACGCCGGAAACCGGCGTCTTTTTAAGCTATGGCAACACTATTTCAAACGGGCCAGCTCGTCTATGGACTGGTCTATCAGCTTATCCTGAGCTTTGTCATCAAGCCCTTTAAGCAATGCAGCACGAACCACGGCGATTGTTTTTTCTGCTGCCGCCGCTGAAATTTCCTTAACGGCATCTTGCCGGGCCGTTGCAATTCTGGCCTTGGTATCGGCTTCTTTAACCGCCATGTCATGTTCCATTTTCGCCAGGCTGTCATTTTTGAGGATAGTAACTTCCCGCTCTGACTTGGCCAAAATATCTTTTGCTTCCTGCTGGGCCAGACGATACTGTTTTTCATATTGAGCCAGCAGTTTTTGAGCCTCTTCTTTAAGCTCTGCCGCCGAATGGATACGCTCGGCGATATTCTCGCCGCGTTTTTTGAGCATGGAATAAAGAATTTTACCAACCGGCCGGGCCAGTGCCACTACCACCAGCACAAAAGAAACCGCCACCCAAAACTCGGCGCTCTGATAAAAAAGCTCCCCGTGGCCGCTGATTTCATGAGCCGTATTTTCAATCGCTGCAACCACATTATCTGCCGCATTCAAAACCGCATCCTGTGTTGCGTCAATAAGCTCGCGATTGGGTAAATTCTCTTCCATTGCCATTGTTTATTCTTTCTCTACAACTGCCGCCGCTTTGCTGATTTCCGCTTTAGACAGGTTAAAACCCAGCTTGCGGATAATTTCCGCCGCCAAATCCTCCGTCATTGCGTCAACCTGCTTCATGGCTTTGGCCTTGCTGTCGCGGATTTGCTGTTCGCCCTCTTTAATCTGGCGGCTGAGTTCTTCATTCAGTTCAGCCTGTTTGCGTTCAATCAGATTTTTCATTTCCTGCTTGGTTTTCTGGAGCGAAAGATTAGCCTCGTCCGTTGCCTCTTTCAGCGCCCGGTGATAGTTTTCCAGCGCCTGTTCCGAGCGGGCCTTGAAATCAGCCGCGCTGTCAAGATAATCATCAATCTTTTCCTTGCGCAGATTAATCATCTCCGCAATTTTCGGAATAATGATTTTGCTCATAAGAAACAGCATTGTAAAAAAGCTGATACAGAGCCAGAATAACTGCGACGGAAAAACGCTGAAATCTAATTGTGGCATAAGACTTTCCTATTATTTAAGATGTAAAAACGGTTTTAGGGTGATGAATGGCGGTGAGGAACGGAGCACAGCCTCGGAGCGTAGATTAGAAGTACGTAAGAAGCGGGCACCGTACCGCGCCGCTAGTCATCCGATAAAACCGTTTTGAAAAAATTAATTTCCGGTAAGCATAACCAGCGCAATAACCAAAGCATACAGGGCAATCGCCTCAACGGCGGCAAATCCGGCCCAGCCATAGATATCAACATCTTTTTTAACCTGCGGATTGCGGCCGACAGTCGAAATAATCGTCGTCCAAACCTGACTTACACCCCAGGCGGCAACAGTCATTGACAATGCGCACATACCGGCGCCCACATAAGCTAAAGGTTCCATTTTATATCCTTTCCAAAGTTTAATTAATCATGCTTACAATAATACTGTTTATGTTATTTTTTGGTTAACAAGCTTCCCGGCGTTCCTTACCCGGCCCGCACAAATAATGGCCGGAAGCCTCGTCACGCCAAAAAGATTTTAGTGCTCGTGAATGGCGTCTCCCAGATAAATGCAGGACAAGACAGTATAAATAAAAGCCTGCAACAGCGCGATAAAAATTTCAAAACAGACAATCGCGCTGTTAAACAAAACAGGAACAATTCCCGCAACACCCAGCGCAACCACAAAACCGGCGATAATTTTCAGCATAATATGCCCCACGGTCATATTGGCAACCAGACGAACAGTCAGGCTGAACGGCTTGGACAGGAAAGAAATCATTTCAATCGGCACAATCAGCGGCGCCAAAGCCAGAGGAATTCCCCGCGGCAGAAAAGTCCGCAGCCAGCCGAGCTTTTTCTTTTTAATCCCGATCATAACGTTAAACAATAATGCAATCAGGGACAGGGAGCCCACTGCCGTCAAATGCGATGTCCAGGTAAAGGCATAGGGAAACAACCCCAGCAGATTGCCGAAGGCGACAAATAAAAACAACGTAAAGATAAACGGAAAATACTTCAGCCCTTCAACCCCGACATTTTCTTTCAACAGCCCGGAAATAAATTCATACAGCGTTTCGGGTATGGATTGGGCCACGGTCGGGACAATACTGCGTTTGCGCAGGCACACCCCCAGCAGCAATGTCGAAACTGCCACAGCCAAAACCATAAACAAGGCCGAATTGGTAAAGGAAATATCAACGCCGCCCACCTCAAGAGGGACCAGCGGTTTGATGACAAATTGTTCCATCGGGTTGGACACGATCAATTACTCCTTAGTCTTGCGCTCTTCACCTTGCACAAAGCGATAAACATTCAGCATGCCCGCCGCGCCGCCGATAAGCAGAAACGCAACCAGCAGCCAGGGTTTTGTCCCAA
This sequence comes from uncultured Alphaproteobacteria bacterium, assembly GCA_944393665.1. Taxonomy (GTDB): domain Bacteria; phylum Pseudomonadota; class Alphaproteobacteria; order RF32; family CAG-239; genus CAZU01. The sequence continues at coordinate 28,238 of CALYAX010000012.1, forward strand.
ACCAGTCATCCAGCAGATAACCGATTGCCGCCCCGACCACCACTGCCGAAATCAGTTCGGTAGCAACCCGGAAACCAGCCTTGGAAGCATGGGCGTATTCCGATTCCGGTTTGTCTTTCCGTGCCGCTGCTTCTTTCCGCTTGAGCTCGGCAATACGTTTTTCGAGCTGCTTAATGTCATCGGGCTTTTGGGTCATACTCTTCTTTATCCCAAGTTATTACGGAGTTATTAAAGAAGTCCTAAGATTTTAATTATTCGCTAATTTTTGAGTAAAAATTTCCTCAAGCTTTTCCATTGTCGGCGCCCCGGCAAGCAATTCTTTTCCTGCGGCGGAACTTATCACGAACGATGGTGTTCCCTGAATTCCCAGCTGGGTAATACCGTCTTGGCGGGTTTGCAGAATCTCCTGGGCTACCGTGTCATTTTTGAGGCAGGTTTCGGCCTTTTCAGCAGGAACCCCGCTTAAAGCGGCATACTGCTTGAGAACTTTTTCCGGATCCCGTGACATTCCCCATTCCCGTTGCTTTTTAAACAGCAAATCAGTAAAAGCAAAATATTTGTCTGCCGGCACACATTCTGCCAGCATGGTCGCGCTCATTGAGGCCCGGTCAATCGGAAATGGCACAAATACCAGGCGGACCTGGCCGTTATCAATATATTTTTCCTTAATTTTAGGCAGCGTATTCAAATGAAAATCCGCGCAATGAAAACATCCGAAAGAAGAATATTCATAAATTGTCACCGGAGCTGACGAGTCGCCGATAACATGGCTTTCCGGCATCACATAATTGGCGGGAATAACCTTCGGCGCCGGAGCTTCTTCTGCCGCATAGGCCGCGTTAACCAAAACCAGCTCGCCGTTTTCGTTCATCTCAAAGCCCTTCACCGACAGATAAAACCCGGCGGCCAGGAAGAAAACCACAAAAGCGGCAATAAAACCGCTCACTTTCTTAATAATGTTTTCAAATTTCATCTTACTTCTTTTCACCTTTATTATGATTGATAATACTAAAGCCGAGCCGCCGGAGAACTTCCTGCAAAGCCGGATTTTCCACCTCTTCGCTTAATTTTTTAATATAAGTTTCTTCCTCGGCAGTTACAAGAGATTTTTTTGGTTTCCCCGACTTTTCAACCGCCCCCGTATTTTGCGGCAATCCGCTGTTTTGAATTATTTTCATGGCGGCAACCGCATTGTAGCCGAAATAAGTGTTAATTTTGCTGATAACAGCTTTTTCCCGGTGCTGCAGCTCCACCGCAAAAGCACCTGACGGAACCGCCACCAGAAGCGTGCCCCCGGTTTTTTCGCCGCGCTTGAAATCAATCGACTGCGGAAAAGCATAAGCTGCCAGCTCGGCGCCGACAATCTTGTCCCAATCAGTCAGAATATCAATTTCCACAAACCCCTTTTTCCCTAAAATGGTTTTGGCCAGCGGCAGAATTGTCCGCGCCACAGACTGGAGATCATAGGTTTTGCGTTCATCGCTGATATGGAAAGCACTTTCTTTTTTCATGCTGTCACGATAGCAAACAATATCAACAAGGGCAAGCCTTTTATTGACGCGGACGCAGACGCGGCCTATAATTCAGCACAACCAACCGGGAGAACTTTTATGGAATGGCAAGACATTTTACAGGCCGTTTTATCGCTGATATTTGTTATCGGCCTGCTGCTGCTGACTTTGTGGGTATTTAAATACTGCGAATTGAAAGGCCTCAAATGCAGGCTGGTTAAAAACCTTAAAGCCGGACAACGCCTTGAAGTTATCGAGTTTCGCCGCCTGGACAGCAAAAACTCGGTCGTTCTCCTGCGCTGCGATGACCGCGAATATCTGCTTTTGCTCGGCACTAATTCTGCCCGGATGCTGGACAACACACCTTTGATAACGGGACCCTCAAACAATGACTAAAAAATTGCTCGGCTTGGCCGCTCTGACATTTATAATCTGCCTCTTCACCGCCGATCCGGCCTGGGCACAAAGCCTGAATGTCAACATGGAAGGCACCGGCGGCTCGGCAACGGCGCGGATTTTCAGCGTCATTATGATGATTACGGTTTTATCGCTGGCGCCGTCGATTTTAATTATGATGACCTCTTTTACCCGGATTGCCGTTGTCTTGTCGATTACCCGCTCCGCTTTGGCCACCAACGCCACGCCCCCCAACATGGTCCTGATTTCTTTGGCCATCTTTCTGACGCTTTTTGTGATGAGCCCCACCCTGGAACGTTCCTGGGAGGAAGGAATTAAACCGATGATTGATGAAAAAGTCGAAGTAATGGACGGCTTGGAAAAAGCAGCCGAACCGATAAAAGAATTTATGGTCCGCAACACCCGCGAAAAGGATTTGCTGCTGTTTACCGATCTGGCCAAAGAAAAACCGGCTGCAAGTGTGGCTGAAACGCCGCTCAAAATAGCCATTCCCGCTTTTATGATCAGCGAATTGCGCCGCGCTTTTGAAATCGGCTTTTTAATCTTTGTACCGTTTCTGATCATTGACATGGTTATTGCCTCCGTTTTAATGTCTATGGGTATGATGATGCTGCCCCCGACAGTTCTGGCCCTGCCATTCAAAGTCATCTTTTTTGTCCTGGTTGACGGCTGGTACATGTTGGCCGGTTCGCTGGTCAACAGTTTTAAATAAAAACAAAAAATCCCCGGGAAACCGGGGATTTTTTCAAACAGCTTTTTCTTAGAACGTAAAGCGCAAACCGCCGTACCATTCATGAACATTAATATTGGCCTTGTTGATGTCACCCATATCCAGATAACGGTAACCGGCATCAATGTTCAGACAACGATTCAGCCGGATGGACAAACCGCCGCCCAAAGCCCAGGTAAAGTTATCTTTACTATAGGTAACTTTGTCCCCTCCGGGATCCTGATTACTCAAATCCAGGCGGGTAATACCGATACCGGCGTTAAGATAAGGGCTGACCCAGTAATTCGGCATAAGATCCAAATAGATATTGGCCATAAAAGAATCAGATTCCAAAGACGATTTATAAGTACTGCGGCCGGAGGGATATTCGTCATCAATATCATCGCGATAAATATATTCGCCTTCAATACGGAAATATTTATATTTATAACCCAATGCGCCCGACATCATCCAGGTATCGCCAAATTCAGCGCGTGATTTAGAAGCCGCGTTGTCTTCTTTGTCATTCATATTATAATCAGTATTACCGCCGCGCAATGCAACATAAAACCCATCCCGGGCCGAGGCCGGAGCCGCAACTGCCATTGTCAATACCAGAGCCGAAGCCATCGTTACCAAAGTCTTTTTCATAGATTTCTCCAAAAGTTCATTTTGTAAATTTTGTCTATTTTATAAACTACATTTCTAAAATAAGCAAGCAAAAAATTGTAATTATTTTTATTAGTTAAGCTAAAAATATCACCGAGTGGTTAGGATTTTATTAATAAGGAAACACTTTCACCATATTTTAAACACAAAAAACGGCTGCCAAAACAGCCGTTTTTTTCTTGATCCCGCTTTTACCAGGGCTCACTGTATCCGAGCGCCGGATCATCCAAGCGTTTTTGATAAGCTCCGTTATCCTTGTCACTGCTAAGGGTTCTGAAGTTGGTCAGCTGGTTATATCCGGTATCAACCAAAGAGGAATCCCACTTAAAAGTTTCCCCGCTTACTGCTCTTCGTTCAAAATAACAGTAAACGTTAGCAATCGCCGTTAATTCTTCATTATAAACCGGAAACAGATTCCAAACGATCTTTCCGTCCAGATTACCGCCTCCGACACCAGCCAGATAATCATGATAATCCGTGCCGTGATATAAGAAACCCATAATCGCATGCCAGCCGGCAAATTCTGCATCGCGCGACGAACTGCTGTTGGTTCCCGATGCCGTCCCCCCGACCTTAACGCCGGCAATCGTGGTATTCAGCCAGGTATTGGTCTGGAAAGTCAGCGGCATACCATAACCTGACGGAACCGTATGGGTATGGCTTCCCGAAGAACCATCCACCGAAGAAAGTTCAAACCGGGCTTTAAAAGGATCTCGCGGCGCAATAAAGAAAGCTTTAAAGCGGTTGGCATCCCAGCTGGAACCGGTAGGCGTCATCGCCACTGAATAAGCTTCGGCCATCTTCCAGCGGATCGGATTAATTGTAATGACCTTTGAATATCCCGGAGGACATTGCGGCGTGGGCACAAATCCCAGCCACGGGGTTGTAATACAATTCGCCTTGTTGCTGCCCGTACACTCGCTCGGCTGCCCCGAGATCGACAAAGTTCCGCCGCTTTTAGTAACCGTATAACTCTCCCAGTTTTTACTGCCGGTTGCTTCATTATAAGTATTATCAATCACATAAATACCTTTATTAATAAAGTCAGGCAGAATATCGCTCAAACGGGCATTGCCGCGGGTGGTCAGTTTAATATCATGCATCACCGAGGTATAAGCCGGATTGACCTGATAAGCATCATACGGGGCAGAACCGCGCCGCGGGTTTCCGGCAGCAATCGCGCCGTTGGACGAACTGCTGTAAGGATAAGTCTGGTTGGAAACAATCCGGTCCAGTTTAACATACCCGGGAGTATCCTGCTTTCCCTGCCCGGTCGGCAAAACCGTACGCCCGGACACGCTGGCCTTTGTCGGCAGCGTAATCATTCCTTCGCGGCGGATTAACACGCCGTCATTAATAACACCGTTGCTGAAACTGTTGCTGGAATATCCTAAAGTATCCGCTCCTGAAGCAGCCAAAGCCATCCGGTCTTTATTCACGAACAAATAGTTAGCGGAAGAAGAATCTGCATTATTTGAAACATTGGCACCGAAAATCAAGGCATCATTACCCAAGCTGATAAAACGGTTATTAGCTCCGGAAGTCAGGCGGACACTATTGCTGCCGGCCTTAACCGAGCTGGATGGGCTTTTCAAAATTGCCGTTCCGCTGGCGGAAACCGTCGCATCACCGCCAGTTGCCGTCACCTCAGCCTTAGTTCCGGACAAAGTGCTGGATGTACTATTCAACGTTAAGGTTCCGCTGCCTCCCTGAATTTTAGCCTGGGTTCCCGCTACGGCATTAACTTCAGTACCGCTTGCTTTTACATAGTTAGAGGCACTAGATTGAATATAAGCGCCATTGGAACTGGTCGCACCGACTTCAATAGCTCCGACCCCCATCGCACCGCCGGCATCGCTCGTCTCCAAAACGCTGCCGACCTTAAAGACATTTCCGGCAATATCAACCCGGGTATTGGTTGCCTTAAAATTATAATTTGACCCGGAAATTAAACCGCCGCCCAGTTCGGTTCGCCCATAAATTTTATTGGCGCTGAACTCTCCGTCAATATAAAGATTACCCTTTACACGGGCATTGTTTTCAACCAACAGGCTGCCGCCGGTCTTTCTGTCTGCTCCGGCTGTTTTACTAACAACAAGACTGTAAACATTGCTTGCGCCGTTAACCGTTTCAGTAGAAACCTGCCCCTTGGCTGTCAAACCGCTTTGGACCTCGGCAGCATTTTTTACTGTCAATTTGCCGGAAACGTCAGCAGTCCCGTCAATCGTTGTTTTATCTAAAGTGGTATCCCCGGTCACATCCAAACCGCCGGACGAAACGGTTACTTTCTTATTGGAACTGACGCCGCCGCTGTTAACCTCAAACGTACTGGCAATATTGGCACTTCCTGCCGTCAGCAGATCGCGGATTGTACCCGCGCCTCTGACATACAGATTACCGTCAGCCTTGTTTTCGCCCACAATTTCAATCGTGTTGGCAGTTCCCTCGTCGGAACCGCGGGTTCCCAAAGCAATCAGCTGGTTAACTTCCTCAATCGGATTTCCGTCCATCAGCAGGCTGGTCTGCATCCGGTTATAAGAATCATCACCCATACTGTTGTCACGGAACAAAACGTGTTCCGAACCAGCGCCCGAGCTGGCGTTAATCGCATGCAGCGAAATCGAGGCAATGCTGCCCTCTTTGGGAGCTGTCACGCCATAATCTTTAGGCTCGGCAAACCAGGTGCCCTGTACCCCGCAGAACTGATTCTTCTGGGCACCGTCCAAACCCGCGCATTTCTTATACACGCTGCCGTTAGCCCCGATCATGGAGGCAATTTTGGCCGAACGGATTCCCGGCAGATCGCCGCTGGTAGGAGAAACCACAATACCGGTCAGCGTGGCATGCGCCGTAACGCCGGATCCCTGAATCACGCGTTTGATTGCCATTTCCGGCTGTTCAAACAGCTTGCTGTCTTTCAGGTTAAACCCATAGGGCAGATAACTTTTGATGTCATCTTCCGTCACTTCCCAGTATCCCGGTGTTTTATCAATGGTAAAATCGGTATAATTGTCTTTGATATAATCGTCCAAAGCCTTGGAAATCGTCCGCATCTGTGCTGCTGCGTTAATATCCTGCAGCTCGGTCGTGCGCTCGGCAGCTTTTTTATACAAAACCGGAGTAACCATGGCAATCAGGCCCAGCATCGCCAAAGCCTCCACCATCATGCTGCCCTTCTGGCCGGTTAGTTTAAGATTATTGGTCATGGTCTTTCTCCTAAGTTAGCTGCCCGGTTAAATGCCCGATAGGTAAACCAGGCAGGAATACCCCTTGCTGAGATCGCACGCTTTTTTAAAATTCGTATCATTTACAATCGCTTTCGGAACAAAAATATCATCGCGGTCACGGTCCACAATCTGCATATCGGACCCGGAAACATTCCGGATTGAATCCGGATGAAATGCCTTGACCGTATAGCCGAAAAATGTTCCCCCGTCCACGGTGTTGCGGAGGGCATTCATCAAATCCTCATTCGGCTGCTCGCCGTCAGCGCCCATATTCCGCCACCTTAGCGGAATCGGCCCGTACGTGGCCACCATTTTTTTGTTTTTGCGGACACTGCAGGCACTGCTGTCAGAATAAGAAACCGTCATATCCTCATTCATGCAAAAAATCTGGCTGACAAACTCGTCTGAAATCTCATGCCCGAAATAAGCATATCCCTCCAGTTCCGTATCACTGATTATACCCGGGGCATATTCCACAATCGAGGGATTGGCCGTATAGGGTTTCTTGCGAAAGCGGACATAATCGCGGGCGGCCTGATGTTTGGTTACGATTTTAGACAACGTGGCTTCCGCCTGCGGCTCAATAGCCAGCTGGCGGTAATCGGCCCGGGGCGCCAAGGTATAAGACGCCAGAATGGCCAGAAACGTTGCCAATATCACCCAAATATACATTTTATGCCTCAAACAGATTTACACCTATTCTAACTTTACCACAAAAAAGGTTTCTAATCTATTAAATACCCGTCTTATTTAACAAATTTCACAATTCTGCAACAATATCCGACACTTGTATTTCTGCCAGATTAGACAAAACCAGGTCCCTTATCCGGAACGACTGTTCATCCTGCATCCCAGCCTTGCGCAAAGCCGTGTTTTCCTGCTAATAACTAGCACTTTAACGTTTATTTATGTTTTAAATTATATATTATAAAAATCAGTTAGCTGACTAAATAATTCCGGAGTGTTCAATGGAACGGGAAGACGATTTCGATTCCGATAATGAAGAAGCCGCGGCCGCACCGGCCAACCGGCGTAAAATTTTACTGATAGTCATCCCGGTTGTGATTGCAATCGGTTTGGCGGTAGGCCTGTATTTTACCTTCAATCATAAATATGACGGAACGGCTGCGCTGAATTACAGCGTGGTTAAAAACATGACGGAGGAGAACGGCCAGGCAACTGAATCCGTAACCGTTTTTTATGACCTGCCCGAAATCAAAGCCCAGATTAAAACCGAAGACGGCGCCGCAGCGCTTGTCGTTGCCCGCTTAAGCGTCGAGCTTTCCAAAGTGGAAGATGTCGCCGCTGTGGAGAAACTGCTGCCCCGCATTACTGACAGCGTTATTGCCCATACCGTTGAACTGACACCCGCAGAGGTGGAAGGATCCGCCGGGCTCTACTGGCTGAGGGAAGAACTGCTCTACCGCATGAACCTGCTGACCGCCCCTGTCAAAATCAACAACCTGAATTTCAAAAAATTTGAAATTCAGCAAAATGAACAATAGAGGATACTGCCGTGGCTGAAGAAGCAAATAACGCAACAACACCCAGTCAGGACTGGACCGAAGGACTCGCTCCCGAAACCGGAACCCCTGCTGCTGACGGAACCGATTCTAAAATCCTGAATCAGGAAGAAATCGACAGCCTGCTCGGATTCGGCAGCGACGAAGAAAACGAATACAATCCCAATAAGACCGGTGTCCGCGCCATCCTTAACTCCAGCATGGTTTCCTATGAGCGCCTGCCCATGCTGGAAATTGTCTTTGACCGCCTGATCCGTCTGATGGCAACCAGCCTGCGTAATTTTACCCAGGATAACGTGGAGGTTTCTCTGGATAGTATCGAGTCCATGCGCTTTGGCGAATATATCGATTCGCTGACGCTGCCGACCCTGTTAAACGTTTTTAAGGCCGAAGAATGGGATAATTACGGCCTGATGTCGCTTGACAGCGCCCTGATTTACTCCATGGTGGACGTTTTGCTCGGCGGCCGCCGCGGAACTGCCGCCATGCGCATCGAAGGGCGCCCCTATACCACCATTGAGCTGAATATCGTCAAAGATATGATCCAGCTGATACTGACAGACCTCTCCACGGCATTTGACCCCATAACCTCCGTTAACTTTGCTTTTGACCGGCTGGAAACCAATCCGCGTTTTGCCACGATTTCGCGCCTCTCCAACGCAGTTATCGTCGCCCATCTGCGCATTGACATGGAAGACCGCGGCGGCAAAATTGACCTGATGATTCCCTATGCCACCCTGGAACCGGTCCGCGAATTGCTGCTGCAAATGTTCATGGGAGAACGTTTCGGCCGCGATACGATTTGGGAAAACCACCTCATGTCCCAATTGTGGGAAACCGATGTGGAAATCAAAGCGGTTCTGAATGAAGTCGATATCCGCCTCGGCGAAATTTCTACCTGGGAAAAGGGATCTTTCCTGCCTCTGGATATGACCCCTCATGAAAAAGTGACCGTTTACTGCGGCGATGTTCCCCTGATTGAAGGATCCATGGGCCGCAAATCCGACCATATTGTTATCAAAGTTGAATCCAAGGCTGAAAAAAATGGATAATTTAGAACTCTTAATTAATTTAATCATCATTGCTTTGTTGCTTCCGGCAATCCTATTTGCTTACCGCCTGAATAAAAACCTTGAGGTTTTACGCCGTAACCAAAGCAGTCTTGCCCAGTTGGTGGAAGCCTTGAATGACGCGACCTTTAAAGCGGAAAACAGCATCCCCAAACTTAAGTCGGTAACCGAACATTCTGCAGAAGGGCTCAAGGAAGTGGTCGACAGCGCCAAAGAACTTAAAGACGACCTCTTGTTCATCAACGAACGTGCCGATAACCTGGCCGACCGTTTGGAACAGGTTATTTCTGACGGGCGCCAGATAAAAACGGCTCCGGCTTCCCGTGAGCAGTTTGCCGCCCCGCTGAATCAGCCGGGCATCAGCCGTGAAGAAGATACGCCGGCAATTGCCGACAGCCGCTCGGAAGCCGAGCTTGAATTGCTTAAAGCCCTGCGCTCCATTAAATAAAGTTTTAAGGTAGAAAAATGACCCACCAAACCCAAAAATTCCGTTTTCGCATCCTTCCGGTATTTATCTTCGTTGCCGGCCTGACGCTGACATTTAAAATCAGCAGCGTGTTTGACCGCTTTAACCACCCGGATCAACCCAAAATCCAGCTGGTTTCCACCCAGGCACTGGCAGAGGAACAAACGGTTAAGGAAACCGCCGCTTTGGCAAAAATGCTCGGACAGGGCGGACCGGACCAGCCGGCAAACGTTGAAAATCCCAATACCGCATTTTCCCAGTCGGAAATTTTGATTTTGCAGGAACTGGCCGAACGCCGCGAGGCTTTGGATGTCAGGGCAAAAGAAATTGACAAGCGCGCAATTCAGCTCAAAGTGGCCGAAGATGAAATCGATAAAAAACTCAAACAGCTGAAAGCTTACGAGTCCAAACTCGAAAAACTGATTCAGCAATACAGCAAAAAAGAGCAGGAAAACATCAATTCTCTGGTAAAACTTTATACCTCCATGAAACCCAAAGACGCCGCGCGTATTTTCAATACCCTGGATATGGATATCACCGTCGCGCTGTTAAAGGGGATGAAACCTTCCGCCTCTTCGGCAATTCTGTCGCAGATGAATTCCGAAAAAGCAAAAGCTGTCACCTCACAGCTGATTGGCAATAACATTTAACCGGGATAAACCGCGTGTTCAGACAATATGGAAATAGGCAGATTTGGTTAAGCTGGAGTTTCGCTTTCAGCTTGTTGTTTGCCGTTCCTGTTTTTGCACAGCCGGTTGCCGCGCCGGCAGCCCCCACCCCGGCGATTCAGGTAGAAGACCTGGCCACCCCGGCCCCCCACCGGCCGATTACCGCGGCAGCCAGCCGGGCCTTGCGCCAAACCGTTCCGTTAAGCTCGCCGCAAATGATGCCCAAACTTCCGCGTATGGCCAGCCTGAGCTTTTCCTGGAATATGCCGGTAAGCCTGGCTGTTTTCAAACGTGATGAAAAATTATGGGTTGTCTTTGACCGTCCGATGAACCTCAACCTGGATGAACTGAAAAAATCAGCCGAAGGACTGGCAACGGATATCATCCAGTTTCCCCATCCCGGTGCAACCATTATCCAAATGCGTCCATTGCCCGGAGTACGTTTTTCTGTCCGTAAAGAAGGTTTATTGTGGGTTGTCGACCTCCTGACCGGCGATATCCCGCCGCGCCCGGTAAAAGATATGGAAGTTTTTACCCAGTATGACAGCCTGAAACGTCCCTATTTGTTTATTCCCGGTGAAAATGCCGGCAATCTGGTCCTGGCAATTGACCCGGATGTCGGCGATGTCATCACCATCGCTCCCAATGCGGACCTCGGCTTAGGATTTAACCGTACTTACTTTTATCCTGAATTTGCCATCCTGAACTCGGTACAGGGTATGGCGATGGTTATCAAAGCCCCGGATATTATACTCAACCGCGGCAATACCGGCCTGACCCTGCGCGCTTTTGACCGCGGCCTCAACATCTCCGACAACCTGGAAACCATGAAACGGCAGCAGATTCTGCGCGAAAGCGGTGACACGCTGGCCGCTTTTGACCTGGAAATCTCTCCGCAGCTGCTGCGCATGAATTTTGCGGAAGCCGTCGATCAGCTTAAAAATGATATTATCGCCGCGGATCCTAACAAAAAAAATACGGCCCGGCTGGAACTGGTAAAATACTATCTTTCCAAAGGGTTGGGAACCGAGGCGCTGAATATCCTCCGCCAGATGGAAAAAGCCAAAACCCCGGAAACTTCATCCGACAAGTTTCATGCCCTGCTCGGTGTGGCAAATTTTTTAACCCGGCGCTATGCCGAGTCTGTTCTTAATTTTGAGCACGGCAGCCTGCCGGCAATCAACGAAGCGGTATTCTGGCGTACTTTGTCTTCCAGCGCCCTGGAATTCAAACAGGAAGATGACGCCGTTTTGTTCTCTTTTATCTCGCTGATTAAAGATTACCCGCCGGAACTCAAAGACCGCATCGCCCTTGTCGCCGCCAACACGGCGCTTTTATCCGGTGATGACCTTGCTGCCCAGAACTTCATTGATATCTTACGCACGCAGGAAGAACGCCTGATTGACCGCACCCCGCAGGTAGCTTATCTTTCCGCTAAAAAACTTGAACTTCAGGGCTATCCCCGCAATGCGATTCGCGATTACCGGCGCATTGCCGACATGAACAATGCCATGTACTCGGCGCTTGCCCGTTACGATGCAACGGTGCTCAGCCAGCAGCTCGGCCTGCTTCCTCTGAAAGAGGCCATTGCCGAACTGGAAAAACTGCGCTATGCCTGGGGAGAAACCGGGTTTAAGTGGAAACTTCTCAACAAACTGGCCGAACTTTATGTAAAAAACCATGATTATTACAACGGCCTGCGCACGCTTAATGAAAACCTGGCCTTGTCAACCCCGGCCCAAAAAGAACTTTTATCCAACCGCATGCTCGGCTGGTTTGAGGATATTTACCTCAACAACCAGGCAGATACCACTTTATCCGCCATCAAAGCCCTTGCCCTTTATCAGGATTTCAACTGGCTGGCATTGCGCAGCACCCAGCACGACCGGATTATTCAAAAACTCGCCGACCGTCTGGTGGCTGTCGACTTGCTTCCCCGGGCCTCTCAGCTGTTGGAAGAATTATTGCAGGATCCCCGCCTCCCCGTGGAAGACCGTGCTAAAGTCGGTGCCCGTCTGGCAATCATTCATTTGTTTGAACGCGATTCCACCCTGGCGCTGGAAGTCCTGAACGCAACAGAAAATCCCGGCATCTCTGAAGAACTTCAGGCCCACCGCCGCGTTATCCGTTCCCGGACGCTTGCTAACCTGGGTGAAATTGAAAAAGCGCTTAACCTGCTTGACCGCGATTACAGCAAAAACTCCCTGCTGCTCCAGGCTGATATTTATTGGAACGGCGGCCAATGGGCTCAGGCTTCCGATACCCTGAAATATCTGGTGGAAAAACCGGTAAAAGGCAAACCCTTGTCAAATGAACAAATCGGCTATATCTTAGATTGGGCAACCGCACTGAAAAAGGCTGGAAAAGAAACCGTGCTGGTACGTCTCCGCAATAAATTTATGCCTTGGTTTAAAGAAACAAAATATCATAGCGCATTTAATATCTTAACCAACCGGCTGGAACCTGATAAAATCGACCTCAAACAAATTACCAATGTGGTGGACGACGTTCAGAATTACAGCAACTTTGCTAAAGTTTACAACGATTCGCTAAAAAATTTGGATTTAAATAAATAAGCTGCAGCCATGACTTGCGAATATAAATTAGAAAGTCCGTTTGAACCGGCAGGCGATCAGCCGCAGGCAATTAAAGAGCTCTGCGACGGGATTAACCGCGGCGTCAGGAATCAGGTTCTGCTCGGGGTAACCGGAAGCGGTAAAACCTATACGATGGCTAAAGTTATTGAACAAACCGGGCGGCCGGCGCTGATTATGGCTCCCAACAAAATTCTTGCGGCGCAGTTATACAGCGAGATGAAAGAATTTTTTCCTCACGACAAAGTCGAGTACTTTGTTTCCTATTATGATTATTACCAGCCTGAGGCTTATGTCCCCAAAACCGACACCTACATAGAAAAAGATTCCGCCATCAATGAGCAGATTGACCGGATGCGCAACTCTGCAACCCGTAATATTTTGGAGGCTCAGGACGTTATTATTGTCGCTTCGGTTTCCTGCATTTACGGCTTAGGCGATGTTGAATCTTACGCGGCAATGACAATTCCGCTGGAAATCGGCCAGCAGATTGAACAAAAAGAACTCTGCCGCCATCTTGCCGAACTTCAGTATGAGCGCAACCAGCAAAATTTCGTCCGTTCGACTTTCCGCGTCAACGGCGATGTTCTGGATATTTTCCCCGCCCACTACGAAGACCGTGCCTGGCGGATTTCCTTTTTCGGCGACGAAATAGAAAATATTTATGAATTCGATTCGCTGACCGGAAAACGGACTGCCGAACTTAAATCTGTCGTTATTTACCCCGCCAACCATTATGTTACGCCGCGTCCGGCAATTTCTCAGGCGATTGTCAACATTCGCAAAGAACTCGGCGAACAAATTGAAATTTTTAAACAGCAGAACAAACTCCTGGAAGCCCAGCGGATTGAACAACGCACCCGCTTTGATTTGGAGATGCTGGAAACCACCGGCCATTGCAAAGGAATTGAAAATTACTCCCGCTACCTTACCGGACGCAAACCCGGAGAACCGCCGCCGACCTTATTTGAATATCTGCCGTCCAATGCCCTGATCTTTGTTGACGAAAGTCATGTTTCCGTCCCCCAAATCGGCGGGATGTTCCGTGGTGACTTCAACCGCAAGAGCACGCTGGCCGATTACGGCTTTCGCCTTCCCTCCTGCGTAGACAACCGCCCGCTTAAATTTGAGGAATGGAATGCTATGCGCGGACAGACCATCTTTGTTTCCGCCACTCCCGGAGACTGGGAATTGGAACAAACCCGGGGAATTTTTGCCGAACAGGTTATTCGTCCCACCGGACTGACTGATCCTTTGTGCATCGTCCGCCCGGTAGAAAACCAGATTGACGATTTAATGGAAGAATGTCGTAAAACTGCGGCAAAAGGCGAGCGTGTCCTCGTCACCACCCTGACTAAAAAAATGGCGGAAGATCTGACCGAATATTTGAACGATAACGGGATTAAGGTGCGTTATCTCCATTCCGACATTGATACCCTGGAACGCATTGAAATTATCCGCGACCTCCGCCTGGGTGTTTTTGACGTTCTGGTCGGAATTAACCTGCTTCGCGAGGGACTGGATATTCCCGAGTGCTCGCTGGTTGCGATCTTGGACGCCGATAAAGAAGGTTTTCTGCGCTCAGAACGCTCGCTTATTCAAACTATCGGCCGCGCAGCCCGCAATGCCGAAGGCCGGGTGATCTTGTATGCCGATAAAATGACCGGTTCGCTTACGGCTGCTTTGAATGAAACCAACCGCCGCCGGCAGAAACAGATCGCCTACAACACCGAAAACGGTATCACGCCGCAAACAATTAAAAAGAAAATATCCAGCGCCTTGAGCGAAATGACAGCCGCCGATTATCTTGAAACCAAACCCGAAGAAGCCGAACAGATTAAAGATATTGATAAAAAACTGCGTGAATATAATAAACTGATGAAAGAAGCCGCAGCCAACCTTGAGTTTGAAGCCGCAGTTGTTTACCGCGACAAAATCCGCGAGCTGGAGCAAATCTACCTGCGCAGCTAAATTTTGCACCGCCCCGCGGCGCCCCTTTCCTTAAATCCGGACACCTGCCCGAAAATCGTTTCCAAGAGTTAAATTTTTCCCAAAGCTTTCAAAGTTTTCAAAATATTATCCTTGTTGCGCTTTTTAATGGGACGGATCGGGCGGCCGGCATACACCGTCCAAGGTTCAAATTTATAATTGGCCGGCACAAAACTCAAAGCGCCGATTGCCACACCTTCGGGAATATCATTGTTCGGCATAATCACCGTATTGGTCCCCACGCCGGTATATTTTCCCAGCGTCACATTCCCCTGAATCTCTTTCACGGTTGGCAAAGAATGCGTCACCAGCTCATTAACATAGTCATTGCTGGACAGCCAGACCCTGACACCGGCTGCCAGGCTGGAGCAGCTGCCCATCTTAAACTTTAATTTGCCATCACCGCCGGAAATGTAAGTACCGCTGGCAATTTCACAATCCGAACCTATCTCGCAGGCAGAAGAAATCCGGCAAAAATCCGAAATCCGCACATTGTCGCCGGCTGTTACCAGTTCCGGCTTCTTAATAATCACATACTCGCCTAACTTAAAATTCTTTCCGTGTTGCATCTTCGTCCTCCTAAGATAATACCGGAAGTTTAAAGAGCAAATTGCTCTTCCGCAACTCAAAAAATATTTTACAATATTTCATAATGCTTTGATTTTACGCAATATATAGAAATATTTTGTGAAACCCTGACAAACAAAAAACCGCTTATTGCTAAGCGGTTTTCTGAGCTTCTTAAAGTTACTCAGCCTCAAACCTGGCTTTTTCCCTCCAAAAAACGACAACACCCACCGGGATCGACAAAGCATATAGAACCACCATGATACCCAGTGTCAGCCAGGGCTGAGTGATGATGAAACTGGCAAACAAAGCCACAATCAGCATCATCGGCATAAACATATAGGTCGGGACCTTGAGTTTTTTGGTGGAAAAAGTCGGAATCCGGCTGACCATCAGGAAAGAAACCAAAACCAGAAGCGTCGCGCAAAAAGCATGGCTGCGGACAACCGTCAGTTCCGGAAAGTCAAACGAAATCATCACCGGCATCATCGCCAACGCAGCTGCCGCAGGAGCCGGCACGCCGACAAAGAAATGATTCCAGTATTCCGGCTGCGGCTCTTCGTCCAGCATGGTATTAAACCGCGCCAGGCGCATTGCCATGCCGATGGACATCAGCAGGCAGAAAAACCAGCCGAACTTCGGCAGATCAAACAAAGACCATTGATACAGCAAAATTGCCGGCGCAACGCCGAAGCTGACAAAATCGGACAAAGAATCCAGCTCGGCACCGAACTTGGTCGAGCCCTTCAGCATTCTGGCCACGCGGCCGTCCAAACCGTCAAAAAACGCTGCAATAAAAATACAAAAAACCGCTTTAACCCAGTCTTCCTGTATTGAATACCGGATAGAAGTCACCCCGGCGCATAGCGCCAGCATGGTGACAATATTCGGCGCAATCTTCCGAAACGGCAAACTTGTTAACTTCTGCCGTGACAGCATAAGTTTGTTATTGATATTTTCCATTAGCTGGCCGCTCCTGTCATCGCCGGAGCATTACTTTCCAGATTGGCAATTATACTCTCGCCGGCAACCATCGTTTGTCCCAGAACAACTTGAGGTTCTACGCCTTCCGGCAAATAAACATCCAGCCGCGACCCAAAACGGATCATGCCGAAACGCTCGCCGGCCTTATACTCTTGCCCGACAGCGGCATCACAGACGATTCGCCGCGCAACCAGGCCGGCAATCTGCACAAAACAGATATCTTTGCCGCTTTTGGTTTTCATTGCCAGCAGCTGACGTTCATTATCTTTGCTGGCTTTATCCAGCGTAGCATTCAAAAACTTGCCGGGAACATAAACCGACTGGGTAATTTTTCCCTCTGCCGGCGCCCGGTTGACATGAACGTTAAAAACACTCATAAAAACGCTGACCCGGGTAAATTCCTGATTACCCATTTTCAGCTCTTCCGGAGCTTTAACTTTGGCAATCATCTGCACAATGCCGTCAGCCGGAGAAACCACAACATTGTCAATCTGCGGGGTGACACGTTCCGGATCACGAAAAAAGTAATAGCACCAAATTGTTAAGACCAGTCCAATCCAGCCCAGAGGTTCCCAGAGAATTGCCAGTAACGCTGTTACTGCAGCAAAAATTCCGACAAACCGCCAGCCTTCATTGTGAATATTCGGCAGCAGATAAGTGCGCCAGGAGATATCAATACTTTTCATAAGTAAGTTCCTTAAAAAAGAACCTGCCCGGTTTCTGCCGCTGCCGTGACGCTGTCAACTGCCGCAAACGGTCTCCGCCCTGCAGGTCGGATTGTTAACTCCATTACTAAATCACAGATTGATAAAGAACTCAAGCTGATTTTAATACATCAGTTTTTCATGGTCTTGCAAATAATCTGCCAGTCTTTGATTCTTTCCCCCAGCTCAACCGCCTTATTTTTATAGTGCTTTTTTTCTTTTTTCCGTAAAAACAACGCGAAAAGACGGCATTTAAGATATTTTACCCATAACCCTCCATAACTTTTCTGAGGACTATTCATTAAATAGAGCCAGGCCGCTTTTTTGAAACTGCCGGCCAGAACAAACTCCAAAAACATCTTTTCCCACGGCGACAAAGCTTTAAAATCATACTCTTTGTAATCTCTCAGCGGACGATAAGCCTCTGACAGCTTTTCAAAATATCTGACTTTTAATTCGGGACGTATCTTCTTAAAAAATGCGATTGCGTTTTTGGTCGCCGCAACCCAGAAAGCCTCTTCAAATTCTTTATAA
Organism: uncultured Alphaproteobacteria bacterium; assembly: GCA_944393665.1. Classification (GTDB taxonomy): domain Bacteria; phylum Pseudomonadota; class Alphaproteobacteria; order RF32; family CAG-239; genus CAZU01. The sequence goes on from CALYAX010000012.1 coordinate 45,870, forward strand.
TTTTCAAGAACGGAAACACGTCTCCAGGCTTCCATAATTTGAACCGGAATTTGAATTAACCGCTCATCCGAACGGGAGGTTGATGAAAAATTTCCGGCTTCCTGCCGGTAATGAAGCAGGCTTTGATGCACAACCGAAATTTTTTTTGCCCTTGCCAAGGCCTCAAACATAAAAGACAAGTCCTGATAAGCAGCTGACTTTGTCTCCGTAAATTTTAAGTGCTTTATAAAATCTGCTTTATATAAACTTGCCCAAACCGAGGAATGAAATGTGAACAAAGCCGGATATTCCGAGATTTTGAAAGCCTTGTCATCGGGAGCCAGCTGGCTGAGAATATTATCAGAGCGGTCTTGCGGTTCTTGAAAAGAGTCATAATTAAAAAAATCACATTTCACCAAATCTGAATCATATTTGAGAGCGCTGGCCAGCAGCCGCTCATATAAATCAGGTTCGGCAAAATCATCGGATTCAACCATGCCGACATAATCACCGCCTGCCGCCGCAATCCCGTTGTTATAGGCGTTTCCCAGTCCTCCGTTAGGCTGGTGCAAAACTCTTATCCGCCGGTCAAGCGCGGCATATTCATCACAGATTTTTCCGCAGTTATCCCGGCTCCCGTCATCAACCAGAATTATTTCCAAATTCCGATAGGTCTGAACCAGCAGGCTGTCCAAACATTCGCGAAGATATTTTTCGACGTTATAAATCGGTACAATAACCGAAATAAGCGGGGCAGAGGACATTATATTCCCTTAAAAAAAGCTTTAACAGCTTTTAATCTGGCTTTAATATCTTTTTTCTTTTGTTTGTACTTTTTACGTTTTTTGCCAAAAGTGATTTTTGAAAGCAGCTTATAAAAATAATATTTAAGCTTATAATAAGTATATCGGATAGCATCCCTAATAACCATCTCATTAGGTTTTTGAACGATCTGCTGAATTGTTGTACTATTTCCTTTCAAATTATCATAAAGAATTTCGTGATAAAAGGGAGAACTGACAGCATATTTCCAAAAATAGCCGCTCATTTCCAAACAAGCATTATGCCATGGCTTTTTACTCCCTGCATAATGGACAATCCAAGGATTCTCTCTGCTTTCAATATAGTCATATAACATACTGACAGGCATTGTTTGCATCCAGTCTCTGTGCCAGACCGGAATATGAAATTCCACATTCCACCTTGCATCCAAAAACAACACCCTATTTTCACAGACAATATTGAAAATATCCTGGTCTACAAATTTTGGAAACCGTATCCGTTCTAATGTGTCAAACAACTTTTGACACGTATTTTCTCGTCGCATCTGCTGGATATTCATTAACAGCACGCCACTTTGAAAATAATTTAGGCCATTTGACAAGTTCAGGAAATTTCCGAAATAAGAAATCCCGAAATTTTTATCTTTGCTTGCCCAACGGATGCATTCATAATCCCGGACAGCAGCAACTAAATATTTATCATCTAAAACAGTATCATATAATTCCGCAATATCCTTATCGGCTACCAAATCGCAATCCAAATACAACACTTTTGAATATTCTTTAAAAATTTGGGATATAAAAAAACGATTATACACAGCCTTCGTAAAATGAGAACGTGTAAAAAAAATGTCTGGTAAATGAGAATAATACGGCCTGAGTGAAATAAAACGGATAGAAATATTTTCTCGCTTCATTTGCAAAATTTTTTTCTGCTGCGCAACAGGTAGTGTTTCATATAACACATTAATATCATAATTATTTCTTGAACTTGAATTATCAATGATTGATTGAATAGCTACTCCTAAATAAGGAATATAATTTTGATCTGTTGAAAAACAGATTGCAATATTGTTTTTCTTAAAAGCCGGCGAGATAAATCCTTTTATTTCAGGTGTCGTATCTTCTATAAAAGTCCGTTTCAACTCTAATATTTTAACTTTTTTTGTTTGCTTAAGATACGTAAGCCAAATGCCGAACAACCATTCCGAAATATAACCTAAGGCTCTGGCTTCTGAAACATTGTAACGGGAGATGTCAATACGCTTTTCGGCTTCAAATATAATGGGAAATATCCAAGAAGCATAATCTTCAAACAGTTTCCTTTTCATGACAAAGATATTCGTAAAATAGGCATATTGTGAAGAATTATAAGTTTTTACAGCTTCTTCATATTCGGGATGTTTTTCCTGTATAATTTTTAATACTGCATCATAATCTTCTATATGCTGGACAGAGGGATTAGCATTTAAATAATGATTATAGCAGTTAAAGGTTCCAATTTTTTCCAGATCGCATTTTTCAGCCACAACAACATCATATTGTTCAACAACCTTTTCAACTTCCTCTGCAGTCAAATGGAATTTTTTTATATAGTCGTCATCAATTTGTTTATTATAGATAAGCCCGACGCGATTAGGTACATCTGTATTCTCGAGGTTAAAGCAAAGGTGCCGACGATAATGCATTAAACCGATATAATCCGGATTACCCAATTGCTCATAATTTTTCCAAGCCCAGTATAGAGCCGTTAATTCATTAATTCTGCGATTTTTAGCTGATATATGCTCTCCAGTATTATCACCAATTGTGTTATTCTTCATCCAATCTAAATATTCTTGAATGCTTGTCCCATCCTTTGAGCATTGTTCAGCAACTTCTCTTCCGACATGAATAGGTGTAAAAACACGATCTTTCAATAAGCTACACGGCGTATGGCAAGCTATTAAAATTTTGATATTCGACTTTTTTACTGCACTAGTTGTTTTATTCATATTACGACCCTAACAAACCAATTAATACACTAAATATTTACCACTTCCAAAAGATATTGCTTTTTACTATTTTTGATGGCACCCCCCACCAGTATACAATTTTTAGGATATTCATGATTTGTAACAACTGAATGACAGGCCACGACAGAACCGTCTTTAATATGGCTGCCCTTTAAAATTAATGCATTTTCACAAAACCAGACATGTGAACCGACAAAAATATTCTCGGCGACATTAACTCTTTGACCAGAATTAATATCAAAAATTGAGTGCCCATCCGATGTTACAAGTTTAACATTTTTAGCAAAAAGACAATCTTCACCGATACTTATATGCGAATTTTCCTCTCCACACTCAAGAGAGATATTATCCCCATTAAAATTACATTTATCAGCAATAGAAATGGAACAGTTATCTCCTTTAAAATAAGGACCACCAGAATAGAAACATAAATACAAGTTTCTCTTAATTATACAATTTTCACCAATTGTAACCGAATTATTATTGCCATCAAAATGAATATGAATTCTGCCCAATAAATGAATATCGCCTTTAATAACAAAGCTGTTGTTTATCCCACTTATTTGAAAATCAAGCTTTGAAGGATCAATAGCTTCGGGATAAATAATCTGATTGTTATTTTCATCTTCAATATGATAAAAACTACCAATTTTATATCGGTTCATTTTCCACCTTTTGCTTTTATTAATTCTTTCATAAGCAGGGCTTCCTTTTCAAAATCATGTCCTGATGAACGAGCCTTTCGTTCGACATCAGACTGATTTTCCTTAAAATAATGAACCGCATAATTCTCCGGAACATCTGAATAGAAATTGAAACCATAAAAATCAACATTCTTAAAATTTTTAAGGACTTTAGAAAGAAAATATATTAAGTTTGCACCGCTCGTCGTAAATTTTATGTCTATTTTCTGATGAAACTCACGAATAATCTCTTCAGAAATATACAGACAGGGTATTTTATGTTCTAAAATAAAATACTTATAAAAATCAGAATGGAAACCCCAAAAATATCTGACATCTTGTGCAAAAATAACAGCTTTAAAATTTTCTTTTCTGAGCAAAACATCATCACCGCCACAGCCTACAAGCCATATATCGGTTTTGGCACCATAATCTTCCTGATATTCATATTCCGTAGCATAATTATTCATACGAATAACAATATCATGGGCATCAATTTCTGTACCTTTCTTCTTACCCAGATGACTAGGTCCGTTGCCAACAACGGCTATTGTCTTACCGTATAATAAACTTTCTAAAACCGCAGAATTAGTTACCCTGTTAAAAGCATCATAGATATCTGCGGTCTGCCTGATATTCTGTAAGTGGTAATACCCATGTTGCGAAGCAAAATATGCCAGATTTAGTTTTTTATCAAAATCTTTGTCTCCAAACCTTTTTGTATATGATTCTAATAACCTTTTAGCTGTATCTTCATCTCCAGTTTCAAGAACCATAGCCATATATAAAAGGTGCATACGTGCATCATTGGTGAGAGTGACAAATTGCTTCGCCAATTCCAGCATGGCAGGCGAATTTCCGTACACGGTGTACGGAAATATAAAATGACGCCATATTTGCATACGGTTTTCCAATTCGTTTGCACAAACAGAAATTTTGTTTGCTCCATTCAGCTTATGTTTACTCTTTTTCAATCCCCAAAAATTATAAACTGTCTCAACACTATCTGAAATACATTTTTTATAATACAGTAGCCCCAATATTCTCTTGGTAATCTTATGAGGCTTTTTCTTAACGGTTTTAATCGGAATATTAAAAAGCTTAATCTGCTTTATTTCCGGAGTTTTAATCTTTTGAAACACTTTAAAGCTTTTTTCTGCTTTTTCGCCTTTTTCCTTATAGTCAGCCCAGGGAGTCAATGACAAATAATAATTATAAATATCTTTATACGGATGGTTTGTATTCGGCGTCCAAGGTTTTGCCTTTCCAACAAAATGCACCACTGTGGGATCTTGGCAAGAATCCGCAAAATCAGTAGCATCTGTCGGCCTAAATCCGCCCAGCAGCTTATGAAATTTAAAAAACATATTATATCGATAACTGATAAGTTGAATCTTATCATGAAAAGCATCATTCAAAACATCTTGATCGCAGATGTAATAATTTTGATAATTCTGCTCGACAACATCTTGCATAAATTTTAAGTAATCATTTTCCCGGCAAGCCTTAGCATCAATTAACAACACTCCGCTGTTGATGTATTTATCATCAGGAAGTTTTATACAACGGGCCAGATTTGGTGCATTGATATCTTCGACACCACCAAACCAGCTGTCTTTCATTTCTATAGACATCATATTATTCAGATCTTTTAGAACCACCAAGTCAGAATCGAGATAAATAACCTTATTGACAGCCGGCAGGACATCCGGAATTAAAAGCCTTACATAAGCACTCATATTTATATGCTCAGGCCTTCTTATTTTTTTAAAAATATCCAGCTTCTTCCTGTCAATCTTAGGATAATCTATGGTGAAAGATCGCATTTTTCTCAATTTTTGAAGCTTCCGCTTATTTACCAAAGATAAATCTTCGGACAAAATATGAAAATGATATCTGTCAAGTGCATTCGCATTCTTTAAAACTGAGGCCATTGCCGCTGCAGTATGATGAACATAATTATTGTCCGTCCCCAAACACACATCAATGTCCACACCCAGCTGTACTCTCTTCTGATCTTTATTATCTATATAATACAAAGGGAAAGTTTTAACCTTCAATGACGATAAACTCTGTTTATACTCCTTAAAAATATTAAGCAGAAATTCTGAGAGAAATCCACAAACTCGTTGTTGTTCCAAAGAATATTTTTGCCATTTTATGCGTTTCTCCAACTGAGCAAAAACATCAAAAACAAATGAAGCATATTCAAAGAAAAGTTCTTTTTTCATCACGAATATGCCATACCAACTGATTTTAGATGAATGGTATAAAACTTTATCAACACTTTCTGCCATCTCCGGATAACTCTTCTTAATAATTTTTTGCAGCTCTTCTAGATCTTCTCGATTATGTTCAACTGCATACTGCTCAAATATATTATCAAGAAACTTTTTGCTTTTATTAGACCAAGCCCCCAACGGCTCGGATAAAATCATGTCGCTGCCAGAACAAGCTTTTACGATTTTTTCATCCAGCAACCCCTGAAAACTTTTATCTTCCTTATTATTAGAAAAATTAAGCAATCTCCTATAATGCATTAATCCGATATAATCCGGATTTTCTAATTTTTCATAATTTTTCCATACCCAATAAAGTGCTGTCAGCTCTGCATACAAACGATTCTTTCCTGATAAGTTTTTACCCGTATCATCTCCGTCCATATTATCTAACAGCCAAAGATAATCGTCATAATCCATTATGCCGTCTTTAGAGGCCTGGGTGGCCAAAGTACGTCCCAAATGAATTGGAAACAAAATATCGGATTTAAACAATATCGCCGGCTTGTGATAACCTACCATAATTTTTACTTTAGGCTGTTTCTTCATTTTACTTCCTCAAACAAATTCAAAGCACGTTCAACAGTTTGATCCATGTTATAATACTTGTAATCACCGAGCCGGCCGGCAAAATAAACGTTTTTAAGCCGCGTTGCCTTTTCCCGATAAGCGTCAAACAACTTCTGATTCTTTTCTTCAGGAATGGGATAATACCGTTCGTTCTTCCCCTCCTCATAAGGACAGGGATACTCATAAGACAAAATTGTCCGGGAAGAATGTTCATCCAGATAATATTTATATTCTACCGAACGGGTATAATCGTAATTTTCCGGAAAATTCAATTGCGGGCCTGACTGCAGATACTCTTTGTCATAAGTTTTGAAAACAATATCTAAGCTCCGGTACGGCAGCCTGCCCAGCTCATAATCAAAATATTCATCAATAGCCCCGGTAAAAAACAAACGCTCACAATCAATTTGCTCTCTGATCTCGCGAAAATCTGTTTTTAACCTCACCTTGATTAAAGGATGGCTGATAATTTTGTCGGCCATGGCCGTATAGCCTTCTGCCGGGATTCCCTGATATTTATCTTGAAAATAACGGTCATCCCGGCTGATATAAACCGGAATACGCCCGCTCACCGAAGGGTCCAGGTCCTCAGGTTTGACGCCCCACTGTTTGACCGTATACCCCAGAAAAACCTTTTGATAAACATATTCGGCCAAAAATTCCAGATCCGGATCTTTGCTCTGGCGCAACTCTAAAATCGGCACCTTTTTATTAAAACCAAATTTTTCAATCAGCTTGCTCTCCAGCTTTTCCGCCATTTGTTTCGGAAAAACCTTATGCAGGCTGTCAAGATTAAAAGGAATATTAACTTCAATACCGTCAATAACCGCTTTGACGCGATACATAAACCGGTGCCATTCCGTAAACCGGCTCAGATACTCCCATACCTGCCGGTTGTTTGTGTGAAAGACATGCGGGCCGTACTGATGAACAGTAATTTCATTATTTTTATCCTTGTAGTCATAAATATTGCCGCCAATATGATCACGCCGGTCAATAATCAAAACATCTTCCTGTCTTATGCTGGCCAGCCTTTCCGCTAAAACCATCCCTGTCAGACCGCAGCCAACAATTAGATTCGTTACTTTAGTCACTTTTAGTACCTCTTGTTTAATTCCCAGTTCCAGGCTGTATGAATAATATCTTTAATATCAGAATATTCGGGTTCCCAGCCCAGTATTTCCCTGGCTTTGGTATTGTCGGCAAAAAGCCGGGCCGGATCACCCGGTCGGCGCGCCG
>CALYAX010000013.1 GCA_944393665.1 uncultured Alphaproteobacteria bacterium
GCTACCGTGGCGAAAGAAAACGGCTATTACTCCGGCGAAAACAAATGCTACACCTGCCAGACCTGCGAACAGGCCGGTAAAAAGACCTGCAACGGTGCTTGCATTGCCGCCTCCGAATGCTGCGGCGGATGTTCTGCCGGACAGGAGTGCAAAAACGGAACTTGTGTCGCCACCATGGACGCCTGTGAACAATACCTTCGTTCCATTTGCACCACGGCAAACAAATGTGCTGTCAACGGCACAACATTTAATACCTCGGTGACCAAAAATATTTATTACGGACAACGGGTTAATCTGTCAGACATTACCATTGGCACCGATATTGGCGGAATATCCTTTGAAAGCGGAGAAACTTATAAATCTGCGGCAGCTTGCAAAAATGCCCCCAAAGTAATAATGGAGGGAACTCTCAATTCGGACTTCGGGGGAAATATTAACTTTTATAATATCGATTTAAACAACGCCACCATTGCTTCAACACGTGCAGGAGCCCTCATTGATATCGTTGACAGTAATGTTTATACGTTGACCGCCGATTTTAATTCCCGTAATACAATTGAATTTTTTGATACAACAACAATCGGCGGAAGCATTTACGGGCGGAATACGGAGTTTATTTTTTATACCGCACCGCAAAGTGTTTTCGGAATGCGGGAAATTGAATTGGAAGACGACTCCAATGTAAATTTCATAGGCGTAAACTTAAACGGGCCCGTAACCGAATCATCGCCTTTTCAAATTCTGCTGGATACGTTTAAATTTACAGCCAATAACCGCAATCAATCTCTCATATCCGTTGATAATGTTGCAATTTTTATGAACTTTATGCAGTTAACCATGGCGGATTACGGACAAATTTCTTTGCCGGTAACCGGCTTTTTGCAGGCCAACAATATTTTAATCAGCGGAAACGGTTCGGTTGACATCGACAATCAAGGAACATTTTACACGGATAACATAAATGCCAAAGGAGCATATATTTCCGCCTATAATACGGGAATATCCAGAATCAGTTCGGTTACCCTGTCAAACAGTTCCTCTTTTAACCTTGCCAATCAAACCGACGCCCCCAGCACAATAGGGTCTGTAGCGCTTAAAAACGGCAATTTTGTAACAATTTACAAAGATGGTAATTACTACGGAACAGCTTTCAAATCCTATGTCAATTAGCTTCTGCCCGCAAAAAACCCCGGTTCGTCACCGGGGTTTTTAATTCTTTTGATTCTAAAAACTAGAATCCTTCAGTATCTAAGCGTTTCCGAAGTTGTTTGCGGGCACGTCTGACAGCTTCTGCCTGACGGCGGGCTTTTTTCTCCGAATTTTTCTCATGACAACGACGCAGTTTCATTTCGCGGAAAACACCTTCGCGCTGCATCTTTTTCTTCAGAACTTTCAGAGACTGTCCAACATCATTACCGATAACAGTAACCTGAACCACTTAAATCACCCACTTTCAATTTTATCTATAAAGTTAAAACGTACAAAGTTAATAACATCAAAAAATTAAATTTGCAACTGTTTATTTTTAAACCGGACCATTCATCGCCCCCAAAGGTGTCTCGAAAGAAACAAAAAGGAGAAAAACCCGCGCGCACATCGAAATACATTAATTTTCCGACTTCCATAATCGACGCACCAAACACCTGTTAAACAGGTGTTTATGCGATAATATTGGGCATAATCTTGGCTTCAACCTTTTTGATTTTGCTTTTTAAGCCGGTACGCAAAGCATTAAGCTGCTTGGCCTGAAAGAAATCGATAGTTTGGTTTTTGCTAACCAGGTGGCGGATATCTGAGCAGACGCGGCGCTCTTCAAGTTTAAGTTCACAAAGCTGATGCTGCAGATGGCTGGTCTGGTTTTGATTAAACATAAAATTATCGTCCTTTCATAAAAAAACTTTTATAAAATGTATTTTTTACTGGAATGTTCTTGATTAAATTTGTATTAGATTATACAACAAAACGAAATGAATTGCAACTCAAATAAAGGAGTATATGAATGAGTGCCAAAAAAAGAATTGGAATCCTGACCAGCGGCGGCGACTGCGCCGGCCTTAATGCCGTCATCAGCGCGGTTGTAGAAGCGGCATCCAAACGCGGTTGGGAAGTTCTGGGAATTCATAAAGGAACCGATGGCATCACTGAAACCCCGCATAGTTATGAGGTTTTAACCGTCCATAATTTCTCCGATTCGCCATGGCCGCGCTTATCCGGATCTTATCTGGGCTCCCTCAATAAAGGCGTTAAAATGGAATCTCTGGAAGAAATGTCCCGCCGATTCGCCATCGGCGTAAAAGAGCTGGGGCTTGATGCCGTTATCGTTGTCGGCGGCGACGGCAGCATGAATATTGTTTCCAATTACTGCAAAGGTTCTACCGTTCAATTTATCGGCATCCCCAAAACTATCGACAATGATACGCCGATCACTGAATTCTCGGTTGGTTTTCAGTCTGCTGTCCAGGTCTGCACCACCGCTATTGACAGTCTGGAACTAACGGCTCGCTCCCACAACCGTGCCCTGATTGTTGAAGTTATGGGACGCGATGCCGGGCATTTGGCCATGCATTCCGCTGTCGCCGGTCAGGCTGACGTCTGCCTGGTACCTGAAATTCCTTACACAATTGACGGTGTTATCAACAAACTGAAAGAAATCAAAGCCAGCGGGCGGGACCACGCTGTGATTGTGGTATCCGAAGGTATCAAAACCGAAGACGGCTCCCATCTTTCCAACAAAAAAAATCTGGTTGGTGAAGCTGTTTACGGCGGTATCGGACAATACCTGTGCACTGAAATCAGCAACCGCTACAAAGAATTTCAAATTCGCACCACAACGTTAGGACATATTCAGCGTTCCGGCGTACCGGTTGCTTTTGACCGTCTGCTTGGCGGTCTGTACGGCGCCAAGGCGGTCGAACTGCTGGCCGACGGAGAAGACAACAAAATGGTTGCCTGGATTGATGGGCACGTAACGGCAGTTCCGTTGAGCGAAGTTGTCAAAGCCGGAACCACCCTGCTTAATCCGCAAAGCGATGTGGTTATGGCTGCCCGGGAACTTAACATTTATGTCGGCGAAATTGAAAAATAAGACGCTGACAAACCCAAAAAGCGGAGCAAATGCTCCGCTTTTTATTTATGCCCCGCAATACTGCTCCAGCTGGTTATGGAGCTTTTTGTTAAAAATCAGCTCCTCCACCCACGGGGTATCTGTCAATTTAACAGGAACCTGACGGGCAATCGGAAAATAATTTTTCAACGGCTGCGGATACAGCGATTTATAACGCCCTTCCAAATCCGCCTGATCGCATTGTCTCATTAAAGCATATAATTTAACAATGGCATCTTTGACCTGGGTCATCTTCTTTTTACTCCAGCTCCAGCCGTTTTCATACAGCATTTCCTCATACTCAAAAGCCGCAAGTGCCAAATCTTTATGACTTTTGCAATTCATGAATGAACGACAAAACCCTAATGGATCCGCGCTCTTTTTTTCTGTACTCGTTTTCATAATTTTAAGTATTAAAATTATACAATCCCACAATAACTTCCTCTGAATAAAATAACGCTAGCACAGCATATTATTTCCCGCAAGTCATATTTAGACAAAATAAACAATTATTCATAAAAAAATGCGCCCTTAAGGCGCATTTTAGAATATTACTTGCCGGCATGACGGCGCTGCTGGCGCGTCTGCGGTTGATTTTTTACTTTTTCCCGGTAATCGAGAAAACCGATAACCATTCCGGCAACCATGCCGACAACCAGAAAAATAACCGCAAACTTGCTGTTCATTTTCATGGTTCCGGAAAAAACAACTTCTCCGATAACCCCCATAAAAATAACCGCAATCACAGCTGCAATTTTTTCATTTACCGGCCGCGGCACCTGTTTGAAATAAGCCGCGAGCTTAAAAATAATAACCATTGACGCAATATAGACAATGGCGGCTCCCGCCATCGCCAAAGCAGAAAGAAATGAATTGCCCATAACACTAGTTTTTAATATTTAAAATTTTAAAAAGTTCTTTACGGACTGCCTCAACATCGGCTCCGACAGCTTTCCATTCATAAGCACAGATTTTTTCATTGCGAAACCCCTTCGAGCCGGCACGTTTAAAAATCTCGGCCAGTTTATCCGCTGTTTGGGCTTCCCCGCGAAACTGCATGCAGTTGTTTCCCTCGTCGCGGTCGTCCCAAACCACAATTCCCTGTCTGGGGTGCCCGCCTTTATAAAAGAATGTATGCAATTCCGTCATTACAAAAAACTTCTGGTAATAGTTTTGACATTCAATCCACAGCAAAACGATTTCACCATCTGCGTTTTTCAATTCAACAATCTTTTTGGTTTCAATTTTTTTCTCGCGAAGCCATTTTGAAAATTTCTTTTCCATAATCAAAATTTTTGGTTCATAATATATTTAATAACTCTCTAATCTAATACTGAATTGAATCAGACTATAGAGAGTAATTAGACAAAAAGCAACAAAAATTTTTTAATCAAAAAACCGGATGACACACGCGGACAAAATAGTCTCCGCAAGCGGGAAAATTTTTAGTGTATGCTTCAACACATAAAATTTTCCCGACTGCAAAAATCGATTTAGTTACCGGTCAGGCGCGTTTTCTTATCGAAAGTTTCTCCAATAATCGCAAACATCATCGGCACAAACAGCGTGGCAACAAAAGTTGAGAGAATCATTCCTCCGATCATTCCGGTTCCGATGGCGTGGCGGCTTCCCGCTCCGGCACCGGTCGAAATTGCCAGCGGCAGCACACCGAACGTAAATGCCAGCGAGGTCATCACAATCGGGCGGAAACGCAGCTTGGCCGCTTCAACAGCCGCTTCGGCATAAGAAAGCCCCTGCTCCACTTTCATCATCGCAAATTCTACGATCAAAATTGCATTTTTGGCGGCCAGGCCGATCAATGTCACTAAGCCGACCTGGAAATACAAATCATTTTGAATCCCGCGCAGCCAGGTGGCCAGCAGGGCCCCGAAAACCGCAAACGGAACCGAAAGAATAACCACAAACGGCAGCGACCAGCGTTCATATTGTGCCGCCAGAATTAAAAAGATCATAATCAGGCCGAAAGCAAATGCCTGGGTCGATGCTCCTCCGGTCAGTTTTTCCTGATAAGCCGAACCAATCCATGACAAACTGTAATCTGGTCCCAAAACCTTTGCCGCGGTTTCTTCCATGGCTTTAATCGCCTGTCCGGAGCTGTAACCCGGAGCCGGATCGCCGAGGACTTTCGCCGCCGGAAAGATGTTAAAACGGTTAATCAGTTCCGGGCCGGTTACGCGCTCAACATTAATCAACGTCGACAAAGGAACCAGTTCGCCGCTGTTTGATTTAACATAGACATAACGCAAATCATCGGGCGTGCGGCGGAATTTGGCCTCTGACTGCAAAGTCACCCTGAAGTTGCGTCCCAGATAGGTGAAATCATTGACATACAAATTGCCGAAAGTTGCCTGCATCACCGCGTAAATTGCATCAATCGGAACATTCAAAACCCGGGCTTTTTCACGGTCCAGATCAATCCGGTACTGCGGCGTGTCAACCGAAAATGTCGTTTTAACATTGTTTAAAGCCGGATTTTTATTGGCCTCGGCAATAAACTCATTGGTCTTGGCCATCAGCTCCTGCGGCGTTTTGCCGACCCGGTTTTGAATATACCCCTCAAAACCGCCCGTGGTTGACATGCCCATAATCGGCGGCATGCTGAACGCAAAACCGATACCGTCCGGCTGGCTCATTCCCAGCGCTGTCAGCCTGCCGGCAATTTCATCGGCGCTCTGCCCTGCTCCTTTACGCTCGGCCCAGTCTTTCAAAATGATAAAACTGATTCCCGAATAGGTATTTTGGGTTGAAGACAGCATATTATAGCCGTTAATCGTCAGAACATCAGTCACATCGGGATTACCTTTAACCATCTCCGATACTTTATCGGTAAAATTGGTAGTTCGCGGCAAAGACGATGCCGCCGGCATAGAATAAGACATCAGCAGATTGCCCTGGTCCTCGTTGGGAACCAGACCTGTCGGAACAATCTTAAACAGTCCCATAATTCCCATCAAAACCAGAATAAACCCTAAAACCGCCTGCTTGCGGTGTTTCAGAAAATATTTAACGCCAGCCAGATACCAGCCGGTTACCTTGTCAAAAAAGATGTTAAACCAACGGAAAAAGCCGTGCGGTTCATGCCCTTTTTGATGAGGTTTGATAATCAGGGCACACAAAGCCGGTGTCAGCGTCAAAGCCACCAGCGCCGAAATCAGCACCGAGACTGCAATCGTTACCGAAAATTGTTTGTACATCACTCCGGTCATGCCGCCCAAAAAGGCAATCGGCAGAAACACCGAAGACAACACCAGCGCCACTGCCACAACCGGGCCGGAAACTTCTTCCATCGCTTTTATGGCCGCTTCTTTGGGAGATAAATGGTCCCGCGTCATATGCTGCTCAACGTTTTCCAAAACAATAATCGCATCATCCACCACAATACCGATGGCCAAAATCAGTCCGAAAAGAGTCAGCAGATTAATCGAAAACCCTAAAACATACATTCCTGCAAAAGCACCGATAATTGAAACCGGAACCGCTAAAATCGGAATCAGCGTCGCCCGCATGTTCTGCAAGAACAGGTATACCACCAGAATAACCAGAATCACCGCTTCAAAGAAAGTATGGATGACTTCTTCTATCGAAATATTCACAAATAAAGTGGTATCATACGGAATTTCATATACAATCCCCTGCGGAAAGTTTTTAGACAATTCCTGCATTTTGGCTTTCACGAGTTCTGCCGTCTCCAGGGCATTGGCTCCCGGCTGCAGATAAATGGCAAAAGCGATCGCGTCTTCGCCGTTAAATTTGGAATTAACGCTGTAATCCTGAGCTCCCAGCTCAATCCGCGCCACATCTTTCAAGCGCAGCAGCGCACCGGTCGCATCGCCTTTCAAAATAATGTTGCCGAACTCTTTTTCATCAACCAGGCGCCCTTTGGTATTAACAGAATAAGTATAAGCCTGATATTCGTCCATTGGCTGCTGGCCAAACTGTCCGGCGGCAAATTGCGAGTTTTGTTCCTGAACGGCGGCTATCACGTCCTGCGGGGTCATATTATACTCCGCCAGCTTGTCCGGCGACAGCCAGATGCGCATCGAATAGTCCTGGCTGGCAAACAGCGACGCCGACCCCACACCCTTTATACGTTTAATCTCATCAAGAACATTCAGCAGCGCATAATTGGAAACAAATACGGTGTTATACTGATCCGAGGTCGAACGCATGGTAACCACTTGCAAAATCGAATTTGATTTTTGCTCGACCGTCACCCCCAGCTTGGTTACTTCCGGCGGAAGTTTGGACGTTGCCGCCTGCACCTTGTTGTTGACATCAATCGTTGCCTGATCGGGATCAGTTCCGATTTCAAACACCACGCCGATTGTCAGATAACCGCTCGATGTTGCGTTTGAATACATATAAATCATGTCTTTCACACCGTTTATTTCCTGCTCCAGCGGCGCCGCAACCGTATCCGCCAGAACCTCGGCGGTTGCCCCCGGATAAGTCGCGGAAATCTGGATTTCCGTCGGCACAATATTGGGATATTGCTCCACCGGCAAAACCTTCATGGCAACCAACCCCGCCAAAACAATCACCAGCGAAATAACCGTCGCAAAAATCGGCCGTTCAATAAAAAACTTTGAAAACATGATTTACTTTCCCTATCAGTCTATATGTCAGCTGCAACCGGTTCTGCAGCTTCCGGCGCCACAGCCCGGCCACCGGCAATTACCGGATCCACTTTCATCCCCGGGCGGACTTTCAGCAAACCGTTAATGATAACCTTATCACCGGGATTAAGGCCTTCATCAATAATCCAGCCGCCGCCGGGCGTGGTTAACCCGGCCTGAACGCCGACCGTTTCAACCATATTCTGGCTGTTCACCCGGTAGACATAAGCTCCGTTTGACCCCTGCATAACCGCCTCCTGCGGAACCACCAGCGCGTCAATCCGCGTCAGCCCCTCCATGATCAGGCGCAAAAACTGGCCCGGACGGATTTTGCCCTCGGCATTTGGAAAAACAGCCCGCAGCTTAATAGTACCTGTGGTCTGGTCAACATTCGGATTAATAAAATTGATTTCGCCTTCCTGCGGATACAGCTTGTCGCCGGCTTTAACCTTGGCCCTGATTTCGCTTTTGTTTTGAGGGTTGCGAATCAGGCCGCGTTCCACCATATTCGACAATGACAATATCTCATTTTCCGACGCGGAAAAAATCACATATATCGGATCCTGCTGCGTAATATGGGTCAGCAGGCTGGCATCGCCGGTAGAAGAAATCAAACTGCCTTCCGACTGTGTTTCCATACTGGTAATGCCGCTGATTGGCGCGGTCACCGTCGTATAATCCAGATTAAGCTGCGCCGAGTCAACTTCTGCCTTGGCCAAAGCGGTGCTGGCCCGCAGCGAGTCCAAATTGGCCCGGGCCTCATCGCGCGATTTTTCGCTGACGATACGCTGTTCAAACAACTTGGATATACGGTCCCACTGGGTTTCCGCCGCCCGCAGCTGAGCCTCGTTTTGAGCCAGTTTGGCTTTGGCCTGGCTTAAAGCCACTTCAAACGGCGCGGGATCAATTTGAAACAAGACATCGCCTTCTTTTACGGCACTTCCCTCAACATAATTGCGCTTGAGCAAAATTCCGCCGACCCGGGCCCTCACCTCTGTTTCTTTGGATCCTTGTGCCCGCGCCGAAAACTCAAAACTCAGCGGAACATCTTCCGGTTCCACCACCTCAACCTGAACCTGGGGAGCGGCATTCGGAGTTTTTTGAACATTATCCTCATCTTTGCAAGCGCCGAAAACCGGCAAAACCGCCAGAACCAGCCACAATCTGTTTTTTACCGACATTTTTCAATCCTTTATAAACTTAATTCTTTTCTTAACCTACTATAAAGATAGTAAATTTCCATAGTTTTTTTAACTTTTGCTAATTTGTGGATATGTGAGAATTTATCTTCAGCCCCCACGTTGAAATAATCGCCATTGAGATTAGTTATAAAACAGCTGAACAAAATTAGCTGAACTTTGTTGTATATTTCATTCTTTTTTCAAGGAGATTTAACATGACTGAAGGCGTTCGTTTTCCGACTTTTGCATTCATTACCGGCGGTGTCGGCCAGGCCGACGAGGGTATCCCTCCCCAACCTTTTGAAACTTTCTGTTATGACTCTGCCCTGCTGATGGCAAAGATTGAGAATTTTAACGTTGTTCCTTATACCTCGGTTCTGCCGAAAGAACTTTACGGCAACATTAAACCGATCGACGACAATATGGTTAAGTCGTTCAAACAGGGTGGCGTTCTGGAAGTTATTATGGCCGGCAACGGTGCCAGCCGTGACGACCACAAAGCCATCGCAACCGGACTGGGCGTTTGCTGGGGTAAAGATAAAAACGGCGAACTCATCGGCGGATGGGCTTCAGAATATGTTGAATATTTTGATACCCAGATTGATGAAGAAGTTGCCCGCGGCCATGCCGAAATGTGGCTGACCAAATCCTTAAACCACGAACTGGAAATCCGCGGCGTTGAAAAACACTCCGAGTTCCAGATGTGGCACAACTACATCAACATCACCCAGCAGTTTGGTTACAGCCTGACCGCTCTTGGCTTCCTGAACTTCGAACATGCCGATCCCTACAAGGCATAAACAAACTCTGCCATTGCGGAGGATTGGCAGGCGGATTTTTCCCTCTGCATTCCCCGCAATGGCATTTTTTTAACTTTTAAAGGATTATAACCATGGCAGATAATCAAGTATCTTCAAATGCGACGACTGCACCAGCTGCCGCCGGGGCTCCCAAGAAAAACGGCCTGGGCGTGTTTGCCCTGGCCGCCATCGTCGTCAGTTCCATGCTCGGCGGCGGTATCTACAGCCTGCCTCAGAATATGGCAGCTGGTGCTTCCGCCGGCGCGGTTTTGCTGGCTTGGGTCATTACCGGTATCGGTATCTACTTCATCGCCAATACTTTTAGTATCTTGTCCCGCGCCAAACCTGACCTGACTACCGGTATTTACTCTTACAGCCGGGCCGGGTTCGGACCCTATGTCGGTTTTACCATCGGCTGGTCTTACTGGCTGTGCCAGGTTTGCGGCAACGTCGGTTATGCCGTCATCACCATGGACGCGCTCAATTACTTCTTCCCGCCTTATTTTGCCGGAGGCAATAATTTTGCGTCCATCATCGGCGGCTCTATCATCATCTGGGGTTTTAATTACCTCGTTTTGCGCGGCGTCCGCCAGGCCAGTATTGTCAACCTGATCGGCACCATTGTGAAAATTGTACCGTTAATTTTGTTTATTCTGATCATGCTGTTTGTCTTCAATCATGACAAATTCAGTTTTGATTTCTGGGGCGAGACTTTGTCCGCCAAAACCAAACTCGGCGGTCTGTCTACCCAAATCAAAAGCACCATGCTTGTTACTCTCTGGGCTTTCATCGGTATTGAGGGCGCCGTTGTCATGTCTAACCGCGCCAAATCACCCAATGATGTCAGCAAAGCAACTCTTTTGGGCTTCATTTCCTGCCTGGCCATCTATGTTTTGCTGTCCCTGCTGCCGTTCGGCTTCATGTCGCAGGCACAGCTGGCTGCAATTCCCAACCCGTCGACTGCCGGCGTATTGGAAGCAGCCGTCGGCCGCTGGGGTGCCTGGCTGATGAACATCGGTTTGCTGGTATCGGTTCTCACCAGCTGGCTGGCCTGGACCATGGTTACGGCTGAAATTCCGCAGGCTGCCGCTGCCAACGGAACTTTCCCCAAAGAATTCACCAAAGAGAATGAAAATGGTTCTCCCTCGGTTTCTTTGTGGGTCACCAGTGCGATGATGCAGTTGTTCCTGCTGCTGGTTTATTTCTCAAACAATGCCTGGAACACCATGCTGAGCATTACCGGCGTTATGGTTCTGCCCGCTTACTTTGCTTCCTGCGCTTATTTGTGGAAAATCTGCGAGGACGGCGAATTTCCGGTCAACATCGGCATCCGCCGCTCAGCTGCGCTGATTACCGGCGTACTCGGCGCAGTTTATGCCCTGTGGCTGATTTATGCCGCCGGCTTAACCTATCTGATGATGGCGGTTGTCATTATTGCGCTGGGTATCCCGGTTTATATGTGGGCCCGCAAACAGAACGCGCCTGACCAGAAAGCTTTCACCACCGGTGAACTCTGGCTGGCAGCTGCGCTGGTTGTTATCGCGCTGTGGGCAATTTATGCCTTCTCACGCGGCATAGTGACCCTGGGTTAAAATAACTCTTCTGCACACAAAAAACGGAGGTTGTCTGACCTCCGTTTTTTTTATTATTCCCCTGCCGTTACAAACCCAGCAGAGGTTTAAAATTTTTCTTCAACAGAATCTGATGTTTCTTAATCAGATTCTCATAATCTTTTTTCACCATTCCCCGCTTTTGCTTTAAATCGCGGAGAATAGGCAGCAGCTGCAGGATTGTCCGCAAACGGTGTCCCGGCTGCTTGATGACATAAGATCTTTGCAGCCGCGCCGCTTTATCCGAATAGGTCTTATCAATCCCCGGAACCTCTGCCATAAAAATCCCCTGGTATTTTCTGAACCGCTTGATAACATGCGCCCAAAAATGCAAAATCGGGGTCGTGTAATTAAGCGCCATCCCGTTATATAAATGGCAGCTGTCCTCCAGCGACTGATAAATCGTGAAATACAGCAGGTCCATCGCCGGATATTGCAGCATCTGCGAATATTTGAAAATCACTGACAGCCGCTGGGTTATGACAATTATTCCCTTTTGGCCGTCCAGCTGCTTATTCAAAACTTCCAGATTTTTACCGGTATTATTTCCGGCGTCCAGAACAACGATGTCTTCCTCCCTGATAAATAATTTTACCAGCGTGTTTTTCTGCATCACGCCTTCGCTTTCTTTATACAGGTACTTCGACATCGGCCCTTTGCCGCCCAGACAGATGATTTTCCGCCGTTTTCCGCCGGGTCCGTACTCACCGAACAGTTCCATCATCTTATACCACAAAAGGGATGCCTTCGCCGCCGAAACCATGTCATCATCATAAACAATAAGATAATCGGCGTTAATCAGTTTCTTGCCTAAAGTAACCGCATTCTCTTTTTTACGATAAACGCAAAAACTGTCGGCATTTTCCATAAACTGCTTGCGAATAAGATAAACAGCCTGTTTCATTCCTTCATAATAAGAACCCGCAACGGCATTTTTGTAAAAATGTTTGTTGCAGATAATCAAAACTTTGGAATAATCAAGCTTGTTCAAGCCCGCCGGAACTTCATCCAGAGTCAGCCGAATCCACGCGGACACTAAGGCCTCCCGTTCGTAAAAGCCCCCCGGAACTTCATCCAGAGTCAGGTCATCGCTCTCCCCGTCAATAAGGGAAGCATTTCCAACGACGATCGCCTCAAGATTCGGAAGATATTTTTTCAGCTGATAAAAAATCTCCCAACTGATGACATCGCCGGACATAATGACTTTATCAACTTCCGGAACCTTCGTTAAATCAAAACAATTTGACGGAACGATGAGTTTTTCATTTAACCAGCCGGCCGCCTCGCGATCCAAACTGATTTTTTTTATTTTTCTATTCATATATCTGGGTTTTAATTAATATTCCAATAATCCAACGACACAATAACTTACCTCTTTGGTGTCAAACTAACACCAAATTAGACAAAAATCAACGGTTATTTTCTCTAAATATCAAGGATAAAATAGTCGCAGTTTTTAAAAATCTTATCCTTTCCGTACAAATGATGGTACAGATTCCGCATGACATGGCCGTGCGTTGACACGCCGGCCACATCATAAGGGGATATTTCCTTGATTTTTTTCAACGCCCCCATAAACCGTTCCCGCGCTTCGTGTTTACTCTCTGCGCCGTAATTCTTAAGCTCGTCAGACGCCTTGTCGCCGATGTCTAAAATCGGCAGGATATCAGGATATTTTTGTTCCAAAATCTCCCTTATCTCTTCCACGCCCTCCGTTTCGCCAAGATTATGTTCATGCAGGTCTTCGATAATTTCAATCGGCGTCTGGTGTGCTTCCGCCACAATTTTTGCCGTTGCAAGTGCACGCGGATAAGGGCTGGAATAAATCACCGGCAATTTGACCGGCGCCAGTTCGTCCCGCAGTTTTTCGGCTTGGGCAATTCCCTCCCCGGTTAACACCGCGTCAGGTTTTGAAATCTTGTTCGCCTGATTATAATCAGACTGTCCGTGCCGGAAGATATACAGTTTCATTGCCGGCCTACCATTTGTTAAAGTGAACTTTGCCGCCGTCAAAACGGTCTTTGGGCTGGGCCGGAACTTTAACCGGATAACCCACAACAACCAAGGCATTAGGTTTCACGTTTTCTGGCAGACCCAACAATTCCTGAAACTGTTTCATACGGTCTTCATAAGGATAAACCGCGCACCAACAGGCACCTAACCCGCGTCCGTGACAAGCCAAAAGCAGATTTTGAATCGCCGCGGAAGTATCCACCACCCAAAACCCCTCATCGCACTGCTTGTTAATATCACCGCAGACAATAATTGCTGCGCTGGCATCTTTCAAAAAACCGGCATGCGGATGAATCTCAACAATTCGGTTCTTTATTTCATCATCAGTAACTACAACAAATTCCCAAGGCTGACGGTTACAGCCGGAAGGGGCATACATTGCAATCTTGAGAATATCGTCAATATCCTGCTGCGGAATTTTTCTTCCCGGTTCAAACTGACGGACTGACCGGCGGGTTAACAGACCTGCTTCTAAAAACATATTTTTTCTCCCTTTTGTAACTTCTATTAATTTAGGAGGTTACCTTTTAACTTACAAGCTAAATTATTTATTATTCCGTCCACTGCGGTTAATTATACATTGACTATTTATTCATAATATTCTATACTAAACAATAGTTCCGGAATAGTAATTATTGGAGAACGGCCATGAGAACAGTCTTTTTCGCTTTTGCTTTATTCTTTGCGGGAAGTTGTCCTGCTCTCGGCTCATCTCTTGAGTTATCATACACACATCACACCGCCATTACTGTTCCGGAGCTTTCAGATTCTTCCGCCTCCTTTAAGCTGGCCAGAACCTGGTTCCTTCCCGACTGGCAGGCCGGTTTGGGCACCAGAGCCGATACCGCTCCAACAGGCTCCGGCGACCGCCATGACCTGACCTGTGCCACTTACGGCGGATGTCTTGGGGTCCCCGCTAACATGACCTGTCTGGACGACTTTTCCGTGGACGGAAAAAACTGTTACAAGTCTTGCTCCTGCAAACCCGGATACAACCATGTCAGCACAGAAGACATCTGCGCAGGCTGCGCCAACCCCTGCCTTAATCTTCAGGATAAAAATCCCTGCACATTCGGGTGTAAATCAACTTATTCCTCCTGCCCGTCAAAATGTGAAACCTGCTACGCTGACAATTGCCATAATCGTACACCCGATCCCGATAAAGGTTTCGGCTGTAAACAATATTTCTCTGATTGTCCCTCCGAATGCGAAACAGCCTATTCTGACAACTGTCATAACCGCGAAGCTGATGACGACAACAAATATGGTTGCGAAAAATATTTTGACGACTGCTCTTCCAAATGTGAAAAGGCTTATACTGACAACTGCCGAAACTATCCATCTAAGCCTCTTGCCTCATCTTGCGCAAACGGCTGTGCCCTGGGAAAAACTTTAGCCGACTGTGCTTCTCGTTGTTCTACCGGCTGCAAAGCCTCCTGCGAAACCGGCTATTATCTGAGTGCTGACGAATTGAGCTGCTCATATGACCTTTGCCAAAAATACGGCGACAAACCCCTGGTTTCTTCTTGTGCAAACGGCTGCGCCCTCGGACAAACTGCCGATGGCTGCTCTTCACGCTGCGCAACTGGCTGCAAAGCCTCCTGCTCATCTCCCAAAGAACTTACTGCCGACCAGCTCTCATGCCAATGTCCCGCAAATTATATCTATGACGGAACCGATCCTAGCGGTATTGCTTACGGAAAAGAAGAATGTGATGGGAAAAGAGGGAAATTCCACCCCATATATAAGGACGACCCACAATATTTCCTTGGTTTTCTTGGCTTTAATATAAAAGAAAATGCAACTCCTAAAAGCGGATACAGTATTTTTTCCATCAGTTTTTCCTTCCGCGGCAAAAGTTATTCATACGGCTATAACTACAGAGATTTTTCTGATGATGAAAAATCCAGCCCGGAAACTGTTGTTTCTGACTGTACTCAGCTTACCAAAGCTTTTAATGACAATACAATCACCAATATTCGTATCAATGGCCATATCATATGTGACGCCCCGTTAACCGCTCAAACCAATAAAAATATTTATGGTTCAAACCGTAATACCGATAAGATTGAGTTTAAAACAGAAAAAGGTTTTGAGACAACAGAGATACTTAAATTTTCCAATTTATCGCTCATCAGCAGCGGCAGCAATGCCGGAAACTGTGACTCATTATTTCCAGATACCACTATCCTTCTGCAAAATGTATCCGTTGAATCCGGAGGATATAACACCTTTTCAAAATGGGGCACGGCACAACATGTGATCATTATGAAAGATAGTATTACCCTAAAGCTTAAAAAGGGAAGTTGTAAGTATATATATTCTGGTAAAGGCGATATGCTCATTGAAGATGGGGCTGTAGTAAACTTAAATACCTCCTATAGTAATTACGAATATGGAGGAGAAATTTACAGTAAAGGAAAACTAAACTACGACGGCTACTTGCATCTTAGTTCTGGCACCCGTGGAGAGATTTATAAAGCAGGTAATGGTTATATAATCTTCCAAAGTACTATTTACTCCCCTCACCCCAATATCCTGACAGATGGCGCCACTTACACTATATCAGGCTTTGGCTCTGAATATGTCACGGGCAACAACGTTACTTTGAATACATCAACATATGATATGTATTTATCTGCTGGTTCGGGGACAACCATAAACTACGCATCTACAGGAACAACTTTGAGTAAAACCTTTACAAACGGCTTGAGTCCCTACATTACCCAAAAAGTAACTTATTCAATGCTGATAAACTAAAAAACCGGTCACCTGAACAGTCCAAATTTTTAAGGACTGTTCACCGCCGGAAGCTGTCCTATTCTTTCATCACGCGCAAAATCTCTACTATTGCGGCATAAAACTCCCGCTGTGCCGGCCACTTTTTATTTTCCGCGGCTTCTTCCGCCTCTGCTAAAGATATTTTGCTGAATTCAATCAACTCTTCAGTAGAAACCGTGCATTTATTCTCAGCAATATTTGCCACGCCGCGGCGGACGAAATACCGGGCCGTCGGTTTGCCCCGTTCATCCAAGAGCTGCATCAACCCGTTTTGCAGCTGCAAAATCATCGGCGCGCGTTGCGGCAAAATCGTAATATAACCGCTTACTGACGGCAGCATCACTCTCGGAGTTGTCGTGTCTAAAACAATCTCCATCGGATTGGCAACTGTCAATGTTATATCTTCAGCCATTATTTTTTCCTTTATTAATCCAAAGCAAACTCAAAACCGGCGCGGCGTCCGGGACTTTCCGTATGAAAATTCCCAATTTCACCTTAGCCCGGAAAAGCCGGAGAACGAGCCAAATAATAAGATTTTAGAGCGGAAGTACCGGAGTGTACATTCTGGTACATGAGGACACTTCCGCCTCGCTAAATCTGTATTAGTTGACCGTTATACGGCTTTCCTCCCCTATGCCGCTTTCTCCATTTCCTTAGCTTTTTCCAACACTTCCTCAATGGTGCCGACCATATAGAAAGCCTGCTCAGGAATATTGTCATATTCGCCGTCCAAAATTCCCTTAAAGCCTTTAATGGTATCCTCCAGTTTGACAAACACGCCGGGTTTGCCGGTAAAGACTTCCGCAACATGGAACGGCTGCGACAGAAAACGCTGGATCTTGCGGGCACGGGCAACCGTCAAACGGTCTTCGTCCGAAAGTTCGTCCATACCCAAAATGGCAATAATATCCTGCAGCGATTTATATTTCTGCAAAATCTCCTGAACCCGGCGGGCAACCGAATAATGCTCCTCGCCAATGATCTGGGGGTCCAAAATCCGGCTTGTCGAGTCTAACGGGTCAACCGCAGGGAAAATACCCAGCTCGGCAATCGAACGTGATAAAACCGTCGTCGCGTCCAAATGCGCAAAAGTGGTAGCCGGGGCCGGATCGGTCAAGTCGTCAGCGGGAACATAAACCGCCTGGACCGAAGTAATCGATCCGTTTTTGGTGGAAGTGATCCGCTCCTGCATCGCGCCCATATCGGTTCCCAAAGTCGGCTGATAACCCACCGCCGAAGGGATACGTCCCAGCAACGCCGAAACTTCTGAACCAGCCTGGGTAAAACGGAAAATATTATCAACAAAGAACAAAACGTCCTGATGGGCTTCATCACGGAAATATTCCGCCTGCGTCAAACCGGTCAGAGCAACGCGCGCGCGGGCTCCGGGAGGCTCGTTCATCTGCCCGTAAACCAGCACGGTTTTAGACTTGTCGCCTTTCAGATCGATAACGCCGGATTCAATCATTTCATGATAGAGATCATTGCCCTCGCGGGTACGCTCGCCCACGCCGGCAAAAACCGAATAACCGCCGTGCCCTTTGGCAATATTGTTAATCAATTCCATAATCAACACGGTTTTGCCCACGCCTGCTCCGCCGAACAAACCAATCTTGCCGCCCTTGGCATAAGGCTCCAGCAAGTCAATAACCTTAATACCGGTCGTCAAAACCTCGGTATCTGTCGACTGGTCAACGAATGCCGGCGCCGGACGGTGAATCGGATAATAAAAATCTGATTTGATTTCTCCGCGGCCGTCAACCGGCTCGCCGATCACATTGACAATTCGCCCCAACAGCGACGGCCCGACTGCAACTTCAATCGGATGTCCGGTATTAACGACTTCCAAACCGCGAACCAGCCCCTCGGTCTCGTCCATCGCAATGGTACGAACCACATTTTCGCCCAAATGCTGGGCAACCTCCAATACCAGGCGGCGGCCGTGATTATCGCATTCCAACGCCGTTAAAATAGCCGGCAGTTCCTTAACATTGTCAAATTTAACGTCAACCACCGCGCCCATAACCTGTGAGATATGGCCCAGCTCGCCGCTCCCGCGCTCTTTGCGCTCGGTCTTTTTAATTTTCCTGACATCTTTGCGGTTGTTGCTGTCCATCTGGGCAATAGCCTTTTTTTCCTGTTTCACATTAGCTTTGGCATAGGCCTTGTCCTCGGCATTGATAATCTTTTCAGCCGTTTTCAGAGCTGTTTTTTTAGCCGTTTTGGCCACGTTTTTTTTCTCCGTTTTTTCGGTTGCTTTTGAAACTGTCTTGGTCTTTGTGGTTGCCATTTAATTTCTCCTATAAACTCTTAGACCACTTTCAAGGTTAGAATTTATTTTTAGAAAGATGAATAAAGTTGCTTTCGCGGCGGGAAAAATTTTAAGCACAAAAAAGTACATGAATTTTTCGAGACCGCTTAAAACGGCTCTAAGCACTTTATAAAAATAAATTATATAGCTTCGGCACCGGCAATAATCTCTGTCAGTTCCGTGGTAATTGCCGACTGGCGGGCGCGGTTATAGCGCAGCGTCAGCTTGGAAATCATATCAGAGGCATTGCGGGTGGCATTATCCATTGAGGTCATGCGTGACCCATGCTCGGAAGCCTGGCTCTGCACAATACACTCAAACATATTTTCTTTAATCATCATCGGCAGCAGATTGCCCAGAAGCTCCAATTTATCCGGTTCATAATCATAGGCCGCCCCCTCACGGGTAACCGGAGAAATTTCAATTGCCGAATATTCTTTATCATGCAGATCAATCGGCACCAGGCGGCGAACCGTCGGCTCTGTATTAATCACCGAATGAAACTTGGCATAAATCATCTCGACAACATCGACTTCGCCTTTTTCAAAACTTTCCATCAGTTTGTTTGCCAAATCGGCCGCCTCGTTATACTCGGCACCCTTTTTAGCCACATCTTCAAACCGGTCGATAATCAGGCTCCCATATTTCTTTTTCAAAATATCATGACCTTTTTTGCCGATGGTAATCAACGTCACCAGCTTGTTTTCACGCAACAATTCTTCCGTCCGCTGCGCAGCGAGCTTTGCAACTTTATGGTTATAGTTTCCGCACAGGCCGCGGCTGCTGGTAAACACCAGCAGCACATAAACCTGCGGCTTATAAACATCATGCATCAGCTTGGGCAGAAGATAAGTCACGCCTTTGGCCTGCTCTTCATCCTTAAGTTCCTGCAAGACCCGCATGGCGGCAACATCAAGGTTATGGCTGTATGGTTCCGAGCGCGAAATCAGAGTCTGAGCCCGGCGCAGTCTGGCTGCGGCAACCATCTTCATCGCCGAAGTGATTTTTTGGGTCGACTTAATACTCTCAATCCGGGTTCTTAATTCTTTTAAACCTGCCATAATCTCTCAATCCTATGCTGCAGCGGCCTCTTTAGCCTCGCAATAACGGGTGGTGAAGTTCTCATAAAATGCCAGCAGTCTGCTTTCCAGTTCTTCTGAAATCACTTTTTTCTCGGCGATTTCAGTTAAAAACTCGCTGTGACTGGCCCGGATTTCATTAAGCGCCTTTTCTTCAAACTCATGCACGCAGCTGACCGGAACTTTATCCAGAAAACCGCGGACACCGGCAAAAATCGCCACAACCTCTTCGGCAACCGGCATCGGATGATACTGGGGCTGCTTCAGCATCTCGGTCAAACGTTCGCCGCGGTTCAGCAACTGTTTGGTTGAAGCATCCAAATCCGAGGCAAACTGTGCAAAAGCCGCCATTTCGCGATATTGGGCCAAATCCAGTTTCATGGTTCCGGCAACCTGTTTCATTGCTTTAATCTGAGCCGCCGATCCCACGCGTGATACCGAAATACCAACGTTAACAGCCGGACGGACACCCTGATAAAACAGGCTGGTTTCCAAAAAGATCTGTCCGTCGGTAATTGAAATAACATTGGTCGGAATATACGCCGAAACGTCACCCGCCTGGGTTTCAATCACCGGCAGCGCCGTTAAAGAACCGCCGCCTTCTTCATCATTCATCTTCGCCGCACGCTCCAGCAGACGTGAGTGCAGATAGAAGACATCGCCGGGATAGGCTTCGCGTCCTGGCGGACGGCGGAGCAGCAGGGACATCTGGCGGTAAGCCGTTGCCTGCTTGGACAAGTCATCATAAAAGATAACCGCATGCATGGAATTGTCGCGGAAATATTCTCCCATCGCTGCTCCCGAATACGGAGCAATATATTGCATCGGCGCCGGATCGGAGGCCGTTGCCGCAACAATAATCGTATAATCCAAAGCGCCGTAATCTTTCAGGGTTTTAACAACCTGCGCAACCGTCGAACGTTTTTGCCCGACCGCCACATACACGCAGTAAAGTTTTTCATTTTCCGATTTGGCGGCATCATTAATTTTCTTCTGGTTGATAATCGTATCAAGAATAATGGCGGTCTTACCGGTCTGGCGGTCGCCGATAATCAGCTCACGCTGGCCGCGGCCGATCGGAATCAGGGAGTCTACAATTTTCAGGCCGGTCTGCATCGGCTCATGCACCGAACGCCGCGGAATAATTCCCGGAGCCTTGACTTCAGAACGGCTGAACTCTTTGGCATTAATCGGTCCCAGACCGTCAATCGGCTGTCCCAAAGCGTCAACCACGCGGCCCAGCAGTTCTTTTCCTACCGGAACGCTCACAATCTGGTCGGTACGACGAACCGTATCGCCTTCTTTAATCTCCTGGTCAGAACCAAAGATTACCACGCCGACATTGTCTTCTTCCAGATTCAGCGCCATTCCCTTAACGCCGCTCTCAAACTGGACCAGCTCGCCGGATTGCACTTTATCCAGACCGTAGATATGGGCAATACCGTCACCAACGGAAAGCACCTGCCCCACTTCGGCGACATCGACTGTGACATCGGAATTGGCAATTTTATCTTTGATAATCGAAGATATTTCACTAGCGGATACCGACATTCTTAATCACCTTTCATCATATTTTCCAAACGGTTTAATTTGCTCGCCACCGAATTGTCAATCAGGTTGGAGCCGTAAATAATTTTTAATCCCCCGATTAGCTCCGGCTCAAGCTTATAACTAAGCACGGCTTGGCGCCCGAGCAGTTTTTCCATGCTGGTTTGCAGGCGTTTCTGCTGGGAAGCGCTCAGCGGTTTGACGCTGGCAATTTCCACTTCGGCAAGATTTTTTTTCTGGTAGTAAATATGCCCGAATTGTTCCAAAATCAGCGGCAGTTCCTTAAAGCGCCGATTCTCCAAAACCACATCCAGACAACGCAGTGTATCAGCAGACCATTTCAACTTGGCACCGATTTCTGAAAGCACCGCGCGTTTAGCCTGGTCCTCCCATAGCGGATTCGCCAGTGCGGCCATAAACTCTCCGTCCTGACGGATAATTTCCTGCAGCTTGCAAACATCTTCACGCACTTTTTCAAGCACGTTTGTTTCAACAGCTGCCTCGTATAAAGCTAATCCGTAGGTGACCGCAATCTTATTTTTTGAAACCTTTTTCAACTCAAATTACCCGGAATTTTTAAACTGGTTCAATTTAACCATCAATTAGTTTCTAATTTATTAATACATACCGCAGATAAATTTAATTTGTAAAAAAGAAAGGGCTTAACCACAAAAAAAGCGCCCCACCCGAAGGTGAAGCGCTTTTTTTAAACCATCATCAGCAGCAAATAAAGGTAATAATCAGCCTGGTTTCCCTGCAGCGGATACTGCCGCCGGATTGAAGCGGCCAGTTGGTCTTTCCAAGCGGAATATTCATCAATACAAAGACCGAAATGTTTCCCGCAGGCCTCAACGGCAAACCATCCGCCGGCATTATAAGGATAGATTTTCATATTTCCGTGTAATACCCGTTTTTTTTCGGGAGAATACAACTCGCACCGGCCGGCATAACAGACTGCAAACCATTTTTGCCCATAAACCGAATATGATTCTGCATTTTCATGAATAAGCCGTAAGTTTTCATCGTACAGGCCGCGAACATTTCCGCGTACAATTTCAAACCAGCCGTTGGGTTCGAACTGGACAAAGGATACCTTGTCAGTCAGCAGCTTGCCTGAAGAACTGAAAACCATGCTGTTTCCCGACTTATGGAGAATATAGCGCCCGTCATCTCCAAGTTCGATACTGCGGCAAGGGCCGACTTTGACATTTCCCCCGGCATCATAAAGAGTTTCAGTTTTATGGGCGGAAATTACATAACTGCCGTCATCAGCCACCTGTAACCCGTTGATTTTTTCATAAAGGCGCTCTCCCTCTGCGTTAAGAATATGATAGAGGTAAGAATTCCCCTGTTTAAACTCCTCAGTATACCAACCCTTGCCGACATAAATATACTCATTGGCCGGACCGGCTATTTTGCGGCCTTCGGCATTATACAAACAATAACCTTCCGGCGTTTTAAGGCTGTAGCCACCGGTATCATAGATCTCCGGCCATGACGAAACTGTTGCCTCGGAAAACCCTGTTTCATTAAGGATTTCATACCTCCCGTCATATTGGGCGACAAACTTTTTCCGGTACGGGCTGCCGAAATAACATTGCGCGCCGCTGTGAACCAGTCTTCCCTCTTTGTCAAAAAGAGAACTGAGACCGCCCCGGCAAACTTCATAATAACCGCCGTTCATAACCGAGCAACGGTTTCCCCGGGCAACAAAAACCCCGTCAGCGGTAAACAACTCCTCCAGTTTCTCTAAATTGAGCACATAAAAGCCTTCTTCCAAAAAACGAATTTTGCTGACCGGCCTTTTGCTGGCTCTTTCCAGTAATGTTTCAGTTTTCATAATTTAATAATTTAATTTAAACTAAAAATTTAATTTTGCCACACTCACATAATCTGCTGTTTCCAAAAACAAAGCTGGCTTTTGGATTAAAATAAATTGCAGAAAATTTTAAAAGAAAGAATAAGGGTCAATATCAGTTTCAACCCGTACCCGGCCGGGAACTTGCACCATCGCCAGCCAATGGGCGATAACATCTTGAATCTTAATATTTTTATTGGTTTTCAGCAACAGCCGGTAACGATACTTGTTGCGCAGCATAAAAATCGGCGCCGGCGCCGGCCCCAGCGTGGTAATAAAATCATTATTCGGCGCGCATTGCCCCAAACGCAGCGCAACGCGTTCGGTTTCTTCCTGATTCGGGCCGGATACAATCAGCGCCGCCAGCTTCCCGAAAGGCGGCATTTTTAAAATCCGCCGGCTCTGTTTTTCAAGCTCCATAAAACGGCTGCGGTCTCCGGCAGCCAATGCCTGCAAAACGGCATTTTCCGGATACAGCGTCTGCAGAAAAACCGTGCCTTTCTTCTCGCCCCGCCCGGCACGCCCGGCAACCTGGGACAATAATTGAAACGTTCGTTCGCTGGCCCGCAGATCGCTCCCCATCAGTCCCAAATCCGCATCAACGATTCCCACCAGTGTCAGGCTGGGAAAATGGTGGCCCTTGGCCAAAATCTGTGTTCCGATTAAAATATCTACTTCCCCGCGCTCCATTTCCGCAATAACAGAAGAAACCTCGGCAAATGAAGCTGTTATGTCGCTGGACAGAATCTTTACTTTAGCCGCAGGAAAACGGAATTTAACCTCCTCGGCAACCCGTTCCACCCCGGGTCCGCAGGCCGTCAGCCCGGTTTCGGAATGGCATTCCGGACACTCTTTCGGGGTTGGCATCGAAAAACCGCAATGATGACAAATCAGCGAACGGGTCTTTTTATGCTCCGTCAGCCATGCCGTGCAGTTCGGACAGGCAATCCGGTGGCCGCAGTCCCGGCAGATCAGCAGCGGGGCATAGCCGCGCCGGTTCAGAAAAAGCATCGACTGCTCGCCTTTTTCCAGATTGTCTTTCAATTCGTTTACCAGGGTCGGCGCCAGCCAGGAAACACCCCAGGATCCTTTGACCGGCTTGTCTGCTTTCAGGTCGATAATTTTAATTTCCGGAAGCGCGGCCGCCGCATAGCGGCTTTTTAATTCCAGCAGGTCATATTTCCCCTCTTCCACATTGACAACCGTTTCCAGATCCGGCGTTGCCGTTGCTAATATCACCGGAATCTGCTCATATTTTGCGCGGACGACGGCCATATCCCTCCCCTGGTAATTGACCACATCCTCCTGCTTGAACGATTGGTCATGACTCTCATCAACCACCATCAGCCCCAGATTTTGATAAGGAAGAAACAAAGCAGACCGCGCACCCACAATAACTTTGGCCCGGCCTTCCGCAACCGCTTTCCAGGTATCCGCCCGTTCCCGGTTGCCCAGGGCCGAATGCCATTTGGCAGGCTTAACCCCGAAACGGCGTTCAAAACGGCCCAGCCATTGGCTGGTAAGGGCAATTTCCGGAACCATGATTAAAACCTGTTTTCCCAGCTCCAATGCCCGGGCCACCGCCTCAAAATATACTTCCGTCTTGCCTGACCCGGTCACCCCGTCAAGCAGCGTCACATTAAAACCATTGCCGATTTCGCTGACCAATCGGTCAGCTGCGCGTTGCTGTTCATCCGTCAGGTTAACTTTATGAAATCCGGCATCGGGCCTGGCAAATTCTTTTTTGGTTTCAATCAAAACCGGACGCAGCACGCCCGCATCTATCAGAGTTTTAATCACCGGCTGTCCCACGCCGGCTCCGGCGGCAATTTCCTGGCGGTTAAACGGTGCAAACTTCAAGAAATCAATCACCCGCCAGCGCGCATCAGAATTTTTGAGCCTGGCTTCTGCCAAAGTCTTGCCGGAAAGCTCGTATAAAACGGTCATCTTCGGATCATCAAAAACACTTTTGACACTCAAAACCATCTTCAGCACCAGACCGGTAAAGGCCATGTTATACCTGGCGACAAAATCAATAAATTTCATCAATTCAGGGCTTAACGGCGGAAAATTGATTCTTTCGATGACAGATTTTATCTTACTGTCGTCCAAATTGGAGCTTTTGCCTTTTTTCCAAACCGCGCCGACCAGCACGTCGCGTCCGAACGGCACCCGCACCAGTTCGCCCGGCACAACATCACCGTCGATCTGATAATCAAACGGCTCATTAAACGGCAGCGGCAATAAAACTCCTATAATCAACGGCAATCTCCTTTGCGCTTATCTTACCCCGCTCCCCTGCAAATGAAAACCCCGTTGCCCCATCAATCCCCAAAAATAAAAGCTCTGTCCGGTTTTCCGGACAAAGCTTTTAAATGTTCCATTTAAATCTGCTGTAATAATAGGAAAATCCTCGAAGCAGGAATAAAATAACCGCCCCGATGCCGATTTTCAAAATCGTCTCGGAGGTCAGGCTGCCATAATTGCAGAACCACAACAGTCCCAAAACCGGCCACACTGACCATACCAGATATTTTCTTGCCGAGTTCATATTTAATTTCTTAACCTTGCAAACGGTCAAAGCTGCTGCAGATCCGAGAAAAAATCCTAACAGACCCAGACTTACGACAAAAATGATGTCATCAATCGTCATTTTTGCCATCACATACCACCAAATATCTTTAATCATGATTTTTTAATTTTTTCGATGAAACATTTTCCGGCTTCTAACAAAAGAAAGAGAATACCGGAACAAATTAAAATAATGACCACTGACACCGCAGTCAGCAGCAAAAAAGTAACCCCGGCGCTTTCTGCTGTTAAATAGCGGTCACTGTCCGGTGGAAGCAGACTCAGAATTCCCACAAAGAGAACAAACCCGTCCGCAACCAGCAACCCCTCAATCCAGGATGTCATCTTCCGGATTTCAAGCTCCAAATTTTCTCCGGTCTGCACCATAAAAGCGCGGTAACGGCGGCATTTTAAGCGCAGATAAACGATAAACAAATAAATGCCTGCCGCAATCAGCCATATTAACCCGATATGGTTTTCTAAATTGCTGCCGGTTATTTTTTCCAAGATATTTTCCATGGTTTTTTATTTTTTAATTTATTAATAATTTTTCTTATTGCTGTCAGAATACCATTATCGGAAAATTTTGTCAATCATTCAGCCGGAATATCTGTCAAAAATTTCATTTTCATTAAGCCAAAATTAAGTTTCTTCCCTTAATTAGTAAATATATAGTTAACAGGCCATGACAAAATTCCGGCCATTAATTAAAAATTTAACTCCTTGGATTTATGATAAATTTATGAAACAGGAAATCAAATACAAAGCCGATGCCGTTTTAAACTCCCATATCGCCGAGTGGCAGTCTTGGCTGATTAATGAGCGGCGGTATTCTCCCCACACTCTTGACGGCTACGCTCGTGACCTGCGGGAATTTATTGATTTTCTGGCGGATTATCTCGGACATAATATCAACACCTCTGATCTGGCAGAAATAGATATACGCGATTTTCGGGCCTTTTTAAGCGACAGGGCGGCCCGTCATATAGAAAAAACCTCTGTTGCCCGCGAACTGTCCACCCTCAAAAACTTTTTCCGCTGGCTGGGACGCAATCGCATCCTGACCAATACCGCCATCAGCGTTATCTCGACCCCGCGCCGTCCCAAACTGCTGCCGCGGGCCTTAGAGGTCAGGGAAACGTTCAAACTGCTGGATGTTGCAAAAAAATTTGGCCGTGAAGAGTGGCAGGGACTTAGAGATGCCGCCATTTTTACAATATTATACGGATGCGGTTTGCGGATCTCTGAAGCCCTTGCCCTCAATGTCGGTGATATTAACCATAACGATTTCCTTCGGATCAAAGGCAAGGGCAATAAAGAACGTATTGTCCCTCTCCTTCCGATTGTTAAAGAATCAGTTGATGCCTACCTGGCGGCCTGCCCCTATCATCTCACCAACGGCGAACCGTTATTTCTGGGGGCAAGAGGTGAGCGGGTCAGCCCGCGCATTGTCCAGCGGACTTTGGAAAAGATACGAGGTTTTCTGGGCCTTCCTGATACATTGACGCCCCATGCCTTACGCCACTCTTTTGCAACTCACCTTTTGGCTGAGGGAACCGATTTGCGCTCCATTCAGGAATTATTGGGTCATGCGTCCCTCTCCACAACCCAGCGCTACACCGACATGCAGACCGAGACCCTGAGCCGGGAATACGCTTCTGCACATCCGTTGGAGAAAGCTTAAACTAACCCTGACAAAAAACGGCTGCCTTTTCCGGCAGCCGTCCTTAAAATCTTAGCATCTGAGAAAAATTACTTCAGTTTCTTCTCAACGAACTCTTCATGCTTTTTCGATTTCTTGTCATACTTTTTCAATGACAGTTTTTCGGGATGAGTCCGCGGATTTTTTTCAGCAAGATAAAAGGTACCGGTACCGGCAGTGCTTTCCAATTTTACTTTAACTTTAATTGCTTTTGCCATCTTGATATACTCTTTAATTAAGTGGTTAATTTAAACATTTAGCGCCAATATACATTTTTTTGCGGCGCTGTCAACTACAATTTTACAAATTTTGTCATTTAGGGGCGGAATTCAGCGTTTCAGCAGCTCTTCGGCTACGGCAACATCCAAACTGCTCTCGCTGCGGTCTTCCGCCGGACACGGATGATTTTCCCCCCAGCTGAGCAAATTATCAATATTTTTGGTTTCCGGCATCTCAAACGTGCAGTAATTGGGAAGCACGCCGCGGCCGTTAAGACGGTTGCCCGACGGGGTATAAACCAGCGCATGGGTCAGCGCCAGCACTGCCCCGTCGCCCAGTTCAATCAGATTTTGCTGGGTGCCCTTGCCATAGGTCAATGTTCCCACGAGTTTGGCCCGGCTTTGTTCTTGAAGAGCCGCAGCCAGAACCTCTGCCGACGACGCCGTATTGCCATCTACCAAAACCACCATCTTTTTGCCCTGTGACATATCGCCCGGCTTAGTATTATAATAAACAGTATCCTGACGGCTCTTGACCGAAGCGGCAATCCCTTCGTCAATAAACAAATCCGCCAGTTCCACCGCCTCGCTCAACATACCTCCCGGACTGCCGCGCAGGTCCAGAATAATTCCTTTGGCCCCGCTGTTCTCGGCCAGCGCCTTTTCCAATGCCTGGCGGCTGGCGGCATTAAAAGCCCGCAGCCGGATATACAGGTTATCGCCGCGCATTTCCGCCTGAGTATTGCGCAGCCGCCGCGGCTGTTTCATTTTCTGATCTTCCGGGCTGAAATAAAATCTGGAATCCTCATCATACGCCTTAACCGCTTCGCTCCACATCAGGTCAACCATTTTAAAATCATATTTTTCAGCCAGCGGTGACTTTTTAACAGCCAGATCCATAATTTCAGAACTTGCTTCCACCCATTCGGCCACGTTGTTTTTGTCTTCGGGCTTAAAAAGGCTTTTAACCAGCTGCCCCTTATAATACAAACTGATCTTGTCGCGGTCGTTGCCGACTTTCAAATTTTTATCGACAGCCGAAATTCCTTTCAGCAGACGCATGGCAACGGTCTCAACATCAACCGGCATTATATAGTGCTCCGGCACCTTGCGAAAAGATTCTTCAAGCAGTCCGGTATCTGCCGCCATTCCTTTCCAGGGCAGCAGCAAAAAGGCGCCTGCAATCAGCCAAATCTTCTTCATTTTCCTTACTCCGCCCGTTTTTCCGCTTTTTCCTTATCAAGTTCTGTTCCTGCCTGCGCAGCCTTATTAACTTTTTTGGCCTCGCGCTTTTTTGATCTGAGTTCTTTCACGGCAGCTCTCCGTGCTTTTGCTTTTTGCCGTTTCGAATTCGGGTCCGGAGCATTAAAACCGCTTTTGCGGCAGCCTTTGGCAAAATAGTCTTCTCCTTCTTCCGGATCAATGAACTTAAAAATCAATCCCCCGGTAATCGGCGAAGCTTCAACAAGACGTCCTTTAAACATTTCACCCATTCGCAGGCGCAGGCCGCGGTTGCTGCCGATAATCTCCAGATTTCCCTCGGGAATATCATAATAATCTCCCGGCATTGAGGTCAGCGGGATTAAGCCCTCCGCCCCCATATTTTCAATTTGTGCAAAAATCCCCGCATTGCTGATTCCTGTCACTTTTAAATCAAAGACCTGCCCCACGCACGGCTGCAGATAAGCCGATAAAAACCGTGCCGTAAGATCCCGTTCGGCATTAACCGCCTTGCGTTCGGTCTCGCACAAATGCTGGCCGATTTCCTCAAACAGCTTAACCGAGGCATTTTCTTCCAAACCGCCGCCGTCAGGCATTTCAAAAGCCCGTACCAGCGCACGGTGTATCAAAAGATCGGCATAACGGCGGATCGGTGAAGTAAAATGAACATAATCTTTCAAACCCAAACCAAAATGGCCGATATTTTCGGGACTGTATTGTGCCTGGGACTGCAGCCTTAAGACCATATCGCTGATTCCTTTGGCGTAACAGCTGTCATGACATTTATCAATCAGTTTGTTAAGATGCGACGGTTTCAGCGCCGGCTGTTCCGGCAGTTTCATATGCAACGTTTTCAACAGCGGCCCGATAGCGGCCAGCTTTTCCGGCTGCGGCCGGTCATGAACCCGGTACATCACCGGCAGGCGGCTTTTTTCCAGCGCAAGCGCTGCGGCCACATTAGCCGTAATCATTAACTCCTCGACAATTTTATTGGAGGTAAACAGTTCTTCTTTGCTCACCGATTGAATCGTCCCGTCTTTGCCGATTTTTATCTTCACTTCATCGGTAACCAGCTCCAGGGCACCGCGCTTCCGCCGGGCTTTTTCCAAAGCCTGAAAAGCTTCATGCAACGGTTCGACCACTTGTTTGAAAACCGGCGCGATATTGTCAGATTTTTTACCGTCCAGAGCCTCCTGTACTTCCCGGTAAGTCAGCCTTGCGGCAGAACGGATCAACGCCCGTTGAAAATCAAAACTGAGCAATTTGCCGTCCCGGTCAATTTCCATCAGACAAACAATGCTGGCCCGTTTTTGCTTCGGATTCAGCGAGCATAAATCATTACAAAGTTTTTCGGGCAGCATCGGAATAACCATATTCGGCAGATAAACCGAATTTCCGCGTTTATACGCCTCGCGGTCGAGTTCGCTGCCCGGTTTCACATAATAGCACACATCGGCAATCGCCACCATCAGGTTAAACCCGTTATCCGAACGCTCGGCCCAAACCGCGTCATCAAAATCTTTTGAATCTTCGCCGTCAATTGTCACCAGCGGAACCTTGGTCAGGTCAACCCGGCCTTTGCCTTCGCAAACCTGACACGCCTCCAGCTCCCTGGCAATCTGCGGATTAAACTCATGCGGCAACTCGTATTTTTCCAAAATCAGCGCCGCTGTCGCTTTGTTCAGGTCATATTTACCAAAGTTTTTAACAATATGCACCTGTTTGAATTTATCGTCTCCCGCCAAAAGGGCGCTGACAAAATCGCCTTCTGCCGCCCCCTGAATCCTGTCAAGCAGATAACTCATGCGGGCGTTTCTTTCCGAAGCCTTAAGATAAAACTGTTTTCCCCGCTTTTCGATAATACCGTAAATCTTCTCGCTTCCGCCGTCGGCCATCATCGTTCGCGCCACCGGCTTTGTTGCCCATTCGCCCTGACGTTTCAGAACTTTACCGATAAACTGGTCGCCTTTCTCCAAAACCGGCTTAATTTTTTTATTCTCCAGCACCAGAAACGTCTTTTTGCTGACCCAGATTTCAGAATCAACCGGTTTAGCTGTCATATCGCCGTCGGCAGAAATTGCGGAGACCTCAAAAATCAATGTTGCCGGCAGGGTATTTTTTTCGTTCTTCTTGCTCATTATTTTAGTTTAACTTTCAAAACGGTATGATCAGACGGTTTAGTCCCGCGCCGCGGCGCTTTGTCAACTTCAACGCTTTCAAGCATATCCATCGCATCGGGAGACAGGAAAAAATAATCAATCCGCATCCCCTGGTCGGTGGCAAAAGAGCCCCCGCCGTAATCCCAGTAAGTATAGCCGTTTTCCTGCTGATGCAACGTGCGGAAAGCGTCATAAAAACCCAGATACTGCAAAGCCGTCAGTTTTTGTTTAACCTCCTCGCGGAACAGCGCGTTGTTGCGAAAAGGTTCGGGATCAAAGACATCGCGCTCTGTCAGAATAACATTAAAATCCCCTCCCAGCAGCACCGGCCGGCGCAGCCGCAGCAGCTCTCCGGCATGTTTTAGCAACGCATCCATCCAAGCCAGCTTATAAACATATTTGGAATCATCATCGGGATCATTATACGGCGGGTTGCCGTTGGGAAGATAAATCGACGCCACCCGGAACACCTGCCCTTCCGCAGACAGTTCGGCTTCCAGATAACGGGCGTGAACATCTTCAAAACCAGGCAGGCCTTCCGCCGTGACTTTCAGCTTATGCCGGCTCAAAATCGCCACGCCGTTATAACTTTTCTGCCCCAGGATTTTCGCCTCATATCCCGCGGCCTGCAGTTCAAAAAAAGGAAAGGTGTTGAACTCGCTTTTAATTTCCTGAAGCAAAACCACATCCGGCCGGGCGGCTTTCAGCCACTCCAGCAGATTTTCCAGCCGGGCATTAATCGAGTTCACATTATAAGTTGCTATTAACATTTTTTACCTTTATGATTAATTCAGCTATACATTACATTAAAAATATAACTAATGAAAGCGAAAAAAACATGCCCTTAGCAACTTATGCCACTCTCCCCGCTGCCAGCCGCGGGAGGCTTTACCCTGATTTTCCCGATGGTTTCAGATCTCCGTTCCAGCGCGACCGCGACCGGCTGATTCATTCTTCGGCTTTCCGCCGCTTAGATGGCAAAACGCAGGTTTTTGCCTATCACGAAGGTAAAAATTACCGCACCCGGCTGACCCACAGTATCGAAGTTGCTCAAATCACCCGCACCCTGTGCAACTGCCTCAATCTCAACGAAAGCCTCGGCGAGGCGATTGCTTTGGCGCATGATCTCGGCCATCCGCCGTTCGGCCACGCCGGAGAACGCGGACTTGATAATGCCATGCGCAAATTCGGCGGTTTCGACCACAATGTCAATTCGCTTAAAATCATGACCAGGCTGGAAGTACACTATCCCGGTTTTGAGGGCCTCAACCTCTCATGGGAAACCCTTGAAGGCACCGTAAAACACAACGGGCCGATCAAACGCCCCCGCAATACTTACCTGAAAGAGTTTAACCGCCGCTTTGATCTCGACCTGAAACATTTCTCTTCCTTAGAATCTCAAGTCGCTTCTTTTGCAGATGATATTGCCTATAACAACCACGATATAGACGACGGTTTTCGTGCCGGTTTTTTCACGATTGAACAACTGTGCGAACTTCCCTTCATCGCCGAAATCATCCGCGAGTTTGACCGCGGCTGCCCGGGCGCTGACGGCAATATCCGTATTTATGCCGTTACCCGTACCCTGATAGCGCGCATGATTGATGATATTCTGGACACCACCCGTGAAAACCTGCTGGAAAATAACATCGAAACCGCGGCGGATATCAGGCACAGCCGCCAATTTACCGCCGGTTTTTCGGCTTCCATGACGGCAGATATCGCCCTGCTGCGCCAATTCCTCAAAACCCATTTTTACACCACCACTTCCATTGCCCGCATGGATATGAAATCCCAAAAAATTGTTGAGCAGCTGTTTGAACTGTTTATGACCGATTATAAATTATTGCCTATGGAACTGCGGCGCAATCTGGCATCTGCCCCCTCTGATGAAGAACTGGCAGAAACCG
The DNA here is from genome assembly GCA_944393665.1 of uncultured Alphaproteobacteria bacterium. Taxonomy (GTDB): domain Bacteria; phylum Pseudomonadota; class Alphaproteobacteria; order RF32; family CAG-239; genus CAZU01. Next base: position 32,703 of record CALYAX010000013.1, read on the forward strand.
TCTGCGCCTATATCGCCGGAATGACCGACATGGCCGCCGTAGAAGAACACCGCAAACTCTTTGACGTCCATACCCGGTTTTAGAAATTCTGTTAAGCACTTATAAAGTTTTTTAGTCTAGCATAGGCGCATATGAAGGAGATCCACTACAAAAGCAGGAGAGCGATAAATGTTTTCTAACCTTGGCAATGACAATAAAGACGATGACTTCCTGGATGAATTCCGCCAGAAACTCGGCGGTCAGGATATGGAAAATTTTGAAGAGAAAAAAAATGAAATAAACCGCTCTAAAAATGTCTTTATCGGAGCTGTTTCCGGAATAGCCCTGGCAGCCGTTGTCGGCTGGTTTGTCCTTTCTCCCCGCTATGCCGATGCTCCTGATGCCGAACTTCCGGTTATCCGGCGCCCGCAAAACGCGGTCAAAGTCCAGCCTGCTGAACCCGGCGGAATGGAAATCCTCAATCAGGACAAATCAGTCTATGATATTATTGAGAAAAAAGATACCTCTGCCCCGGTGGTTGAAAATCTGCTCCCGCCTCCTGAAGAACCGCAGCTTCCGGTAATTGCCGCCCAAACCGAAACTTCCGTCGCCGACAAAGTAACGGCCCAAACCCAGCCGACCGTCGTCGAACAAAAAGTTGAAGAAATTATCCGGGTTGCCGAGGCTCCCAAACCCCAGCCCGTTCAGGAGCCTGAAGCCAAACCCGCCGCCGTTCCGTTAAGCCAGGCCGCTGCCGAACCTGTTTCCGCACCGGCACCTGCTCCCGCACCTCAGCCGGCACCTCAACCCGCCCCGCAGCCTCAGGCTGCTCCGGCTGCCCGGCCGGCTCCCAAAACTGTTGCCGCAGGATCCTGGCAGGTTCAGCTGATGTCTTCTCCCAACAAAACGGCAATTGATTCCGCTTGGAAAAATTTGGTAAAAAAATATCCGGTTCTCAATGGCCAGCCTTATGAAGTTGAAACGGCTGATCTCGGCGCCAAAGGCACATTTTACCGCCTCAAAGCCGGAGCTTTTGCCGACCGTTCAGGAGCAGACAACCTTTGTAATGACCTTAAAGCCCTTGGCGGAAGCTGCATCGTAAAGAAGAAATAAATGTTACTCAGTATCGTCGTCTATTTTATCCCGATCATTATAGCCATCGTCCTGCATGAAGTGGCTCATGGCTATACGGCATGGATTTTGGGAGACGATACGGCCAAACGCCTGCGCCGCCTTTCCCTGAATCCAATTCGTCACATTGACTTGTTCGGAACGCTGATTCTTCCTGCGCTGCTCCTTTTATCGCAGACAGGCATCGTTTTTGGCTGGGCGAAACCGGTTCCGGTTGATTTTTCCCGTCTTTCCAGCCCCAAACGCGATACTATTCTGGTTGCTTCCGCCGGTATTGTGATGAATATCCTGCTGGCAGTAATCTCTGCCGGACTGCTAAAACTGACGCCGCTGATTTCCAGCCAGCTGGTTCAGGGAATTGTCGCCCTGTTTTTAATCAACATGGTCGTTTTCAACATTGTCCTTGCCGTTTTCAACGCTTTGCCTATTCCGCCGCTTGACGGCTCAAAAATCCTTTTCGGCTGGTCTTCGGACCTCAGGGTCCAAAAGTTTCTGGATTCAGCCAGAGCCGGATCGGTTTTCATCATTTTTGTAGCTTTTATCTTGCCGGTTATCTGCCGTTATTTCGGATTTGAATTTAACCCCTTTGGCTGGTATCTGATTAAAACCTCTCAGTATTTCATTTCCCTGCTGATCTGATGGAGGCAGCGATGTCCAAACCTGTTATGGCAGCGCTTTTATCTTGTTCCGGTCCGGTTTTAACCGCCGCAGAAAAGGAACTTTTTGCCCGCGCCAATCCGCTGGGTATCAGCCTGTTCAGCCGCAATATCAAAACCCCGGAACAGCTTGCAGAACTCGTCCGGTCCGTCAGACAGGCCATCGGCCGCGATGATGTTATTATCGCCGTTGATCAGGAGGGCGGAAGAGTCCGGCGCCTCGGGGAACCGCACTGGCTTCCTTACGCCGCAGCCATTGATCTGGGGGCACTGCCGCTGCCGCAAGCCCGCCGGGCCGCGGAACTTCATGCCGTACTGATCGCCCACGATCTCAAACAACTCAGTATTAACATGAATTTTGCCCCGGTGCTGGACCTCATCCATCCCGATACCTCTCCGGTGCTCAAAAGCCGCTGCCTGAATGCTAGTGAATTAGTTGTATCAGACCTTGGTTCGGTTATGATTCAGGCTTATATTAATTCAGGTATCTGCCCATGTATCAAACATTTGCCGGGCTATGGACGCGCCAATGTCGATCCGCACCTCCATCTGCCGCAAATTGATACGCAGCTTTCGGATTTGGCCGCTGATTTTCTGCCCTTTCAAAAAAATGCCGGCTGCCCGGCCGGAATGACGGCTCATATTATTATCCGTACCATAGACGGCCAACAGCCGATAACCTCCAGCTCTGCCGGAATTAAACGGCTGATTCGCGGCACGCTGAACTTCAACGGGCTGCTTATTTCTGACGCGATTGATATGCATGCCCTGTCCGGAACCATTGCGGAAAAAGCCCGGGCAGCCCTCGCTGCGGGATGTGATTGTATCTGCTATGCTCTGGGAGATCTTTCGGAAATGGAGGCCCTGGCGGCAGCTTGCCCGCCCCTGACAGATGCAGCGCTCTCCCGCCTGGAAAAAATCCGCCGGATAATCTCGGCACCCGCCCCGGCAACAGATATCAAAAAACTGCGTGAAGAATATAACCGGATAATTGGAACCATCGAACCTTATTGTGACGATTACGACGCGACTGAAGTTCTCAACCAATTAAAACATAAAGGAGAAAAATAATGTTTACATGGATTTTGCTGGCGATTTTAGTAGCCGCCCTGTTTGGCGTTATCAATCTTGACCAGGTTCGCGAATGGACCGTTCAAAAAAGCCGCGAGGCCTGGCCGCATATTGAATCATTTTTCCACCGTGTCGGTGAAAAAATGGGCAGTGCCAAAGCCAAAGTCGAAAACACCAAAGAAAATCTGGGCGACAAGTTTGATGAAGTAAAAAATAAAACCGAAGACTTTGCTCAGGAAATGAAAGACAAATACAACGAAGGCAAAGATAATAACGATAACAATTAACCAGTCATTTGCAGTCCTCTCCCCCGGCAGAAATCCGGGGGATTTTTTATAGCTTCTTTTCCTGCAGTGCCACGCTTTGGAAAACACCGCACAATTTCCCCACCCGTCAAAGACAAGAGATTTTTTTCACATGAAATCAAAAAGCTATGGCATTTTAAATTTCCTGTGTTATAATTTAAATAAGGTTGAAGAATTACAGCCTGTTTCCGATGGAGAAAACATATGAGTATTGCCCCTGCCAGAAGAGTAAGCAGCTCACCAGCCACCGCCCGTTCAACGCGAAATTACAGCGCCGGACAAAGTGAGCAGTTTGTCGAAAATATTGATACGACCAACAATATCCTGGTTCGTGATGATCCTAATCATGAACACCATCAGCCGCGTCAAAATTATCAGCAGCCCGAACCGGAAGAAAAATCCGGATTTACGCCGTCTGCCGGCTATATAAACAACACTCTTGAGGCTCTGGCCGCCAGCGGTGTCTTTGAAGAAGATACCGGCCCCAGCAATTCCTCTAAAGTTAATGTTTACGGCAGCAACCAGTCGATTATAAAAGATGAAGAACTTGAACGCACTGGGCGCCGGTATCTGAAACATTTTTATGAAAAAAATATTCCGGTAGAAGAAGTTGATGAATTGATTTAAACAACAAAAATCCTCCGTTTCAAAGGAGGATTTTCAAGAGCAACTCCGGATTTAATTTGCAACTCCGGTCGGATTTACTGACGGACCGGTAGTTGAGGCCGCCGGCGGTGTCGCATTGCGGTTTTTAGCTGAATCAACGGCATTATCAATAGCATTGCCGGCATCTTTGGCAATCTGCTCAGCTCCGGCATCAACCTGATTGACAACCGAACCGACCGTGGTCTGTTTGTCAATGGTGCCGTCATAAATCCCCTTGCCGACCAAATAGATAACAATAATCAAAATCAAATAAAAAAGATATTTCAAGAATGTCCCCATAGCACTTTCTCCTTAAAGCTGTTGCTGCAAGAGAGATAATATTAGAAAATCCGCTTTCAAGTGCCACCACTAAAACAAAAAACATCCTGCGGTCTAAAGCAGGATGTTTTTCTCCAATCAATTAGGACGTCGACAGGTAGACAACATTTTCTTTCAAAAGAAAAAATACTTCTTATCTTCCCCTTTTGTATATTCCCCCTCAGATATCTTCTTTCCTGCACGTACCAATAAAGTTTTTCAAATGTTTTATAAATTACAAAACACTGTCGCCAACGGGAGCTTCCGCCGGGGTTTCGGCAGGAGCCGGAGCAGCACTTGCCGGAGCTTCTGACGGTGGCACCAGTGCCTGCAAGGTTCCGATGGCTTTCTTGCGTTTCAGTTTATTGACAAACTTCATAGACCGCTGGGCATCCCACTTCTTTTTGCCTTCTTCGCGTTGGAAAATCTGCTGGTAAACCTCAATTGCCTGATCAAATTCCGACAATTTGGTTAAACAACTGGCTAAACCATCGTACAATTTGTGATGATAGCGGTTGCCGATAATCAGCTGCGCCTTTTTGTAACACTTGAGCGCATCGCCGAATTTCATCATTTTTTGATATACAAAGCCGATACTGATCCAAGCCTGAATCTCTCTGCTGTCAATGTTCAGAATCTTGGTAAAACATTTAATCGCCGAAGCGTTGTCACCCATCAGCTGATAGGTAACGCCGACTCCGTTCCATGCTTTAATGTTATTTTTATCGGCGGACAGAACTTTTTTGAAGAATGAGATCGCCCGGTCGTATTGTTTAAGTTTCTGCAGGGTAACCGCAACGCTCAACAGCGTCTGGGCATGTTTATTGTCAATCTTCATGGCTTCTTCAAGCACATCAAGCGCCTCCTTGTAGGAGAACATATGCTGCAGGGCAATCGCTTTCCCGTTCAAAGCTTCAAGCGAGGTTTTATCAATGGCAACGGCCTCGTTGAAACAGGCAATCGCGTCTTTATACAAACCGCGCATACTTAAAGTCACACCTTTGTTGTTCAAAACTTCAACCGAGGTGGGATTAAGCTCCAGCGCTTTGTCAAAACATTCTACCGCTTCGGTATACTTGCTGAGCTTTTGGAACGCAAAACCTTTGGAATTTAAGGCCTTCCATGAGCCGGGCTGTTCGGCAATCGCAGCGTCAAACTGTTCGATTGCTTCTTTATACATTCCCTGATCGAGTAATTCTTGCCCTCTTTTATATGAACTGTTATCGTTTGATTTGACCATTTTTCTTCTCTTCTTCAATTATAAGTTACAAAATAATTACTGCATAAAATTAGCACCTTTCGATTTTTTTGTCAAGTTTCTCGATACTAGATTTTTATTTTTTTTGCAAACTCAGTATCAGTGCGGATTTCGCTGAGCTGACACCCGAAACGGCGGCAGAAATTTTTGAGCTTTTGCCGTTTTTCGGCAAAATAATTTTGATAATCCTGACGGTAAACCTTGGCTCCGCTGTCAAAAACCAGCCTCTTGCCGCCGTATTCCGCCAGATATTCCCCTGCTCTCGGCGCCACTTCTTCCAAAACATCAAAAATATCAAATAAATACAACCGTGTTTTTTTGGCTAAAGAAGCCAGCTGCCGCTGCAAAGCATCGTCAAAACCGTTAAAATCGCTCAAAATAAAAACGGTCGCCTGATTTTTGACGGTGCGCTCCAATTGCTGAAATGACCGCACATACTGAGGCCGAAGATTTTTTTTATCTTCTAAAACCGCCTGGGACATCTCGGCAATTTTTTTCAAAACCGCCATCAGCTGGGCGCGGCTGTTATTTGGTTTAAATACCAGCGACTCGGCACCGTCAAAAATCACGCAGCCGAAACGGTCTTTATTTTCCAGGGCCATCCAGCCCAGCAAAGCCGCCAGCTTAGCCGCTGCCACGGATTTCAACTCCCGCCGGGTGCCAAATCTCATCGGCGCTGATAAATCCAGCCAGACATAAATCTCGCGGTCTTTTTCCTCGGCATACAGCTTGGTATAAGGCGTATCCTTGCGGGCAGTCACCCGCCAGTCAATATCGCGCACATCATCGCCAAAAGTATAACTGCGGATTTCTTCCAGCTCCATCCCCCTCCCCTTAAAGGCCGACTTAATATCCCCGGCTTGTTTGGAAAATGTTTTAAGCTGGTTAACGCTCCTCAGATAGGGAACATAGCGCCGCATGGCAATCAGTTCTTCCAAAGAGGCATACAACCCGTTTCCCCCGGTCGTCTCCTTAGTTTTTTTAAACCATTTTTTCAGCGCTATCATTGTTTAACCTCTAATACTTTGTCTTTGATAAAATAGCTTGCCGCGCCGCGGCTTTAAAGCGGCATGAGCCTAAAAGAACATGAACGGCAAAGACACAAGCATGAAACTGTTTTTCAAAAACTCTTAAGGCAAAGGAACCAGCTTTAACAGCTTTGCAATAACCATATCCGTGGTTACCCCTTCAGCCTGTGCTTCAAACGACAAAATAATCCGGTGCCGCAGAATATCAAAAACAACGGCCTGAATATCATCGGGCGTCACAAAATCTTTTTCACTCAGCCACGCATGGATTTTAGCACAGCGGTCCAGCGCCAGCGTTGCCCGCGGACTGGCTCCGTACATCACATAACCGGCCATTTTGGCATCATATTTTTCAGGATGCCGGGTAGCCATAACCAACTGCACCAGATATTCTTCAACCGCCTCGCTCATATGAACCCGCAATGTTTCCTGCCGGGCCGCCAGCACATCTTCAATATTCAGCGGTTCCAATGTCTGCCCGCTTTTAGTCCAGCAGCTGTCATCTTCTCCGCAGGCCCGCTCATATTCCTGACGGACCAGACGCAGGATTTTCTTCTCGGTTTCGGCTTCCGGCTGGTCAATTTTTATATACATCAAAAAACGGTCCAGCTGGGCTTCCGGCAGATTATAGGTCCCTTCATGCTCAATCGGGTTTTGTGTTGCCATCACCATAAACAGATCCGGCAGCTTATAACGCTGCCCGCCCACGCTGACCTGGCGTTCGGCCATTGCTTCAAGCAGCGCCGACTGCACTTTCGCCGGGGCACGGTTGATTTCGTCAGCCAGAATCAGATTGGCAAAAATAGGCCCTTTGCGAAATTCAAATTTACCTTCCGCCGCCACATAAATTTCGCTTCCGGTAATATCCGACGGCAGCAGGTCCGGCGTAAACTGGATGCGGTTATATTTGGCCTTAATCGCCGAAGCCAGCGTCTTAATCGCTTTTGTCTTTGCCAGGCCCGGAGCGCCTTCAACCAGCGCATTGCCATCTGCCAGCAGCGTAATAATCAGTTTGTTGACCAACTCTTCCTGGCCGACAATCTGGCTGTCCATATATTTTTTCAGTCCGATGATTTTATTTCTGATCTCTGACATGTTTTTCCTTTCCTTAGCAGCCGCCGATACGGTTTAAGAAATTATAATATTCGTCAAGCACCGCGTGCTTCATGGTTTCATTGCCCATAAAGTCAAACAGCTCAATCGAGCGCTTGTAATGGGCTTTTGCCCGTTCAAAATCCCCGCTGTCTTTGTCAAAAGCTTCTACCCTGGCCAGATACAGCAGCGATTCGGCCTCGGCATAATGATGCGAAACCTTGCCATATAAATAGACCGACTTCATCAGCGCCTTACGGGCATTGTTAATATCACGGATAATATAGCGCAGGCAGCCGATTGCCGACAGGGCTGAAGCCTCGCCGAGCAAATCACCGTTTTCACGGTACAAATCGCGGCAGCGCTCCAGAACTTCATGCGCCCGGTCATAATTTTTATTCTTCATCTCGATTCGTGCAATTGCCCGCAACGTTGAAGCTTCTTTGAGAGAAATTCCGTCGTCGCGGAACAACTCCGCCGCCTTTTGATAAGCCTTCAGCGCCGCCTCGTCATTATTTTCCAGCAAAGACATATAGGCCTCATGGTCATAAGCCTCGCCAAGCAGATCGCGGTTGTCAATGGCCCCCAGAACCTCTTTGGCCTTTTTGATAATTTGCCGGGCCTTAAGCAGCTGCCCGCGCGAGGTTTCCAGTTTTGCCAGCTTAATCAGCGCCTCGCCGTAAGTATTTTGGGCATAATCGGCATCGCGCACCAGCTCTACGGCCGCCGACAAAGCTTTTTCCGCTTTGTCATAATTATCCAGCGACAGCTGAAGTTCGCCCAGTCTTGACAAGGCAAAGGCCTCGCCTTCGGCATCGTCATTGTCATGATAAAGTTTTGCAGCTTTCTGATAGCTTAAATCAGCTTCCTCATACTGGCCGCTGTGCCAAAAATCATCGCCCTCCTGAAACACTTTCGAGGCTTCGGTCACAAATTTTCCCTGACTTGTCCGCGGCATTGAATTGCTCCTTTACAGTCGTTCCACAATAATGTATATATAGGTCAAACCGAGATAAAAAACAAGAAGATTAGCGATGAATGATATATTTGATTTGAGCGAGCCCGAGGCAGCTCCCACATTTGACAACGCCTCGGCGCTGATGCCGTCCTGTGCATGGCTCGATATGCTCAACCCCGAACAGCTTGATGCGGTAAAAACCACGCAGGGACCGGTTTTAGTCCTTTCCGGAGCCGGTACCGGCAAAACCAAAGTGCTGACCACCCGGCTGGCTTATATTCTTTCCCAACATCTGGCTAATCCCTGGGAATGCCTGGTCGTCACTTTTACCAACCGCGCCGCCCGCGAAATGAAAGAACGTGTGGAAGGCATGATTGGCGAAGTTGCCAATTCTGTCTGGCTCGGCACTTTTCACTCGGTTTGTGTCAAAATCCTCCGCAGCCATGCCGAGCTGGTCGGCCTTTCCTCCAATTTTACGATTTTAGGCGAAGACGACCAAAAACGCGTCATCAAACAAATCCTCGAAGCTCAGGGCATTGATACCCAGAAATACCCGCCGCAGGCTATTCTTGATAAAATCGGCCGTTGGAAAGACAAAGGCCTCAGCGTGGATAAAATAGGCGAAGACTTCAAAGAAAATATTGTTACCAATGTCTACAAACTGTATCAGGCGCGCCTGCTGGAATTAAACTGTGTCGACTTCGGCGATATCATCTTGTATGCCCTCACAATTTTGATGAGCAATCCTGACGTTCTGGAAAAGTACCAGAACCGTTTTAAATACATCATGGTCGACGAGTATCAGGACACCAACGTCAGCCAGTATATGCTCATCCGCCTGCTCTGCCAGAAATACCGCAACCTGTGCTGCGTCGGCGATGACGACCAGTCAATTTATTCCTGGCGCGGGGCAGAGATTGAAAACATCCTCCGCTTTAATAAAGATTTTGATGACGCTAAAACTATCCGTCTTGAGCGCAACTACCGTTCAACCGCCAATATTCTGGCTGCCGCTTCCTGCCTTATCAGCCATAACCAGGGGCGCCTCGGAAAGACCCTGAAAGTGGCGGAAAATTCTCCCGCCAATCAGGCTGATAATTGCAAAATCAAAGTTGTCAGCACCTATAACGGTGATGAAGAGGCCCAGTATGTGGTTGATGAAATCGAAAGCCTGATACGCGACCGTTTTGATTATTCGCAAATGGCGGTTTTGGTGCGCACTGCCGCGCAAACCCGTTCGTTTGAAGAAAAATTTATCGCCGCCGCCATTCCTTATCAGGTTATCGGCGGTCTCAAATTCTATGAACGCGCTGAAATCCGCGATGCCCTGGCTTATTTCCGGGTCATTTTGCAACCTCATGACGATCTGGCCCTTGAACGGATCATCAATAAACCCGCCCGCGGTATCGGAGCCAAATCAATTGAAAAATTTCAGGATTATGCCCGCAGTCATCACATTTCCATGTTTACGGCTATTGAACAAATGCTTGCTGAAGGCCTGATCAGCGGAAAGTCCAAAAACGCTCTGTCAACCCTGATGAGCGCTTTTGCCGAATGGCGCCATGCCCTGAATGCCATCACCCCTGATGATCTGGCCAGCCAGGTCTTGGAAGATTCCGGTTATATCGATATGCTTAAAATGGATAAATCGGTCGAAGCTCCCGGACGCCTTGAAAACCTCAAAGAGTTAATCAGCGTGATGGGCGACACCGACAATTACCCCTCGTTGGCAGACTTTATGGAACACGTCAGCCTGGTAATGGACAATGACAATATCACCGACCCCAACAAAGTAAAATTGATTACCCTGCATTCTGCCAAGGGCCTGGAATTTGATGTTGTTTTCCTGCCCGGCTGGGAAGAAGGACTGTTTCCTCACCAGCGCGCGATGGATGAAGGCGGAACTGAAGCCCTGGAGGAAGAACGCCGCCTCGCCTATGTGGCAATCACCCGCGCCCGCCAGAAACTTTATATCCTCATGGCTCACAACCGCCGGGTTTACGGACAATGGCAGAATAATCTGCCCTCGCGGTTTATTAATGAATTACCGCCGGCTAATATTGAAATCTGTAATAAATGTACTAACTTTTACACAGAAAACCGTAATAATTATAATTCTGGCTGGAATAATAAATTTAAACCGCATAATTATACAGGTAAACACAATTGGAACAATAACGATGATGAGGTGACCTACGATGACGACAGTCGTTATAGCTATACCCGCAGTCATGCTTCTGATCGCGCTGCTTATTCAAATATAATCGGAACCCGGGTTCATCACGATACTTTCGGCTATGGCAAAATTGTTGCCGCCGAAGGCAATAAACTGGAAGTGTTCTTCGATGATTACGGCCGCAAAAAACTAATGGCTTCCTACGTCAATAAAGTCGATTAAAATACTCCGGATAATTCAGAACTGTTCCTCCTCCCAAAGGAACAGTTCCGAACACCGAAAGTTTCATCTGCCTAATAACGGTGGATAAAGGGAACAAAATCGCCGCCGCGGTAAGTTCCGACACCCTCAATAGCGACAAAATCTCCTCCCAGCAACGGAATCGACCCGATAGCGGACGGCCAGTTAATATCATTCCTCAAGGCAAAAGTTGAATCCCTGCCGCTTAACCCGACAGCGGAAATAACCATCGACCCATAATTTCCGATATCTATGTTACTGGAATCCAGACTGACATGACCAATTGTCATATAACCCTGGTCATTAACGACTTGGGTCAGAGAATACGTATTCACCAATGAATCAATCTCTAATTTTCCCAATCCATTAGCAATTTCCGTTTTATAATTTGTTGAAGAACGAATATTTATTGAGCGGACTTTCACTGAACTGAAACTGGCAATGAGACCTGCCCCGCGCTTAGCATTATTAAATTCCAGATATTCTATTTGCAGTTTAATCGGAGCATCGGAATTCACGTCCTGTGAGCCGCCTATAATTTTTATCTTTGTTGAACCGGAAACATAAAATGACCCAAGAACCCGCACCGGCAAAGTCAGAGGAGCGTCAACTTCAAGATCATAGTCCGTAATATCCGTATTACTGCCAAATGTGGTATATCCGTCAATCGAAATAAAATTTGTTTTGGCGGAATCCATATTTGTAAATGAGTTATTGCCGGCCAGAGAAGAATGTATGAAACTCATGCAGCCTTTTGTCTTAAACCCCGCATTCCGAAAAGACAGATAAGCAAATGTAATGCCGTTCGCACTCGTGGTATTAAGTGTTCCGGTAACATTTACCGTCTCGGTACTGCATTCGGAATAAGCTTTTGCACCTTTGATTGACCCTACGGCCTCAACGGAAAGCTGTGATAAATCATAAGACGAAATACCATAGAGAACAATCTGAGTGACAGAAGAACTTAATTTTTTTCCGTTAATTTCACATTTATTGGCGGCAGTACATACAGAACGGATTTTTTGCTCGCAGGCACTCATCGTCGAGACACAAGTCCCGTTTTGGCACTCCTGTCCGGCAGAACATCCGCCGCAGCATTCGGAGGCGGCAATGCAAGCGCCGTTGCAGGTCTTTTTGCCGGCCTGCTCGCAGGTCTGGCAGGTGTAGCATTTGTTTTCGCCGGAATAAAAGCCGTTTTCTTTAGCCACGGTAGCGCCGCCGCAGCTGGTACTCCCCGCCGTGCAGGGGATGACTTCGCATTTGTAACAGGGCGTGGCTCCCGACTGCCCGGATTGCAAACGTTTGTATCCGGCACCGCAGGTTTTGCCCGCTTCATACCCGCCGGGACAGCTGTCGGCGACACAGCTGAGTTCGTCGGAACTTAAATGATATCCGGTGTCGCATTTGGCCTTACAGCCGACGGAACATTTGGAGGAACAATCGGCATAAGTCTTGCCCTGGGCACAGCCGTTGGCACAAGACGAAGCCGCAGGCTTAGAACTGTAGTTCCGGCAGTTGTCGGCATAAGCCTTCTCACATTTGGAAGAACAGTCGCTGAAATACTTTTCGCAGCCATAGGGCGTTGATACCGCCGTGCGGATGTGACAGTTATCGGTATAGGCGGTTTGGCATTTGGAGGGACAGTCGGCGAAGTAGGTTTTGCA